>CAZWQH010000070.1:0-15114 GCA_964635815.1 uncultured Sandaracinaceae bacterium
GGTTGTCGTTCCAGCCAATCAAGATGCGCGTGCGATTCGCGCTGCTATGGTTGGCCTCCGCGGCGTTCGAGTCTTGTAGACGTCGCACAGCATCTTCTCGCCGTAGTTCTACTTCGAGTTCTGATTCGGTGATCGCAGAGGAGCGAGTACATGGTCCAAACGAAACGAATGGGCGTGCAAGGCAGTGTTGGACGGTCGTTGGCAGCCGCGACTCTAGTTCTTGTCGCTCCGAGCCTCGCATTCGCGATTAGTCCGGTGGAAGAATCTGCTCGGGGTGCCGAGCTCTCGCCGACCACGGTCATGCAGCAGTTCTCGATCGAGGAGATGGCAATGCGCGCAGACTTCATCGTCCGCGCGCGCGTGTTGGCGATTCGCACCGTTGAACATCCTCATCAAGGTTCGATGGAGGCCTGGACCGAGCACACGCTCGCGGTTGAAGAGGTTCTCAAAGGCGCCCTCAATCGGACCATTACACTCTCGGAGCTTGGCGGAGAGATTCGCGGGCGGCGTTTGCACATCGAAGGAACGCCGGAGTATCGCGTCGGCGACGAAGCGATCATCTTTCTGCGCCGATACCCAAATGGCATCACTCGAACCTTTGCGCTTAGTCAGGGGCGGTTCCTAATCGTTCGCCGCGGCGCCGAAGGCGACGTCGCGCTGCAAGACAACTCAGAGGTGGCGTTTCTTGTTCCGACGTCGAGCGGCGACCAATCGGTCTCGCATATTTCTGACGGGACCGCGCAGGCGCTTCCCCTTTCGGATCTGGTCTCTCGCATCCGCGCCGCACTGACCACTCGCACATCGACTGTTGCGGCACGAGGTGGACGATGAGAGCCACGAACACGACGGGACTAGGAGCTCGCTCTGCGCTTGTGTCCGGCGCGATCGCTCTGAGCTTCATCGGCAGCAGTTTCATCGGCGGCACTGCCCATGCGTGGACTCCCACGACCAATCCTGCGTCGGTGTGGCGCGGCTCGGCTACCTCGTTTTGGCTGAACGAAGCCGGCACGCCGGACATCCCGATCGCGACGGCTGAAATGGAAGTCGTGCGCGCCATGACGGATTGGACGACGGTCGCGTGCAGCGGCCTGCGCGCCGAGTACCGCGGCAAGACTGCGATTGGCCCGACCAGCAACGATCGAAACTTCGTGATCGGCTGGGTCGAATCCGGCTGGCGCTATGGCGACGGCACCATTGGTGTCACGAGCAACATCTACAGCGGCCGAACCATTATCTCGGCCGACATGGAGCTCAACGGGCAAGACTTCACTTGGATCACCACGTCCGGGCGTGGCAGTCGCGTCAACGTGTACAGCATCGTCTTGCACGAAGGCGGACACTTCTACGGTCTTGGGCACTCGGCGAGTCGAACCGCCGTAATGTTCGCGAGCTACCAAGGGGGAATCTCGACCATCACCGCAGACGATCAGATGGGAATCTGTACGCTGTACCCAGGCGAGGGCGCGGTTCCGTCCGACTGCAGCACTGTTGGCTGTCCCAGCGGGCAAACGTGCGTTGCGGGTATGTGCCAGCGAGTCGCGGGCAACGGAACCGTGTGCGCCTCATGCACGGACGACGCGCAGTGTCAGAACAGCGGGCGGTGCATCACGTACCCAGACGGCAACATGTACTGCGGCGCGCCGTGCTCGCGGACCGCCCCGTGCACACAGGACGGGACGAGCTGTGTGTTCATTCCTAGCTTGCGTGGTTCACAGTGCGTGGGCCTCGTCAATCGGCGTGCGACGTGCGAGGCCGTGACGCCGTCCGGCTGCACGAACGACTCGATGTGCGAAGCGGGCCAGTACTGCAACACCACGACGCATGCGTGCGAAGCCAATCCGACTGGTACGGGCGGCCCAATGGGGACGGCGTGTCAGGATGGTTCCGAGTGCGCCTCGGGACTCTGCTTCGGCGGTATCTGCACCAGTAATTGCAACTGGCTCGACGTGCGGTCGTGCGCGACGGGCTACTACTGCAGCGGCAACACTCTCTCTACATGTGGCGAGGGCGTGTGTGCCCGCGTGACCGGAACACAAACCAAAACCGACGGCATGGCGTGCACAAACAATCTGGAGTGTCGCTCGCTCTACTGTTCGGCGGGTGTCTGTTCCGTTCCGTGTAATGCGGCAGTCGATCAATGCGCCGACGGAACGTCATGCCGAACGTCTGACGGGCGAACGTGCGGTGCATGCCGCGCATCCGGAGCGGCAAACGACGATTGCAGAGCCAACGAAGACTGCGCGAGTGGTCTGTGCGCCGAGGCGCGCGTCTCGCCCGATGCTCCTGCGCGTCAGTTCTGCGCTCAGATCTGCACGAGCAACGCCCAGTGTCCGGGCGGCTTGGTCTGCACCGCGACCGCTGATCCAAATCGAAGCGTTTGCTTTCCCGACACATCAGCCCCGGCTCCTAGCGCCGACGGCGGCGTGGGAGGAACCACACCAACCAAGCGCGGCTGCGGTTGCGAGATCGCGTCGCCAACCCGTGTTTCGAACACCACCATGGTTGGCCTTATCGCTGCTGGGCTTTGCTTGGCTCTCGCACGTCGGCGCGTTCGGAACTGAGTCACTGAAAAGCGTGCGCGGACGGCGCGAGAGGTCTAAACCTATCCGCTCGTGACTGTCCGCGATGCAAAATCCCCCGAGCCGCAAAAGTCGGCGATCGCGGAACCGAGACTCCTCGATTACCTCCGCCCGCACACGCGGACGGCGGCTTTGGGGGTCTTCTTGCTGTTTGTCACCAACGGACTCGAGAAGGCTATGCCTTGGCTCTTGCGGTCTGGTGTCGACGGCCTTCGCGGCGGGCAGCTCACGCTAGTCCGCAACGTCGCCCTTGGGGTCATCGCTCTCGCGCTCGTGTTCTCGATTGCTCGCACGTGGTCACGAATCGTGCTCTTCGGCTTGGGGCGGGACGTCGAGTATCGTTTGCGCAACGACCTCCTCGCCAAGATTCACCAGCTCGGAACGCCGTACGCGGACACGGTGACGACCGGCGATGTGATGAGTCGCGCGACGAACGACCTGACGCAGGTTCGCCTTCTGGTCGGGTTCGGCCTGCTGAACGTCGCCAATACGGTCTTCGCGTACACCACGGGGATCGGGCTCATGATCGCGCTGTCTCCGAAGCTCGCAGCGTTCGCGCTGATTCCGTATCCGCTCTTCTTCTGGATTCCGCGCAACTTCGCAAAGCGGATCTTCGGAGCGAGCGTGAAGTTGCAGCAGACGTCGTCGGAGCTTTCCACACGGGTGCAAGAGTCTGTATCCGGAATCCGCGTGCTGCGCATCGCCGCTCTCGAGCAGGTTGCTACCGCGCGTGTCGCTGCGGCCAATGCCGCATCGATCGAGGCGAGTATGAATGTCGTCGTGCTTCGCGGCCTGATGTGGCCGGTCTTTATGCTCATCTCGGGTTCGTGCTTCATCATCTCGCTCTACGTTGGCGGAGGAATGGTCATCGCCGGGGAACTCACGACGGGTGAGTTCGTGGCGTTCAATGCGTACTTGGCGCAGCTGATCGGCCCAACGATCATGTTGGGCTTCATACTCAGCGTGATTCAGCGCGGGCGCGCCGCCTTTTCTCGCATTGTGGACGTCCTGGGCACGGAACCTCGTATCCGCGACGAGAGCGACGCGGTCCATAACGAAGACAGGGAGTGGGGCAGGGTCGAGGTCAAGGGTCTGACATTCTCCCGCGACGCTCGTCTCGTTCTCGATGGTGTGGCCCTGAGCGTCGCACCAAAGGAGACGCTGGCTCTTGTTGGCCCCACCGGCTCCGGAAAATCCACTCTGGCCAAGCTCATTGCACGTCAGCTTCCAACGCCGCCCGGGACGGTGTTCCTGGGCGGAGACGACGTCACCCGCGTTCCGCTCGCGGAGCTTCGCAAGCACGTCACGCTCGCATCTCAGGAGCCGTTCCTCTTCTCGACATCGGTATCGCGCAACATCGGAATTGCGATGATGCAGCCGACGGATCAGCTCGTTCTGGACGCTGCGGAACGAGCCTCGGTCCGGAGTGACATCGAGGCACTCCCGGATGCGTTCGAAACACAGGTTGGCGAGCGAGGTGTTCAGCTCTCTGGAGGACAGAAGCAGCGCGTCGCGCTCGCGCGAACCCTTGCACGTGAGTCCGAGCTGCTCGTGCTGGACGACCCGATGAGCGCCGTCGACGCCGAAAACGAGGACCGAATTCTAGAAACGCTGCGCGAGGAGGGAAAGAAGCGGACGTTGATTGTCGTAACGCATCGAACTCGCGTCGCGGAGCAAGCTGATCATATTGCGTTTCTCGAGCACGGTCGGATCGTGGAGTACGGCACCCACCGGGAGCTCGTTGCGCGCGGTGAGCGGTATTCGAAGCTCGTCGAGCGTCAGCGCATCGAGCAGGAGCTCGCGACTCTATGAAGACCGAGTCGAGATTCCTCCGAGCCAAGGACGAAGAGAGCCCCACGAGTCACGGACTCCAGTTCGACAAGGCTGCACTTGGGCGGTTGTTGCCGTACGCGAGGCGGGAGCTGTCGGCGTTCGTGCTTGGCTTTCTTCTGATGCCGCTCATGGTCGCAGCATCGGTCGCGCAACCCTATCTCGTAGGTCGCGCGATCAACGCAATCGTCGCGCTGCGCTCTTTAGATGCGCTGACCTACGTCGTGCTGCTCTACGCGGGTTGCATCGGCGTCGAGTTCGTTACGCGCTTCGGCCAAGTCTACCTGCATCAGAAAGCCGGTTTTCGAGCCATGGCGGCGCTGCGCACCGATGTGTTCGCCCATGTGCAGCGGCTTCCGATGCGCTACTTCGATCAAACGCCGGTCGGTCGCATCACGACGCGTGTCACCAGCGATATCGATTCGCTCGGCGAGCTGTTTTCGTCGGGTGCAATCAGTGCGGTCGGTGACATTCTTCTGCTGGTCAGCATCGTCGCGATGATGCTTTTTATCGACTGGCGGCTGAGCATTTTCGCGTTCCTCGCGCTTCCTCCGCTGGCGATTTTCGTCGAGGTCTTTCGACGCTATGCGCGCACCGCCTTTCGCGTGATCCGAGCAAAAACGGCAGAGCTCAACGGCTACCTCTCCGAGCAGGTGACCGGCGTCGGCGTAATCAATGGCCTGGCGGCGGAAGAGCGTGCGCAGCGTGAGTACGCGGAGATGAACGAGGACTATCGCGACGCGAATCACAAATCCGTCAAGTACGACGCATTGCTCTACTCGGTCGTCGAAGGCGTCGCGGCCGTCTGCGTTGCTCTCGTTCTCTGGTACGCAGCCGTTCGAGTGGGCGCTCTCGACGCTGAATCCTCGAAGGCGTATGTGGGCACCGTGGTCGCGTTCTACGAGTATCTGAACCGCTTCTTCCTTCCGATCCGGGATCTTTCCGGCAAGTTCACGATCATCCAGCAGTCCATGGCGTCGGCCGAGCGAGTGTTCGGCCTTCTCGACATGCCTGAGGAACGGACCGAAGCCTCGGCGCCTCGCGAGACCGCTTCGGCCTCAGAGGTCGAGCCGCATATCGAGTTCGACCACGTTTCGTTCCGCTATCGGAGCGAAGGGCCGATGGTGCTGGATGACATATCGCTGCGAATCGGAAAGCACGAGCGCATCGCAATCGTAGGCGCAAGTGGGTCGGGAAAAACGACGCTTGTGTCGCTGCTGCTCAGACTCTATTCGCCGCTCGCCGGGACGATACGTATCGCCGGAAGGGACGCGAGCACCATGCGCGCGGAGGATCAGCGCGCTTCATTTGGAGTTGTCTCGCAAGATGTCTTCTTGTTCTCTGGAAGCGTTCTCGACAACATTGCCCTCGGAGAGGCCACTCCGGATCGCGCTCGCGCCGCTCGAATCTTGCTCGAGCTCGGGGCGACGGATCTCTTCGAAGCACGCGGGGGGCTCGATTCGATCATCGCCGAACGCGGAACGAACTTCAGCGCAGGGGAGCGACAGCTAATCGCGCTCGCGCGCGTGGTCTATCGCAACGCCCCAGTTCTGATTCTCGACGAAGCGACCGCGAACATCGACGCCGAGACGGAGGCGAGGGTTGGCCTTGCCGTAATGCGAGTCTTGCAGGAGCGTACTGCTGTCGTGATCGCGCATCGATTGAGCACTATTCGCGACGCGGATCGAATCATCGTGATGCACAAAGGGCGCATCGTGGAAGAGGGCACGCACGACGTGCTGATTCGAAGCGGCGGTGTGTACGCGCGACTTAGCCAGCTCCATTTTGGAGTGAGCGAAGGGCCGGAATCGGCTCAGGTTCCTTCAGCGCCAATTCTCTAAAGGGCCGCCGCGTAGCGGGTTTCGCGGGCTCTCTGCACATCGTTTGCCGAAGGGCCAATCCTCGCGCACAATGCAGGCCGATGAGCGAACGAGCTCGAGCTCGCGGGGGCGCGGACAGCATCGAAGAGAACACGGACGAAGCTCCGGTGTCCTCGGTGCGTCGCCGTCGTGGATGGGTATACGAGCGCTACGAGCTGGGTGAAGAGCTCGCGGAGTCGGCGGGGGATCAGGTCTTCCAGGCGGTCGCGCACGGTATCGAGAGCTTCGAGCGCAAGGTCGTGCTCAAAGCGTTCAGCGGTGCGGATGACGCGGCGGAGCAGCGACGCCTGCGCGTGATACGTTCATTGAGCCTTTCGCACACCGGCATCGCGCAGCTACTGGATGCTGGCTACGCGCGCGTTGGCGACGATGAAACTCCGCGTCTGTTCATCGTGCGTGAGCATGTCCCAGGCGTCGTGCTTTCCGACGTCATGGAGGAAGTCGGTCTTGCGCCCGTCGCGTGGCTGCACATCGTGGTGTCGCTGGCCCATGCGCTTCTTCATGCGTACGCGGCAAACGTTCGTCACGGCAGCATCAACGCGCGAAGCGTCCTGCTCGGTCAGAATGGTGCTGTGAAGCTGATTGGCTACGAACGACCGGTGCCTGTGAAGGTCGACGACGTCATCGACGTAGTGCGGTTGGCGCGCCTGGGGACGGACGACCACGAGTTGCGCTCGCGCCTCGAGAACACGGAGGTCTCCTTGCAGACGAACACATTTCCGCTCGAGATGCATGAGCAGGATCCTTCGGGCGCATTGCTGCAACGCCATGAGCTCGACCGAATCGCCGGACTGATCGAAGAGCTGGCGAGCACGTACGACCCGCGCGAAGGAACTCGCGCGATTGAAGAGCTCGTGCGCGCGTACGGCGCGTAGCGGTCAGTGATCAGTACTTGTGTGCTGACCGCTCGCGGTGTTTGCGCCTCGGTGTGGCGCGTCAGTGCGCGGGTGGCGGCTCTTGGACTGGCGCGCCAGGAGGCGGTGCCCCTGGGGGAGGTGCCGTCGGTTGCGCGGATGGGACGGCCGGAAGGGGTGCGCCTTCACCGGGGCCTTCGTTTGCGACGGCCGGAGGCGTCTCGCCACCTGCTGCTGCCGGATCAGCGGCGGGCGCAACCGCCGGCGCCGCCGCGCCACCACTCGTGGGAGCGGCTGCGGGAGTCGGGCGAACAGGTGGGCTCTCCTTTACGGATTGCTTGCTCTCTGCACGATCGAACTGGTCGTCTTTGGGCGACGCTTTGTACGCAAGAACGCCCGCGAGAAACATGAAGAGCGCTGCGCTGCCCCACGTAAGACGCGTCAGGAAGTTGCCCGCGCCCGCGCCGCCGAAGACAGCTTGCGATCCGCCGCCCCCGAACGCGCCTCCGAGACCACCAGACCGACCGGCCTGAAGGAGCACGACGAGGACGAGGAAGATGCAGACGATGACGTAGATGATCGAGAGCGCGAGAACCATACGAGGACGCGGAAGCTACAACGAAACGCTCGGCAACGCACGCCCGAGACTGCGAGGGTCGCTCGTGGCCCCAAGCACACGGACATTTCGCGCTCCCTGCATTCCCTAAGCGGCGAACGCTTTGGCCTGGGCCGCAACGACAATTGCCGCAAAAGCCGCCGGCTCGAGCGAGGCGCCACCGACTAGCCCCCCATCGATGTCGGGCTGCGTAAAAAGACTGCGCGCGTTCTCGGGCTTCACGCTTCCGCCGTAAAGGATTCTCAAGCTACCTGCGAAAGAAGGCCCGATGCGCTCGGCAAGCGTTTGCCGAATAGCCACGTGTACTTCTTGGGCGTCCGCTGGCGTCGCGTTCTTCCCGGTCCCGATCGCCCAGACGGGCTCGTATGCGATGGTGACGGTCGCGAGTTCTTCTTGTGTCCAACTTCCTTCGAGCGCGGCGTGAATCTGCGCGAGCACGATCTCGAGGGTCTTTCCCTGTTCACGCTCGGTCAGAGTTTCACCTACGCAGACGATGGCGTTCAATCGATGGCGGGCCAGAGCGCGCACCTTCTTCGCAACTCGTTCATCCGTTTCGCCGAAATACTGGCGACGTTCCGAATGACCCACGATGCACCAAGTCGTGCCGGTGTCCAAAATCTGAAGGGGGCCCACTTCTCCGGTGAACGCACCTCGGTCTTCGAAATGAGTATCCTGCGCGGCGACTCGGACATACACCGTGTCCGAGGAGAACTCCGCATGCACTGCATCCGCGGTGGTCTGCAGTAGTGTGAAGGGGGGAGCGAGAACAATCTCCGCCGCGACAGGGCCTTTGGGAAGCTCGCGAGCGAGCGCGCGTACGTACTCGTGTACTTCGAGCGCGGTCTTGTACTGCTTCCAGTTCGCAGCGATGAGAGGGCGTCGCATCATCGGAGGCTAGCGCAGTGCCTCGATACCCGGAAGCTTGCGCCCCTCGATGAACTCGAGGCTCGCACCGCCACCCGTCGATACGTGCCCAAAACGCTCGCCGAGCTTCGCCTGTTCGACGGCGGCTACGCTGTCCCCTCCACCGACAACGGTGAATCCACGGTTCTCCGCGAGCGCCGCAGCCAGAGAGCGTGTCCCGGTTGCGAATGCGTCGCGTTCAAAGAGGCCCATGGGACCGTTCCAAAAGACGGTTCGAGCTTTTGCGCAGTGCGCCGCGTAGTTCTTTGCGGTCTGGGGCCCGATATCGAGCGCCATCTCATCGGCGCCGACACCCCGCGCGTCGACGATTTTGCCCTGGGTAGCGTCTAGTGACGTCGCTACGACGACGTCCACGGGTACGAGGATGTCGACGTTGCGGTGCTCCGCCTTCTCGATGATGCCGCGGGCCAAGGCGAGCTTGTCCGATTCCATCAAGCTTTTGCCCATCTGAAAGCCCTGGGCCGCGAGGAACGTGTTGGCCATCGCGCCGCCGATTACGAGTGAGTTGATGCGCGGAAGCAGAGCTTCGATCACGGTGATCTTGTCGCTGACCTTCGCACCGCCTAGGACGGCCGCGAACGGCTGCTCGGGCGATTTGAGCAGGCTGGTGAGCACTTCGATTTCGCGCTCAAGGAGCAAGCCTGCCGCGCGTTGCTCCATGATTCGCGGAAGGGCTTGCACCGAAGCGTGCGCGCGATGCGCGGCACCAAAGGCGTCGTTCACGTATACCTCTGCTAGCTTTGCGAGCTCGCGAGCAAACAGTTCGTCGTTCGCCTCCTCACCGATTTCGAAGCGCAGGTTCTCGAGCATCATGAGATCGCCGTCGCGCAGGTCGTGCACGAGCTTCCGAGGCCCATCGCCTATGCAATCTTCGGCGAGCAGCACTTCCGCGCCTAGCAATTCCGCGAGGCGTTCGGCGGCGGGAAGGAGTGAGTATTTCGCGTTCCGCTGACCCTTTGGACGCCCGAGGTGGGAGCCTAGAATCAGCCGGGCGCCTTGCTCTCGTGCATAGCGAATCGTCGGTATTGCAGCGCGGATTCGTGTGTCGTCCGTGACCCGACCGCTTTCGAGCGGAACGTTGAAGTCCACGCGGAGGAACACACGACGCCCTTCGATGTCTAGGTCTTTGACGGAGCGGATCGCACCACCCGCGACCGTCGCGACGCGAGGTTCGGGCGATGCCATCTACAGGCCCCGGCTTCCGATATATGTCGCGAGGTCGACCATGCGATTCGAGAAGCCCCACTCGTTGTCGTACCACGCCTGAATCTCGACGAGGTCTCCACCTACGACCTGCGTTTGGTCGGCGTCGACGATCGCCGAGCGCGGGTCGCCGTTGTAGTCGCTCGAGACCAGCTGGGCCGTCTCGAACCCGAGGATGCCCTTGAGTGTGGTCTCACTGGCCTTCTTGAGCGCCGCGTTCACTTCTTCGCGCGTCGTTTGCTTGCCTACCGAAGCGGTAAGGCATGTGAGCGACACGTTCGGAGTCGGGACGCGAATCGAAGTCCCATCGAGCTTTCCCTGAAGCTCCGGTAACACGAGTCCAATCGCTTTGGCCGCGCCCGTCGTGGACGGGATCAGCGACAGCGCGGCAGCGCGTGCGCGGCGCAGGTCTTTGTGCGGAAGGTCGAGCAATCGTTGGTCGTTCGTGTACGAGTGAACGGTCAGCATGTGACCCTTTAGGATGCCCGCATGGTCGTGGAGAACCTTCGCCATCGAGGCTAGGCAGTTGGTGGTGCACGATGCGTTCGAGACGATCGCGTGCTTGCCGGGATCGTACGTCTCGTGGTTGATGCCCACACAGAACGTCGCGTCGATGTCCTTCTCGCCCGGCGCGCTGATGATTACGCGCTTGGCTCCTGCGTCGATGTGTTTCCCCGCGCCGAGCGCTCGTCCGCGGAAAATGCCTGTGCACTCGAGAACGATGTCCGCGCCGACACTCTTCCAGGGAATCTTCGCCGGGTCTTTCTCAGCGAAGACCGGGACCTTCTTGCCCTCGATTTCGATGGCGCTCTCTTTGACAGAGACGCTCTTGCCGAAGGTTCGATGTACGCTGTCGTACTTCAGAAGGTGAGCCAGCGCGTCCGGGCTCGTGAGATCGTTGATGCCCACGAGCTCCAGAGCGGTTGAACTGGAAATGATTCGCGTTATGCAACGGCCAATCCGGCCGAATCCATTGATCGCTATCTTGGTTGCCATTTCGGCGCGAAGTTAGCGTGCGTCTGCACTCGGGTCGAGCCAGGTCATGTTTTCACCCGTGGATTCGTTTTCCGACTACCTAGAGAGCCGCAAAAAGGTACTGCGTCGAATACTGCCGGCGCTCGTAGTCGCCGTTGTCGCGGCAATTGCCCTCTCGGTCGGAAGAAAGACGGACTCGGCCGGGCTTCGGGAGACGCTGCTGGCGCGCGGTCTCGCGGATCTCGAGATGCTCGAGGTTCCCGGAAGCGGGGTCGCCCGCAAAGTGTTTGACCTTCGCGAGCATCTCGTGACTGGCAAGCTCCATGGCGAGGCGAATCGCGACGTGTTCCACGTGCTAGTTCGCAACGGGACGGGGATTGTTTCCATCCTCAACCTCACACGCTCGCCTGGAGCGGATGAAGATGAGCTCACGCTCGATGGCCACTACGCTCGCTTCATGACTCGCATCGGGCGCGGAGAAGGCGCATCGGCCGGCCCGTCAGAGCGATACGAGCCAGACTCCGATGTAACTCCACTGAGCGCGGACGAGGAAACACCCCGTTCCGCGGGAGGCACAAGTCAGAGGGCGGGCGGCGGGCCGGCGATCGAATCGATCACGTGGTTGGACACGCGAGGGGAAGCAGCGCGCGTAACTGCGGGCTGGTCGGTCATTGCGAAGGCCCAGAACTGGATCACCAACGTTCAGGAGACGGGGCGCGGCCGCGGATTCGATCGAGTGACCATCCGACTGGCAACCCCGAGCCCTGACGTCGCGCTGGAAAGGAAGGGCGAGTCGATCCTGGTCGTTGCGAATCGCTCCAGCACCATCGAGCTCGATGCTGCAACCCTCACGTTGCGTTCGGGGCATTCTTTCGCCGAACGTGTGGCCCGAGAGAAGGGCCGTCCGGGCTCGATCACTTGGGTCGTGGACACGGTTCGACGACTCCCGTTCGTTGGCGCTGCGCCCATCGAGTGGCTCGAACACAAGGTCTTTGGCGCCAAAGACTGGGTCGAGAGGCTCGCGTACCGGATTCGCGGCGCGCGCGATCGAAAAGAAGAGGGCGCCGAGACTCGACGAGAGCTCGCAGGCACGAGCGGCGCCCAGGGTTCGGTGCTCGCGGGTCAGGGGCAGCTTGCGCTCAGGGCTCTCCCCCCAAGCGTCGGATGGCCGCCGGCCTCGCTGACCGCGCTCATCACACCCGCGCTGGATGGCGAAGGCGCGTGGGTGCCGGTCACGAGTGAGTTCGTGCAGAAGTATCCCAACGCGCCGCCGGCTTTTGTGCAGACGTACCTGCGCGCGGATCCGGAGCGTCCGTTCGCGAAGATGTACATCACTCTGTGGGACGCACGGCAGGTGCAGCTGAACATCGCGATGGGAACTCGCGAACCGGAGAGCGCAACAGGAGAGACGGGGTCCGGGCTGGTGCCACGAACGGAAGCGACGATGCGTCGCCTGGTTGGCGGTTTCAACGGCGGCTTCCAAGCGATGCACGGCGAGTTCGGAATGATGGCCGAGGGCAGGGTCTACATTCCGCCCAAGCCGTGGGCAGCGACCGTCGCCGTTTATCAGGACGGACGCGTCGCGCTTGGCGCTTGGCCGGGGCCCGCGCTCGACGCGCGTGGACATCCCGTCGGCGAGTACGACGAAGCTCGAGCGACTCGCGAGATTCCCGCCGACATGATCAGCATGCGGCAGAATCTATCGAGCGTTGTCGAAGGAGATCGGTTCAACCCCTGGGAACGCTGGTGGTGGGGCGCCGCACCTGTGGGAGCGACCGAGCAGACCTTCACTCATCGCAGCGGGCTGTGCCTGACTAGCGAGGGATTCCTAGCGTTCTTCTGGGGCGGGACCATGGATGCCGACGCGCTCGGACGAGGCATGCTTGCGACGCGGTGCGTGCGCGGGATGCACCTTGACATGAACAGCCGGCACACTGGTTTCGACTTCTACCGAGTCGCGAAGTCTGACGAGCTGTCGCCGCCGAGCTCCGCGATCGATCCGGAGGTGGCGTTCGAAGGTCCACTCCCTTCCGCCGAAGGACTTGGAGCCGGATGGATCGTGCGGTCGCAAAAAGCCGTGGCCTCGATGGTGCCCATGCGCTTCCCTCGATACATCCATCGTGACGCGCGCGACTTTTTCTATCTGACCTTGCGTCCCGTGCTGCCGGGCCCGGATGTCGCGGGCCCTTCCGGAGCGATCCGCTTTTCGACCGGGGGCTTACCGCACGCAGGATGGCCTTACGCATTTGCTCGAGCAGACGCTGCGGTGGGCGGCGTCGAAGCGAAGGTCACCAGGATCGATCTCGCGCGGCTGGGGACTCGACGAGTTGCCCCCGGAGGAACTCTGCCGACTGACGCTCTCGGCGTAGTGAGTCGCTCGAGCGCGGGACCGCGAGAGCAGTGTGGTGTTGCGTGGAACCCCACGCCGATTGGACGCGAGCTGTATGTATCTTCGGCGCCTCGTGAGGATGTTGTGATCCCGACGACATGCTCCCCAGCCACGAGTCGCGCGGAGCATTTCATCGGAATCGATCGCGAGGGCTTCGTGGTGTGGTTCGACAGTGAGTCCGAAGTCGACCCGAGCGCGGCCGCTCGCACTATGGCCAGCGAGCACGTCTTCGGGCTGGCCCACGAGGACGACCGTCTCGGATTCGTCACAGCAGATGGCGTGAGCGACCCTCTTAACGAAGAGCTGGATTTCGAGGCGGGCATTGCATTTCTGCCAGGTCTGCCGCCGAGCTCGATTCTCGCTCCCGACAATCAGCCGATGCCGTATGCGAAGTGGGGACGACTCCAAGGAGCGCGTGTGCGCTATTTCCCTACAGGGCCACCGCGCTTCGTCCGGCCACCGGGCGCGCGTTAAGTACGTAGCCCGTGATGCCCACATGAACGCCTGAATGAGTCGCAAAAGAGCGGCGCTTGCTTGCCTCAAGGAACACTTCGTGGTCCCATACCCACGTTGTGCGCCTATTGCAGTGCGCAGCCGACCGGCGCCATGAACGGCGCGAGCGTGCGCTTCCAAACCGTTCACGGAAACGACCTTGAAGAAACCTGTCCCGTTCGGAAAATACCTACTCCTTGAGCGAATAAATGTCGGCGGGATGGCCGAGGTATTCAAAGCCAAGGCGTTTGGTGTCGAAGGTTTCGAGCGCCTCGTGGCGGTGAAACGGATCCTCCCCAGCATCGCGGAGGACACTGAGTTCATCACGATGTTCATCGACGAGGCGAAAATTGCGGTGCAGCTATCGCACGCGAACATCGCCCAGATTTTCGATCTCGGCCGAGTGGGCGAGGCGTACTTCATCGCGCTCGAATACGTTGCGGGCCGCGACCTTCGTACCATTTGGGATCGCGCGCGAAAGAAGCGAGAGACGCTCCCCGTTCCCATGGCCTGTTACGCGACGATGAAGGTCTGCGAAGGCCTCGACTACGCCCATAACAAGAAGGACTCAGCAGGACGACCGTTGCACCTGGTGCATCGCGACGTGTCGCCGCAGAACATCCTCATCTCGTGGGACGGCGAAGCCAAGATCATCGATTTTGGAGTCGCGAAAGCCGCTGGAAAAGCTGGGCGCACGCAAGCTGGAATTCTCAAGGGCAAGTTCGGCTACATGTCTCCCGAGCAGGTTCGCGGGCTCCCGTTGGACCGACGCGGCGATGTTTTCGCGTGCGGCATCGTGCTCTACGAGTTGCTCACCGGTGAGCGTCTCTTCGCAGGAGAGAACGAGCTGTCGACCCTCGAAAAGGTTCGCAGCGCGGATATTCCGGCGCCGTCGCGAATCAAAGCCGACCTTCCGCACGAACTGGAGCAGATCGTGCTCAAGGCGCTCGCCCGCGACCCGGACGACCGTTACCAAACGGCCATCGATCTGCATGACGACTTGCAGTCATTCATGTACACGAGCGGGAACTTCTTCGCGCGCAAGGACCTCGCGGTCTACATGAAGAAGGCGTTCGCCGAAGACATCGGTCGCGAGCTGGAAAAAGACGAGGAGTACTCGCGACTCCCGCGTCCTCCGATGGTCACGGAGTACAAGAGCGACCATCCTCCAGACCGCGGATCGTACGGGCGGGATCGAGACGTGGTTGGCGCGCACGGTGACGACGCCACCCGCCCACCCGGCGGCTCCAAACGGGCTCCCGCTTCATCGGACTTTACCGTTCCCGTAGACGGTAACGAGGGGACTCCCGTCGTTCGCGCAGATATGAGCAGCGAGCGACCTCCGGGCACCTTGCCCGTGTCCCAAGGGTCG
>CAZWQH010000071.1:0-15065 GCA_964635815.1 uncultured Sandaracinaceae bacterium
GAATAGATGATGTGGCGCGGTCGATAGAACGTGAGGTAGTCCGTTTCGCCGCGGTCTGGAGTGAGGCCACCCACACAGATGTGCTTCGTGGTGTCGCACGTCGCACCTGCCGGAACGCGAACGCTATTCGCGCCGGTACCTTCGATACGGTACCCACAGTCGAGGTCTTGCTCGCAGAACTGATGCAGGACTTCACGGTCTAGTCCGCCGCGAACGTACGTACGGCCCTGCTGGCGGTAGACACCGAAGCGATCGAACTCCTGGTGGGTGGAGATTTCCGACGCGTACTCGTGCTTCGGAGGAATGCGCAGGAACGCGTTTCGCTTTTGAGCGGTGGCGTTGATGTTCGCGCCAACCCACATCTCGCGCGTCACGATCGAGAAGTAGTGAACCGTATTCGGGTCCGAGCCCGACCACTCATCGCGGAACCGGTAGTTCGCATCGTCTGCGACGCGAACGAACTTCGGCAAGAACTCCGGAGACGTATTCTCGTCCGCGGACGCGGGGATCGAGAGCGGACGCGCGCCGTTGAAGATGGCTTCGGATTCGACGCCGAAGAATCGGCTGACGAGGTTCTGCGACCAATCCACGCGGATGTAATCTCGCTCGTACCACTTACGATTGAGGGTGTCCTCGACGACAAGATTCGTCGTTTCGCCGGTCGTCGCGTTGAAGTCGCGGCGCACATCGACGTGTCCTTCGATTGCCCAAACCGCTAGCGGCTGACCAACGAAGTCCTCTGCGCGCGCGTCATCCGACCCGCCGACGGTAAGCTCGTAGGCGCGATACGCGAAAAGGAAGCGCTCATCGATGACGAACCGGATCCGCGGAAGCGTCGCCGCGTACGTGTCCTGAACGCCAAACCCGAGATCGAGCCAGCCCTTGGAGTTCGGAAAGAGGCCCGCCGCCTGAGCAGAGTCGCCGTCCACCTGAACGAGGGTTTCGTTGTACCACCACTCGCCCTCGAACACCTTCTTGGCAACCAGGAACGTCTGCTGCTGGTTGATCGTCGCAGCGCCTTGGCAGCCGATTGGTGCGAACGCCGCAATCGCGACGAGAGCAACCAACTTTAGCCAACCGGTAGAGCTGTTCATTTCTGACCTCTTCTTCGAATCTTGTAGGGAGTTCATGTCAGTGGATTCCGTGATCTGTGCGTTCTTCATGATGATCACCAAAGCCGGATTCCAAGACGCTTGCGGTAATCCATGATCACGTTGATGAAGGATTCCGTGTTCTGAATGCGGTTGAAGACGCGATCGATCTCGTCTTGAACCGTCGTGGTGTTCGCTTGCGCGACGCTCGGATAACCAAGCGTTGCGAGGCGTGCCTCTTCCTCTGCCGTCGGCGGCTGAGAACGTTGTTTACGAAGAAGGACGTCTAGGTAGAACTGGAGGTCGTTCGCTTCTCGAAGCATCTCGAAGCCGAGAGACTTCTGGTCGAGCCGACCAGCCTGCGCCTCAAGCTGCCATGCCAGGTAGTACCGTGAGGTACGCGGGCTGAAGTAGCGCATGTAGTCGCGTCCTTCGACGCCGCGCGGTTCCGCACACGCCTCGTTGCCTTCGATGCAAATTTCCAACTGATGTTGGAAGGTCGTGTCGAAGTAGACCGGGAACGAGATGAGACCGTAGATGGTGGCAAGGTTACGAAGAAGAAGATTCGTGCCGCCGTTCAAGACGCCATGCTCGCGAAGAGACGATTGGATCGGCTCCGTGCGGCAGGTCGTCGAACCTGGGGTCGTGCAATCGCCTCGGTAGAAGTCGACGTAAGCGAGGCGACCACCGGCGCAACCACGCTGCGACGGGTTCGGACACACGATGCGCGGCATGTACTCTGCGGGCTGATCCAAGATCATGCCGCTGAAGATCTGCTGAACCTCGTTCGGGAACAGGTCGTAGTAGCTGAGAGAGAAGTCGACATCGCGGGTATAGAAGTAACCGTTGCCGCGCGCGGTGAGGAGGTTGGCTGCCCAGTACTTCTCGTACAGCGAGCCCGTGCGCTCGATGCGGTTGATGCCCGAGAGACCGCCTTGATAGAGGGTATCGAAGTAGCGACCGCGATCGAGACCGATTCCAACCTGTGCGTTCGGGTTCGCGAAGTTCGCGTCCGTGCGGAGGTAGTACTTCCAGAAATCGTTCCAGTTGTACTGGCCGACGTTCGGTTGTGTGAGGACCTTCGCGAGGAAGTTCACGACGTCGACAGTCGCAAGGAACTGGTCGTTGAACCCCAGTGGACCCGTGCGGCGCGTCGCACCTGGCTGCGTCGAGTAGTTGTAGATGAGGTTCTGCGCGACGTTCGTCATGATCACCGCCTGGCGATCAAACGATCCGAACGCAGCGCCGATGTCGTAGGTGCGGCGATAACGACGGAAGTGGGAGAAGATGTACGAGCGGTCGTACGCTTCCTCCGCGTTCGCGATGATCTCGCGATAGGTTTCACCGCGGTCGAAGCGGTTGCACCAAGCAATCGATCCAACGCGATCGTCCGAGCAGAACAGGTAGTTGACCGGAACCCAGCGCGGCCGGTCGTTGGTTGCCATCTCGGCCAGGTCAGAATCGAAGTTCGAGCACATGCGAGCGCTCGTCGCCCTTGGGTTCGCGATGCACTTCTGCGTCACACCGGCTGCGTTGTTCGTTCCGAGCAACAACGACGAGCTCGCGCCCGAGGCAGAGTACGGACACTCCGCGTCCGTCGTGCAGGCTTCACCGCCGAGATACCATTTGAACTTCGCTCGCTTGGTGTTGACCGGCGTGATGGCGTCGACCGAACGGTTATCGCTGTTGTCGTAGACCTCGACGAGATCGCCATACCCCAGATCGATCGCGGAAGCATCGTAACGTCCGAGCGGGGCCGGATCGTCGTAGAAGTCCGGCATGTAGTCCATGATCGACGCCTGGGAATGGAAGTCGACGCCGAGCTCTTCGCGTCGTTTCTTCGCATCGATGTAGGCGGTCTGGAACGACGCCTCTTCGGCGACATTGAGACCCGGGACGGAGTCGCGGTCGAACGTGCCGGGATCGGGCAGCGGGATTGCCGCGTTGATCTGGTACCAAGGATCGTGGAAGTTGCCACCATCCGCGGACCCGCCGAACGCATGACGAAGCCCCTGGCAGTGGCCGAGTTCGTGAAGTTGGGTAGCGCGGAAGAGGAAGCGATTGAGCTCGAACTCGAGCTTGGCGCGAGGCCAATCCTTGTGCAGCTCCGCGAAGCGGAAGGCCGACCAGTCCGTGTACTCGTTGGGACGGTGATAGTTGACCTTGCCTTCGCGCGCCTCGGTCGCGTTAAGCTTGGCGAGACGATCGTGCGCCGATGTGCGGAACGGGGATACTTCCTCGAGTACAGACTCGGGCGTTTGGGTTCCGCTGCGGAAGTCGATCTGACCGCTGAGCTCATGCGCGGTCAGCGGCGGGAAGAGACGGGCTTCGATGTCGGTCCCCGCAAGGTTCTGCGCGAGGTGATTCATCGTTTGAGCGCGTCCTTCAGGTCCCTTCAGGCGCTGCGCGCGCGCAAAGCCCCGCTCCATGATGTGCTCGACGTCGGCCTGTCCTTGTTGAAAGAACGGGCTCGATTGCTGGTTCTTCAAGTTCGCGACCGTGAAATCGATTCGCGGCACGTTCGGAGGCTGAGACGTGGCGATGGACTGGAAGAAGTCACGAACGTCCTCGCCGAGGAAGATGTCGCGCTCGTCGCGAATCTTCATCATGATGTCGAGAATCTCGAGATTGCGCGTTCGATATCCATCGAGCGCTGGACCACCGATATTCGCGTCGCCCCAACGAAGCTCGCCGGTCGTCGGATCACCACGAAGGGTCGCGACACCCAAGAACGCAGTGCCGGGGGTGTTCACGTAGCTGATGAGCTTGAAGCGCGAGTCTCCGCGCTCCTGACAATCAAGAGTGTTGATGGTCGCTTCATCAAAGCGACCGGTCGCCTGGTCGTACTTGCCAGTCAATCGGTTGCAGGTGTTAACGCGAAGGATCTGCGCGCACTCGCTGCCAACCATCTTCGCGCCGAACCACGGATAGAAGCTCGCGTCGGAAAGCCGCCGAACGTTCTCCGGCCAGACCGGTGTACCACCGCCGTCCGGGCCACTGACGGGGTTCGCGAGCCCCTGTTCGAATGCCGCGATCGAGTTCGGATCCGCGGTTCCGTCGAGATGCGCGCCAATCTGCACGTGGCAATCGAATGGGTTCACTCCGGCTCCGTACTCCGAGGGGGGAATGAACGGGTTGTACTTTCCTGGACAGCTCTCGTTCAGAACTCGCCCGGAGGTCCGGTCCGTGACGCAGTAGCAATAGGCCTCTGGATCGGTGTTCTGGCAGGAAACGTCCGGATAGGACGGAGCGGGTTTGCCCTGCAGATCGCGCACGGTTTGCATGAAGATGTTGTTCCACTGCGAAACCGTCTCGAACGACGGCTTAATGAGATGTGCAGGGGTCTCGCTCGACGTGTGCCAAACAACGGGGCGAACCTGACGCTGCGCGTACGGAACCGGCGTGCGGCGGCCCTGTGCGTCTTGCGTGTACCAGTTCTTCCAGATGTTATGGCGATGAACACCGTAGTTGAGGGCGTCCGTGTAGTTGAGCTTCGGGTCTCCCGCCTCGGTCTGGCGGTCGAACGTCATGCGCTCGAGGCGGAAGTAGCCTGCGCGCTCCCAGCGTGAATCGCTCCAGTTGGCCGATTCATACTGACGCTTTGGAGAAACTTTCAAGAAGCTCGTTCGCATCGCGATGGACTGAGCGGTGCAGTCGCCAAGTCCGAGGAGACAGACGTTTGGCAGTACGAATGGAATCGAGGCCGGAGAAACCGTCGACTGCGTCACGAAGCTGAAGTGATAAAGCTCTCCCTGACTGTAGTCGTCCGCATGCTCGCGGTCGTTGGGCTTACACGTGTTGTCGGATGCGCCATTGCAAGACATTCGATCGAAACGCGGGGCCCAGCTGTCCGGCAAGTCGCTCTCTTTTTGAACGAGATACGGGACCGACTCCCAACGAAGGAAGAGGCCGTCCACGGCCTGCGCCCAAGTGCCAACGAAAGCCGGAAGCATGTTCTGCGACCAGTCGACGCGCATGAACCGACGCTCGTACCACTTACGGTCGGTGGCGTTTTCGACGAGCACGTTCGACTCTTCGGTCGTGCTGGTGTTGTAGTCGCGACGAACGTCGAAGTGACTCTCGATGCGATAGGCGGCTACCGCGGTGAGAACCTGTTCGCCCGGCGTCTTCGGCTTTCCGTCGAGGCCTTCGTAGACCTCGTAGTCGCGGTACGCGAAGAGGAAGTCCCGATCGATAACCCATCGAATTCGCGGAACCGTTCCGTAGGAATTGTCCGCGTTGTCGTTGGCGGCGTCCCCGGCGAACGATCCCAAACCGGAACCTTCGTAGCCGACCTTCACGACGGTCTGGTTGAGATACCAGGAGCCGCTGAAAACGGATTTCTCGACGATGTTGACGCCGAGTCGGTTCAGGGGGGCTTGCTCCGAACACGAACCCACTGCTGCGAGCACGAGCCCAATAGCGGCGGCGCGCGCGATGGAGGAACGGGTGATCATCCAAGCCTTACGTTCGGTGTGATTCATATTTTTCTCGGTACGGAGTCTTTGAGCTGATGACATGTGTTTTGCTGTGATGAATTCTTTGGCGTGGGATGCGAGCTCAGAAGCCCGCGTTGCGATCCCGGCGCGCCTGGCCGTTACGAATACGACGAAGTGTTTCTGGGTCGGTCTCCTCGCGGATTCCGGCCAGCTCGTTGTAGAGATTGTCGAGCGTAGCGATCGCGGTGACGCTGAACGCGGAGTCGAGCGAGTGGAAAGGCGAGTACGTGGACGAGAAGAACGAGCCGTCCGGCGCATAGAGACCCGCGATTCCGGCAGAGTTGTAGTAGTTGAGCGAGACGTTGAGCCACGCAGCGACGTCGTACGCCGCGGACACGGAGAAAGACTGCGTGAAGCGGAAGTGTGTCCCGCTCTGGTCTGGAATCACGAGGTTGCCAGTAAGGGTCTCGACGTTCGCCGTCTTCAGGGATCGACCGTGCCACGTCGCAAACGAGTACGAAACGCTCAGCGAAAGCTTCTCGTCCGGCGCCCAGATGATGGTCGGTGTGAGCGCCACGATCCACTCGGGGATGGTTGTGCCGGCGCGGTACGGAACCCCCGGCGTCGGGTTCTCGACGTTGCCGATGTTCGTAGTGTTGAACGAATACGTGAGGTTTACCGAGGCCTGGAGGTTGAGATTGAGCTCGGGAATCGGGTAACCGAACGTGTTGTTGAGGCCTAGTGCCAGCACTCGATTCTGTGAGCGACTCAGGACGCTGATCGGAAGGACCGCGCGCGCCGCTGGGGTGTACGACAAGTTTCCCGCGCGGAAGAGCGCCGGTCGCACGAACGAGATAGTCAGGTCAGAAAACTGCGGATCCCAGCGACGCGCGGACGCGTCAGGAGACGTGAGCTCCGTGAAGAGATCCAATCCAACGCCCATGAACCACGTGTCTTCGAAATACCAACGCAGACGCGCTCCGACGGTCGTGTAGACGTAGGGGTTGTACGTTGGCAGCGCGCCGGGAAAGAAGCTCGTGAAGGTTGCGCCCGTATCGAGGTAGAGGAACGAGTTACGCCACGCGTATTTTGGAAGCGCCGATGCGGCCGCTGGAGCAGCGGGAGGCGCAGCCGCGGTCGTCGTGGTGACGGTCGTCGGATCAGCGACCGTCGCGTCGTCTTGGGCCGCGGGGGCGGGCTGCTGCGAGGTGGGCGTCGCCGACGAACCCGGTGGCACCGAGGACGGAGGATTGGTGGGCGTTTCCGCCGGGACCGGAACACTATCGGCGGGGGGAGCTTCGCCTGATTCCACGGCTTGATCGTCCGTCGTGGCGGGCTGCGTTCCCGAAGCTTCCGATCCGGAGGGCTGCGTTCCGGAAGTCTGTGCGAGCGCCAAAGACGACGGTGCCCCGATGCAAACGATGAGCGCTACGAGTCGGATATCAGATGCTTTCAATGGCTACTCCGAATGACGGGACTGGAATGAACGTTCTGCGTCGAAGCAGAAAAAATCCGTGAAGCGAAATAAAGAGACTCGGAAGTCGTTATGACCAGACAACGCGCACTGTTTTTGACAGCACCGTTTTCGACAAAACCGCCGACCAAACGGCCGGTAGAGGTGCGAACTGGTAGTTGAGGTTCCGACAATGTCAAACGCCTTGGCTCAGATTCGTCGCGGACGGTTTCGCTGCGAGCGATCGGGCTCATGGAGATCCACGAAAGCGTTTTCTCTACCTCGATTGAGTAAGTGGGAACTGCTGTGGCCATAGGCAAGGGGCTCGAACAACCTAAGAGCCCGACGACGTTACGCACACGTCGTGCCATGAGATCGATCAGAGATCGTTCCGAAAACGTCGGAAGAGTTTTCTGACGCCACTCTCCTCGTAAGAAAAGTAACGCTCAGACGATAGCGTTCGCGAGGCGGTGGAGCCTCGACCGCAACTCGAATTGATTTCTCACCGATCTGTCTTCAGACCTGTCTTCAGACCTGTCTTCAGACAAAATCGGCACACCAGAAGTGTGAGTTTGCGCGCGCGAACACGCGTTGTTCCGCCAAAGAAAAAAGCCCGACCGATAGGCCGGGCTTTCTCACTTCTCGGCGTTGCGCGATCGCTACGGATCGAATCGCGTCCACCCCGAATACCAGAGCGTGGTCGCTCCGGGCTCGATCGCGCCGAGATAGTTCGCGGTCATGAACCACGTGTTTCCTGCGGGAAGCGGTTCGCGCTCAAGTGTTCCGAGCGGCGAGCTTACAGGCGGAACGAAGGCCGAAGGAGTTGTTCCCACGGTGCACGTTCCGACGACACCGCAGATCACGGTTGCCGGGTACATGGGGTCCGTTCCGGTGTGGTTGGCAGCGATGAGCGCCGCCGTTGCAGTTGCGTTTGGCGCAGCAGGCATCTGCCCGACGTTTGCGTAGTTCGTTCCCGACGCTCCGATATTGAACAGTAGGTTCTTCTCGATCTTCAGGCCTACTCCAAGACCCGGCGACGTGTCGGGGCTCGCCGAGTTCGCGTCTTGAACGCGAAGTCCTTGCGAGGGCGCCGACATGAAGAGCGAGTTTCGGACGATTCCCTCGACGCCTTCGTTGAAGTTTGCCGAGGAGATTCCGGACCCCGCAAGCGAGTTGCCCGGTCCAATGCAGGTGAGGTTGTAAACAGTCGGGCTCGTCTTCGGCATATTAGACGCGTTGTCTTTGTTGCCGCTCGTCTCCATGCAACGGTCCTCGCCCTGGGCGTTGCGCTGATGCGCAAGGAAGAACTGGATGTTGCCCGTGTACCCGAGATCGTAGTCGAGGGAATCGTCGCCGGTTCCAGTCACGACGGCGTAGCGAAGGTTCGCGTTTCCACCGAAGAACTCGATGCCGTCATCGAGACCACGATGAACTTGGATGTACTCGAGCGTCGTCGCGCTGCCACAGCCACCAACGGTGAGACCGTTGAGCTCGTTGTTCATTCCGAAGATGTAGCCTCCGTACTCAATGCGAACGTAGCGCAGCGTTCCGCAGTTGTGCGCAGCATCGTCACCGCCGAACTTCGTTTCGTCGCGATTCGGAAGCCCTTCGATCGCGCGTGGCGTGACTGCCCCGCCTGCGCCTCCGCGGTTGTTCGTGGGTGCGCGACCGAGCAGAACGATTCCTCCCCAGTCACCTGGCGCGGGGGTTCCACCGCTCAGCCGGCGTTCACTCGTGAAGACGATCGGGGCGCTGGCCGTGCCTTCCGCCATCAGTCGGCCGTTGGTGGTGACGACGAGGGCCGCACCTTCCTGGCGGGGAGGACCGCCGTCGATGCGGGTTCCGTCGCGCATCTCGCCAACAATCGTGGTTCCAGACTCGATCGTGAGAACTGAGTTCACGAACACAGCACCGCCTGTGATCCGATAGACGTTGCCGCGCGTCCAGGTCGTGGCCGTGTCGATCGATCCGCTCACCGCCACGATCGGGCGGGTCGCAGTATCGGTCGGAGTTGCAGCCGTGTCCGTCGGTACGACTGGAACGTCGCTCGTCGGCGTGACGGCCACGTCGTTCTGTTGCACCGCGGTATCCGCTCCGGAATCACGTCGCGGCGGATCCATCGCGGTCTCTCCGCAACCCATCACGCCACTGACCAAACAAACCAGTCCTACCGCGCTTCTTGTGTGTGCACGCATCTAGCCTCCGTAACTTTGGTTAAGAACAAATTCGACTACGGGGTGAACGACACTCCGATTGACGCCGTCAGCCCTGGGTTGAACGCCTGGATCGTGATCCCGCCCTGTTCGAGCGTTGTGCCCTGATACAAAAGGTTCTCGATGTTCGCCCTCAACGTAAGGTGCGAATCGACTTCCCATGCAAACGCAAAATCGAGTGAGTGGATGGGCTCCTGATACACGTCTGGCAAGCCTTGGCGTCCTGCGTCCGTAATCTTCCGACCGGCGACGTTGTACGCGAGGTTGAACGAGAGTCCCGTTCCGTTTGGAGCAAAGCCTAGAAACAGATTTGTGACAAAAGGTGACTGTCCTGCAAGTGCGCGCTGCGCGTTCGTGGCCAGACCGCGTTGCTCGGCGTTCATCTGAACCTGGGAGTACAGCAGCGTGAGGTTCGCGCCAAATGTCACATCGTTCAAAGACGAATGCAGTCGTCCGAGCGAGAACCGAGACTCGAGCTCCGCCCCGAAGTTCTCGGCGCCCTGAACGTTCTGAAACGTGAACGAGTTGTTGTCGTCGATCACGACCATTTCGATTGGCGAACTGAAGAACTTGTAAAAGAGCGAGACCGCGAACACTTCGCCTGCCGCGGGGAACCATTCCCACCGGGCGTCAAAGCTTTCGATCCGCGTGCGTTGAAGCCCAGGATTGCCAGCGATGGTTCGCGATCGCACGAAATCCGGGTACAGGTACGGCGCGAGCTCGCGAACCTGCGGACGCGCAATCGTGGACCCGTAGGAGGCTCGGATCGCCATTTCCGGAGTGACCGAGAAGATCGCGGTGAGTGCAGGCAACGGATCCACGTCCGTACGACGAGTTGTGTTGTCGTCCGTCGCTTGAGTAGCGCCGAACGGGGACGACGACGTTATGACCTGCCGGAACGACTCCGCGCGAACGCCTCCGACGACTCGAAGCGAATCGGTGATCTTCCAGTCCGCCATTGCATACGCGGCGTGCAACTCGACCGAAGACTCATATCCGTCCGAGCCTCGAGTCCGTTCGAACAACCAAATACCGGGACCAATGTTGTCCGGATGAAAAATCTCCTCCGGCTCCATCACGCCGAGTGCGTTGGGCGGAACGTCGGGCGAGTAGGTAAACGTGAACCGTCGAAGCGTGAACTTTCGCTCGGAGCGTCGGGCAAGGTATCCGAACTTCACGCTTAACGTGTCCGAGGGGATCGTGATGTCCGAGCTTCCGCCATACTCGCGATAGTTGAGCCCAAGGAAGAGCCGCTCACCGCTTCCGGAGGTGGGTCGCCAGAAGAACGGAGCATCCGCACCACCCACTTGATAGCGAGTCAGATCGCGTGTGTCGGGTTCGTCGCGAGATCCGAGCGAACCATTGATCTGCCATTTGAGCCTGGCGTTCCACGGAAGATTCCTTTGGTGATCCCCCGAGAGCTGACTGAACCAGAGCAATCGCTGAACGTATCGCATGCGCCGCTGCTCGAAGGTGGCATCGGTGGAATTGTCGTATCCGGTTTGAACGCCGGTGTAGTCGTCTGACGCGAGCGAAAAGAGCGAAGTTAGGGCGATGTCGTGTTGCGGCGCGAGCTCATACGCGACCGTAGCAAGCCCGTTCCACTGCGCTGTCTGACTCACCGACTCCCGTGCAATCGGAGGATTCGGATAGCCCACGACCTGAGGAGTTACGTCGCCAACGATCTGCACCCGTCGAATCACCTCGTTCAGACGTTGGGTGCTATTCCCGTAGCCCACGTTGAGCAGATAGCCCAATCGCCGTCCATCGACGCGAAGCGAGTCTCCGACGTTGATCCCAACGCGGAAGTTCGGAGGAAGTGTTTCGCTTCCCAGTCGCCATGAGCGACCCCTGAAGCCACGTGCAAAATCGTTTACCTCGTCTTGCGATACACCTTCGTTTGCCAGTGCCGCGTACGTGCGTGGCACAGATCGGGGTAGCGCTCGGAGATTGCAGTCAAACGCGAGGTAGTCGCAACCGGACGTCGGTCCTCGCATCGCGTTGCGAAACGTAGTCTCGGAGTTCACGGCGAACGACCCGCTCATCGTCAGCTGGAAGTGATCAGGGAAATCACGCGTCGCGATCTGAATAGCGCCACCCGCGGAGTCGCCGAGAAGATCCGGCGAGAACGTCTTCAACACTGTGAGGCTCGTGAGCACCGATGCTGGGAACAGATCGAGCTGCACGCCGGGCTGGTCTGGATCGGTGCTCGGAATCGGCGCCCCGTTGAGCGTCGAGGTCGTGTACCGACCAGATAGACCGCGTACGACTAAATAGTTTCCGCTGACCTGCGTGCCCACGACCCGTCGAGCGGCTTCGCCCGCGTTGGAATCGCCCGATCGCTGAATCTCTTCCGAGCTGATTGCGTCCTGTGCAACAGCGGCGTCCCGGCGCATCTGGATCTGAGTGGCTGCGTTCGCTCGATTCGCGCGCGCGCGGACCACGACCTCCGCGAGCTCTCCCTGTGGGTCGACGCGCAGACGAATGGTCACTCGCGTTCGCTGCCCTGCCCGCACCACCACGTTGTTCACGCGTGTGGGCTGATACAAGTCGTAGCGAATCCGAAGCCGATACGTTCCTGGGGCGAGATCGAGAGAGAAGCGTCCGTCGATATCCGTGAACACGCGCGGACCACCGATCACTTGGATCGGCGCTTCGATGATCGGCTCTCGCGTTTGTGAATCGCGAAGCAGACCGTCGACGCCGGTTCCTCCGCGTCGACGACGGGGGGACGCTGCGCCTGCCGGAGTCTCATTGCCCTCGTCAGCATCGTCAGGGGGCGACGTCGTTGCCGACGGGGCATCGCCCTGCTCGTATGGATTTGCAGGCTGCGCGGGCGGAACATCCTGCGCGAAAGCAGGCGTCGCACTGACAATGAGTAGACCTATGGCTGAGCGTTGAAGCGCTTGAAGGAAGATGTTCATGTGGAAGGACTAGATCTGGCTAGTTAGCCAAACGCTCGGTGCTCACTGCGATCGTCGAAGCGCCTCCTGCGCGAGCCTTGTCGAGCGCTTCCATCGCTTTGTCGAACGGTGCGTCGTCTGCGGCATCGAAGAACACTGCGCGATTGGTCCGCGCGGCGAGCACTCGTCGCAGCTTCGTAGGCAACCCGTCCAGCGTAACGACGTCGGTGTTCACGCGAATCACGCCGGAACCATCGACACTCACGACCAAGGGCGGCTCGGCGTCGGCTGCCGGTGGTTGCTCGGTCTGATTGCGATCGGGAAGAAAGATCCAGAACTGCTTCGTGAGCATCGGAGTGATCACCATGAAGATGATCAGAAGAACCAGAACGACGTCGACGAGCGGCGTGACGTTCATCTCGGGACGCGCTCGCCCCTTCTTCTTCCCTCGTGGCCCGCCGAGATCCATTCCCATGGCGTCAGTTCCCGCCTTCTGGTTTGCGCGAGTTCACTTGAAAGCTCACTCCCGGGAACCCGATGCCTTGACACATTGCGAAGACTTCGCGCGCTTTTGCGTACTTGAGAGTTCGATCCGCGCGAAGGAGAACCCTGCGCAGGGGCTCGGAGGCGTGCATGCGCTGAAGCTCCGCGCGAGCTGCATCCGCAGCGAGATAGCGTCGGCTAACGAAGAGATCTCCGTTTGCTGTAATCGCGATCTCGATCGGATCCGTCTTCCCCTTCTTGTCGTCATCGATGTTGAAGATACTGGGAAGCTCGATCGCAACGCCGTTCTGCATTGCGGGAATCACCACCATGAAGATGATGAGGAGAACGAGAACCACATCGACGAGCGGCGTCACGTTCATCACGGGAGCTGGTCTTGCGGTTCTTCTGGCCATCGGTGTTTCGACTCGTTCGCGCGATCAGTTTGCGTGGTGCTCGCCACTCCGAAGATCGGCGCCTGGGCCGCGCGAGCTTTCGCCGCTGCGAGGAGAGTCAGCGCCTGCGCTGACATTTCCGCCACCCGGCAGGAACTCGAGCCGGTCGGACATCTCGCCACTCGCGTTTGTGAGCGCGCCTTCTTGATCCGCGATTCGCGAGCTCAACCAGTTGAAGAGAAGCACGGTCGGAATCGCCACGAGCAATCCGTAACCCGTGACTACGAGTGCTTCGCCAATGGCTGCCCCAATCGTGCCGATGCCGCCGGCTCCGCCGCTCTTCGCAATCATACGGAACGCATTGATGATGCCGAGCACAGTACCGAGAAGACCGACGAACGGTGCCGTAGAACCGGTGGAGGCGAGAATGTTGAGCCCGCGGTTGAGCTGTTGATTGAGGCTCTCGAGCTTGCGCTCCATCGCGCGACGTGCGGCCGGAGCGGCGTTGCGCACATCGCCGATCGACCTGCGGTCGAGATAGGTTTTCAGACCCGTTCGCGTCAGCTCGGCGAGAAGACTGCCTTCGCTCTTCGCAGCAACCTCGAGCGTCCCTTGAAGGTCGTTCTTCTCCAGTAGCGGAGCGGCGTTTCGCATGAACTCACGCGAGCGAGACTTGTTGCGCCACATGAAGATCACGCGATCGACGAACACCGTGAGACACGCGATGGCTTGAATCGTGAGCAGAATGACAACGCCACGAACCGGCGCACCCATCTTCGACCAGAGCTCTAGAAGGTTGATTTCCATGTTGTCGCTCTACAGTTGTTCGAGTTGAAATCGGACCGGAACCGTCTTGAACACTTCGATCGCTTCGCCGTCGAGCATGGCCGGTGTGAATCGCCATGAGCGGATCGTGTTCTTCACCACTTCGTCGAACATCGGGTGACCACGTAGAATCTGAATCTCGCCGACGGTGCCGTCGGTCTTGATGACGATCTTTGCGACCACCGTTGCACGGAGGCCCTGCAGACGCGCTTCTTCCGGGTACGCGACCGGCATGTTTCCCGAAAGCGGCGACGGCATCGTCGCGCGCTCTGGAACCTGGACTGGGGACGGAGCGCGAACGGTCTCGACCGGCGCAGGAGCTACGGGCGTTGGCGGAATGTTGCCGCGCTCCCCGAGCCCGTCGGGGTCACCGATGCCGAGATCCGGGCCAAGCGGGCCGTCACTTTCAGCCAGCCGCTCGTTCGAAATCGTCGTCGGTGCTCGGAGGCTCGCGCTTCCTCGAGGTGCGCCAGCTCGACGAGCAGCAATCTTCGCCGCGGGGGGCGGTGCCACAGGGGCGGGAGGAGGAGCTTCGATCCGAGGCGGAGGCGCAAACTGCACTTGCGAAAGCTCTTCTTGAATCACAGTGCGAGCAGCCGCGGTCGCCGCGACCAAGGCTCCACCGATTGTCATGTAGAGGGCTGCCGAAACAACCATCGAAGTTCCGAGCCGCTTCTTGCTCTCTGCCGAGCCCTTGTCGCTGAAATCCTCGAACATGGGTTTTGCCTCGGGGGAGAATGTAGTGGGTCAACGTGACCGCCATGTGACGAGGCGGCGGATACTTCGAAAGGGAAAACGTAGGCGTTACGCGCGGTGTCACATGGACGTCACCTAGCCGTAGCGAGAGGTTTCTTTTGGGTCACTGAACGGGCACTCCCCGGACACTTTCGAGCAGGACGCAGGGGCTGCCTGCAGCTTCGAGGATCCGGAAGGATGTTCCTGATAGACTGCCGCCGCCTACCAGTGATCCACGGATACATCGGAACTTGTCGCGTCCTCGAGGAGATCGGCTCCGGCGGGATGGCCATCGTGATGAAAGCGGTTCAGGAACCGCTTGGTCGCACGGTTGCGATCAAGGCCTTGAAGCCGAGCATCGCAATCGACAGCCAATTCGCCAAACGCTTCGAGCGTGAAGCTCTATTCATGGCGTCGCTTCAACACGAGAACATTCTGCACGTCTACGAGTTCATCAAGGACGAGCAGTCGATGTACATCGTGATGGAATATGTACGTGGCACGGACCTGTACGACCTTCTCGAGCGG
>CAZWQH010000072.1:0-15001 GCA_964635815.1 uncultured Sandaracinaceae bacterium
GTGCCTGGTCAATCAGCGCGAGGTTCACAACCACACGCAGAGCTTCAAGTCGGCGTTGCGAGCGGCGCTGCGCGAAGATCCGGACATCGTTCTAGTCGGCGAAATGCGAGACCTCGAAACAATCGCGATCGCTATCGAAACGGCGGAGACCGGGCATTTGGTTTTTGGCACCCTGCACACAACCACAGCGCCATCCACGGTCGACCGTCTCATCGACCAGTTCCCCGCGGACCGCCAAGAACAGATCCGGACGATGTTGTCCGAATCGCTCCGAGGCGTCGTAGCGCAAATGCTTTGCAAGAAGATCGGGGGGGGCCGTGTGGCTGCCTACGAAATCCTGATCTCGAACCCCGCGGTCGGGAACCTCATCCGCGAGGGAAAGACCTATCAGCTCGTAAGCGTCATGCAGACAGGTCGCAACCTAGGAATGATCACGATGAATGAGCACTTGCTCGAACACGTCAAGGCCGGGCGAGTCGAACCGCGTGAGGCGTACATCAAGGCGGTCGACAAGCTCGGCCTCAAGGACATGTTCACGAAGAACAATATCCAGCTGGATCTTTAGGGTCGGACTGGTGCGGTGCGAGCGGGCGTGGGTCGAGCTGGTGCAAGCGCAGGCGCCGCTGGGGTTGTAGCAGCAGCTGGAGTTGCAGCCGCGGCCGCACTAGGTGGCGTTGTTGCGGCGGCAGCGGCGCCGCGAACGGCCGGGAGTGTTCCCGCGGAGTGCGTCGCACGGAGGCTGAAGTTCACCGCGATGGTGTCCGAGACCTTGAGGCGAATGACGGTCGGAACACTAACCGCGTGCGCTGGAAGGCTGACGTTGAAAGAACCATTGACGATGATCACGGCCTTGTCGATTCCGTACTGACCGGCAACGCTCGGATCACCAGCAGGAATGTAGCGAACACGAGCGGGCACTCGGACATCCGCGCTGCGGCCGTGCACTGAGAATCGGCCGACGAGTCGCACGTTGGTCGTTTGGTTCGGCCGAAGCGCCCGTGCGCCCTCGATACGTGTCAGCGTGAACGTCGCGTGCGGGAACTGCGCTGCGTCGAGCCAGTTCGCTCCACGAAGGTGCTCGTCGCGAAGATCTATGCCGGTGCGAATGCTCGCCACGTCCACTTTGATTTCGCCGCTCGCAAGTCCGAGGTTCGCGGGATCGAACTGAAACGTGCCGGTGACGTTCGACGTCACCCCGGTCATCGTCTCGAGCGGTGCGTCGGAGACGAACTGCGCGCGACTCCCGCCATCCGCGGAAACAGTGAACGTGACCATCTCTGCGCGTGCTTGTACCGGGAGCAGCGCTACTGAACAGAAGAGCAATGAACCAACAATCTTTGTGACCATGATTTCTCCTTTGCCGCGAAATCCCGTGGGCGGCGGTGTCGGTGCGACGGTTTGTATCGTGGTCCTCGATGCGCATCACGCTATCGTCTCGAGGTGAGACGCACCGTTCACGAATTTGAAACGATAGACATTTCCACGTTGCGCGCCGTGGTGACGCTGGCGCGCGAGGGCTCGTTCAGCGGCGCCGCGCGATCTCTTAGCGTCCCAAAGGCCTCATTCTGGCGTCGCATCACTGCTCTCGAACGCGCCCTCGGCATTCGATTGGCAGAGCGAACGACGCGAGAGCTGCACCTCACAGATGAAGGAAAGCGCTTTGCAACCGAAGCGGCGCGAGCATTGCTGACGCTCGATTCTGCCCGCCAAGATGCGACTTCCGCGACGGATACTCCCGTTGGACTCGTGCGCATAAGCGCTCCCCCCGACCTTGCTGCGTTCGCACTGGGCACCGTCGCTGCGGAGCTGAAGACGAGCGCGCCGCATGTCCGGCTCGAGGTGTATTCCACAACGAAGCAGGTCGATCTCGTACGCGACGGTTTCGACCTGGCCGTTCGAGCATCACCGGCCCTCCGAGATTCGACTCTCGTGGCCAAGCGTGCGGGGTCGATCGTCGGAAGCTACTTTGCGAGCCCGTCCTACGCTGCGAGTCTCGGGCGCATCCGCACGTTGGCGGACTTGGTCCCGCACGTGAATCTCGCGCTCGACACGGCCACGGGACAGGTGCGTGCTGAACAGCGCGAGGGCGTAAAGGACGGGGCGTCCGCGATCCACGTTTGCGCCAACGACTTCACGTTCCTGAAAGCCGCGTGCGTGGCTGGAGCGGGCGTCGCCCGATTGCCTCTCTTCGTTTGTGCTCAAGAAGCTCGCGACAAGCAACTCGTTCGCATCCTGCCGAAGCATAGCGAATCGATTGCCTCCGCATATGTCGTGCAGCCTACCCGGGAACGACAACAACCCAAGCGCGTCACCCTGGTTCGTGACCTGATCGTCGCTGTGCTCTCGGAACGCCTTCCGCGCGAATGATCAACACTAGGCGCGAACGAAGCACGTGTCGGGGATCTGACGTTTCTTTCGAAGCGAAGCGCTCGCGAGGATGAAGGCGCGCGTTCGAGGATCATGGTATCCGCTGACCGCTTCCAGCGTGGCGTCAGCCGCTCCGTAGTATCGGTTGTGCCGCTCCATCCAAAGCTCTCGGAGGTACTTCCCGAAAAGGGAAGCGAGTGCGACATGAATATGATTTGCGTCGGCGTCAACTTCGAACGCCACGTTCCCGACCTTCTCGACGCGGTAGTGCGACCGCGTGCGAGTTTCTTCCAGGACCTCGATCGAGCTGTCCGGAACCAGCGCGAGCAGTGATGCGAGAGCCGCTTCGTACTTTCGATAGCCGCCGACCATTCCACAGACGACGTCGAGCTCATCGCGCGTCGCTGCCCTAGCCCTCGCGATGAGATGCTGAAACTCGATCAGGTTCGCGGCAAAACGCGAGACGCCTCGACTGTGCGACTCGTTGAGCTTCTTCACGCAACTTACGGAGCTTCGGACCCAAAGGACTTCGATTCCCATGGAGGCCAGCGCGTCGAGAAGTCCCTGGCCTTCCTCGACGTCGCCTCCGAAGGCCGGGACCGAGAGCTCGTGCCAACACTGCGCGGTCGCGCGAGAGGGGCACGGCTTTCGAAGCGCCGTAACCCCATCCAGCGCGAAGACGTCGAGCATCTCGTCCGCGTCTGCCGGCACCCGTCCCAATATCCGGCGAGCCCATGCCAGGGCGAGCGATTCCTGGGCCTTGACGGATCCGAACCGCGCAACCGCTTTGCTGTCAGTGATCCCAATCGCAGCGGCGCGGTCGCGCGTGCCGACTCGCGTGGCGCGATCGCTCATCCGGCAAAGGACGGCCGTGGAGGTCAGTGGCCCGAGTGCCGGTCCGAGTCCGTTCTCATCGACGCCCAGGCGCAAGGGACGGGACGTCGTGGAGCGTCCGTTCCCACGCTTTCGCGTGTCGTTTGCGAGGAGAGATATCTGCGACATCGGATGCGTTCGGACGATGAGGGCTGTATGCTCGGGCCCCGTGCAACGCAAGACGGCAACACCGAAGAAGAAGGCGCCTAAGCCCGCTGTCGCTCGCGCGAGACTCGAATCTCCTTTCCCCACGGCGGACGCTGCGCAAACCGCTCTCGCGAGCGCTGGATACATCGCGGATCGTGAGATCGCGGTGGTGGCGCATTTGGCGGGAGCATTGGGTAAGCCGCTCTTGCTTGAAGGTCCTGCTGGAGTTGGAAAAACGGAGCTGGCCAAAGCCATCGCCCGAGCTACCGGACGCTCGCTTGTCCGCCTCCAGTGCTACGAAGGTCTCGATGAGAGCAAAGCGCTGTACGAGTGGGAGTACAGCAAGCAAATCCTCTACACACAGCTCGTACGCGACGTACTAAGCAAGAAGCTCCGCGGGGTGCGTTCGGTTCGCGAGGCCGTTGCGAAAATATCCGAAGAAGAGTCGGCGTTCTTCGACGAACGTTTCTTGATCTCGCGCCCGCTCCTCGCGGCGGTTCGTGCCCCGAGACCTGTCGTGCTGCTGATCGACGAGGTGGACCGCTCGGATCCGGAGTTCGAAGCGCTGCTGCTTGAAGTGTTGAGCGACTTCCAGGTGACCGTCCCCGAGATTGGGACGCTCACGGCCACCGCGGTTCCGTTCGTCGTGCTGACGAGCAACGCAACGAGAGACCTCACTGAAGCGCTCCGTCGACGATGTCTCTACCTCCACCTCGACTACCCGACGCCAACGCGTGAGCTCGCGATTCTTCGTCAGCACGTTCCCGAAGCGCACGACTCGCTCACTGCCGATGTCGTTCGCCTGATGGAGCGAGTGCGAAAGCTGGACCTTCAGAAAGCCCCGAGCGTGGCGGAAGCCGTCGAATGGACGCGTGCTCTGGTCCTATTGGGCGCCTCCGAGCTAACGGCAGATCTCGTGCGCGATACGCTGGCGACACTCGCGAAGTACGAGGCGGATCGCGCTCGAATCCGCGACCACGTGACTCAGCATCTAAAGCGCTAACCGCGGCGAGTGAATAGACCGCGAGGGTCGCTCGCGGGCCCGAGCGAATAAACACTACGGCTCGAGTAGCCAGCTCACGAGCGCGTCATCCGACGCGGCGACTCGCGCTTCCGCGTCCGGCCGGGATCTCCAAGGCCACGCCGGCGGACCATCCACGCACCCCAGGACACGCTCGTCGTGACCGCAGTAGATGCGCACGTGGAAGTGGTCGTCGTGAGGAACCCCCCTGCCCGGTTGATGCAATACCCACGCAGCCTTCTCGAGCACCGCGTCGCTCACTTCCGTCTGGAGCGCATGCAAGAGAAGAGCGCTCTTCACTCCGCGTGAGCAGAAGATCCACTGCACCTCGATCAACGGGTCTTCGAGAAGCGCCCGCACGAACGCCCAGTTCCGGGCGACATCGAAGAGTAGAGGACCTGACGCTGCATCTGGGGCCGTATGCCCGACTCCGAACGCGTCGTATGCGACCCACCCGCCGCCGCGCACCGATTCGCCACGTGCATCCACTGCGTAGAAGATCACATCCGCGTCTCGACCGCTTCTGTGGGACCGATGCCGTTCGTGACGCCCCCCGAACGGCGAGGAAAGGTCACCGATGACTATCGGCTCGCCGGGGTACTCCGCCGCGACACGTCGCGCTGCGCGAGTCAGCCCTCCGACGAGCAGTTCGGTTCCAAAGCGCGTGTCCTCTCCAGGACGCGCACGAACGTACCCAACGCCTCGGTCGGCGAGCGCCTCTCCGTGAGCAAGTACTCCACGCGCAGGTTCGCCGAGGGAGGCCGACCCGGAAACCCTGTAACAACCGCTTGCACACACGAGAAACGCGAGCGTACGTATCGCGCTTGACGACCCTGTTCGGTGGTCTACTTTGCTCGCCTTATGACTGTGCGGTCTGGGCCGAATACGAAGCCCGCAGATGAACCCAAAGCCCACGCGGGGGCCCCTTCCAGTGCGTCGCTCGATGAACTGACCGCGCATCTTGATCGTGCCTGGGACCTAGTGTCGCGCGGAGACCTGGCAGGCGCACAAGTTTCTGCACGGGAGACGCTCGAACACAACCCCGAGGCTCCCGAAGCGCACAACCTGATGGCGTACGTGCTGGCTCGAAGTGGTGACGCGGAGCGAGCGCTGGAGCACTACGAAAAAGCGCTCGATCTCGACGACAGCTTCGTCGAGGCGCTCCTCAACGGCGCGGAGCTGCTCCTTTCCCCACTCAAGGACTACGACGAAGCCGTGGAGTGGATCGAGAGTGCGCTCGAGTTTCAGCTGAACGACGTCGAGATGACGGACGCTTTGCTTCTGCTCAACGAGGCTCATCTGTTCGCGGGCCGCAAGGACGAGGCGCGGAAAGTCCTCGCCCGATTGCCGGAGCGCTCGGAGATAGATGCTGACCTCGAGGTTCGCCTATCTCGCGCGTACTACGATCTGGAGGACGACGCGCGCGCCCTCGAAATCCTGCGACGTGTTGTGGAACGTGAGCCGGATTTCGGAGAGGCACACTACACACTCGGGATCGTCCTCGATACGACGCAACGTGCGGACGAAGCCACGCAAGCGTTCTTGCGGGCACGCGAGCTCGACGCCCTTCTCCCTTCGCCACCTTGGGCTACTTCGCGCGACGTGTTCGAGAAGCGAATACGCGCGAACATCCGCGCCCTGCCCGTGAACGTTCAGGAGTACTTGAAGACGGTGCTCCTTGTGTTCACGGACCGACCTGGGGCCGAGGTCGTGGCCGACGGATTCGATCCGCGATCGTGCGTTCGTGTGGAACGAGTGGCGTCTCAGCCCACTGCGCCCGGCGGTGTTCCCTCCACCGGAAGCGACGCGGCTCAGGCAGCCGACCCCGGGAAACGCTCCGATCGAGTCTTCATCTATCAGGTCAACCTCGAGCGCTCGAGCGTCGATGGTGCGGCTATCGAAGAAGAGTTCCGCCGCGCGATGTACGCAGAGATGCAGGCGGTTGCGCCCGAGATCTCCGTCCCCGCCGAGCGTCCTTCCGACAATGCACCTGCAGAACCTGGCGCGCGTTCACGCGGAAGCATGCCTCCGAGCAATGTTCCTCCAAGCGGCGTTCACTAGCGAATCAACGCTCGAGGCTGGAGAGCAACCACTGCTCTACGCCCACGGGGCTTCTTGCGAGAGCTCAGCGTTCGATTCGTCGAGAATCGCTTGATCCGTAGGACGATGCGCGTGCTTTAGCTGCGCCCATCCCGATCCAAAGTCCACAGGGATTGGCGCTTCGATTTGAATCGTCGTCCCGTTCGGATGCGGAATCCGCAGAACTCGACAATGCAGCATTGGCCTTCTGAAGGTTGCGACCGATCCGTCGTTGAAGACTATTCGCCGCGGTCCGGAGTACGCGATGTCGCCGATCAGGGGTGCCCCTGACCGCGCGATGTGAACCCGGAGCTGATGCGTGCGACCCGTCTTGGGAAACAGCCACACAAGCGTTCCGTGGTGGTTTTGCGCAATCGCACGGTACCGCGTGATTGCGGGCAGAGGCCGAATCTCCTCGCCCGACTGCGGGTCAAAACCGCCGTCCATGACGGAGTCGCCTTCGATGTCGTTCGCGCGGCGCAACTTCTTGTCCGCGGCGTCGATCGAAATGCGCCAGGTCCATTCGCCCTCTTTCTGGGCAAGCATGCCTTCGGCAATTCCCAGATAGGCGCGTAGATACGACTGCTCGCGCCTCGCTTTCCGGAGCGTCTCGTTGGCGCGCCTCGTCAGTGCGAAGGTAACCGCGCCCGTCACTAAGGCGTCCAGTCGTGACGTGGGATGCACAATCTCGCTTCCCGCGGCGATGGTCCGAGCGAAACCGACTAGAGTCGGTTCGTCGCGGGGGCTTGTCGTGGGCATTCCCGACGGCTTGTCGAGCACGAGGTAACAATCGTCTCGATACAGAACGTTCACCGTCGGCTCATCGCCGCTCGAGGATGTGGACTTCCCCTGTGTCACCATCTACCCGCAGCGTATCGCCACTTTGTATGACTCGGGTACCGATTTTTACGTTCATTACGCATGGAACGTCGTATTCGCGCGCGATGATTGCCGCGTGAGAGAGCGTTCCTCCGAGGTCCACGACGACGGCTTTGGATGCGAGGAAGAACGGTGACCATCCAACATCGACGTGGGGTGCGACGAGAATTTCCCCGGGAACGAGCGCGCTGGCTTCGATTGGATCTCGAACGACACGCGCGATTCCGGTGACAACTCCAGGCGAGGCCCCGACTCCGACGAGATGCGACCGCAACAACGGTTCGACACTTACAGGAGGGGGGAAGCCGGTAAATGTAGGCGGTGGATCCGGAAGAGCGACATCGCGCTCGAACTGAATTCTGCGCGCCCGTACCAGCGGGGCGATCGCACGCGCGGATTGTCGAAGCACGATGTGAAGCTCCTCTACCGAAAGGTAGAACGCCGCGTCATCTCCCGCGTTTGGCTCACGGACGAGGAATCGTGACGATGCCTCAAGCGCAATCGCGCGATAGAAACCAAGCACCTCGGTGGTTCGAGCGCGCAGTCTCTCGCGCATTCGAACGCCACGTTGCACTACTGCAAGCAGGTGACGCGCAGCGGTTCGAGCAAGCGGAGGAAGACGACGACTTACGTCGTTCTCCATTTTCTCACGGAGCTCACGATGCTTGCGCTCCACTTCGCTCGGAACGAGCACGCCAGGTTCCATCCGAAGGTACGCGCCTAGAATACCGAAAAGCATTCGAGGGTCTTCGCGCCACCGAGGGGCCGCAATCTCGGCCTCACGCGGTCCGCGAAACCCGTACGCCTGGAGAAAGCGCTCAAGCGCACGACGCGTCGGGGAATCGGGCAAATCCTCCAGGACCCGCGCTTGGCCCGACGAAATAGCTTCTCGCGTGAAATCGTCCACGCGCGCCATTTCCGAGATGTGCCACAACGCCAGACCCGGCGCGGAGCTGTCGAGATCTGCAAGTCCCGATGTGAGTCCGCGTTCGTACGCTTCTGCTTGCTTGGGTCCCACGATCCACGTGAGCAGCGTCCGCAGCGACAGGTAAGCGGCGAGAAGACCTCCGTAGGTGTTGAGAAGGACCGCACCCGTGCGATCCAGCAAGCCCTCTACGTCACGAAGGAGATCCGAGAGCGCAACGGGAGAAAGGACGCGCAGGTCCAGCGCAAAGAATCGGAGACGTTCCTCGTCGAACGTGTGCTCGAACCGATCGATGCTCGCGGCAAGCCCAGAAGTCCGCATTGCGAGGCTTCCAACCGTGAGCGGGAGCCGCGCCGCGAAGAGCGCGCGTTCGCGCGTGCTGGGATTCACTTCTACGTTTGCGCCGGATATCCCCCCAAGCACGCCGACCAACTCGGGGCTGAAGCCGGGAATCTGTGACGTGATCTGAAAAAGCTCGGTAAGGTTCAGATAGATCCTGCCTCGAAACGCGCCGAACAACTCGGCGTCATCCGGCACGGAGCAACCCATCGCCCCGAGCGCGCGCCGAAAGCCGAGCTCACTGAACGCAGAGAGCACGGACCACGTGAGCGGTGTTGCGACACCGGGAAGAGCCTCTCCGACGTTCGCATTCGACCAGGTCAACCGGGCCCGGTCTCGTTGCTCGCGTGCGCGCCGGTTCGGAAATCGCGACCGCGCGCGGATGACACCTGTCGTGATCGGGCGCGCTTGCAGAACGTAGATTGCTCCCCCGGTTACCGCAAACTCCACGTCTCGGGGGTCGCCGAAGTGCTCTTCGATGCGAAGTGCAATGTCGATTACATCGCGAAGCGACTCCGGCGTCAGAGCTTCGGCCGCAGCACCAATCGCATCGAGAGGAACGTCGTGGACTCCCCCCTCGGGATTGAGATCGACGCGGAAAGGCTTGTGACCGATCACGCTATCGCGGACGTAGCGGCTTCGTTTGTCGATGCGGTATGTGTCCGGTGAGATCCGCCCATCGACCACCGGGACGCCAAGCCCATGCGTTGCATTCACCACGAGTTCTTCTGGATCGCCTGACAACGGATTTGCCGTGAAGACGACACCCGCGGACTGAGCCGGAACCATCGCTTGAATGACGACGCCGACTGCAACTTCATTCGGCCCTCCGCCAACCCGCCGAAGATATGCGAGCACTCGCTCATCAAAGAAGCTCGCCCAGCATTGCCGGATTGCGTCTAGGAGCCCTTCGAAAGTGCGAACTCCGAGAGTCGTGTGGTGCAGACCCGCCGCGGACGCGAACGCTTGGTCCTCGACCGTCGAAGAGGAGCGTACCGCAAATGCGAAAACTCCCTGCCCCTGTAGGGCAGCGAATGCATCGCGAAGGTCGGACTCGATTGCGGGTGGAAGCTTGGCGCGAAGAATCGCTGCGCGCGTGTCGGCGAGCATCTTTGGATCTGCCCGACGCGAAGCGACAATCTCTGCGTACGACGTTTCTCCAAGAACCTGGCGAGCTACATGCGCCGCGACACCGCCGGATACCGCGTACGCAGCGGGAACGGGAAAGCGCGCACGAGCAAGCGCGGCGAGTGACTCGGCCTTCCCCCCATAGACTTCGTTTCGCTTGCGACCAATCGCTTCGATGCGACGCACCGCGAGCGCTCCCGTTTCGAAAGGGTTGCTACGTTGCTCGGTGCGCGCACGCGTGGAGCTGGAGCCTCGTGGGGCCATGAAACCGCTACGCTAGCACACGCCCGCGGCGCTTCGTTCGCAGGCTAGACGCTGATCGGCGCACGTGTGTCTGCGCGACCGTAGAGATGCGGCCTAACGTGCGCATAGGAAGAAAAGTGCTTCACGATAGGTTCTGCGCGCCGGGTCAGCTCGTCGATCGCGTCGCGAACGAGTCGGCTGGCCTCTTCTGCCTTCGCGCGGAATGCGTCGACTTCGCGGGCGGCATCGTCATCGATTGTTGCCATCCGCTTCTTGAGCTCGCCGAGCTGAAACTGAAGATCGCGCTCGCTCGCGTCACTTCCGCTGGCCGTCTGTTCGAGAGGAGCGAGGAGAGTACGGGTTTCGATCCACTTCGCCGCCGCGCGACCCACTTGGATCAGGAGCTCTGCGCGTGATGCGGTCAGGCCGCGCGATACGTCCGCAAGCTCACCGCTGACGCCAGCGATGAAGCTGTGAGCTTCGGACGCGTCGCGTCGCGCCTGATCCAGGCGATCGTGAGCCTCGTGACGCCGCGAGGTCGCGAGCGAGTAGTCGTTCGCGAGGGCGTCCAACGCGTGCCCGATGCGAAGGCGAGATTCCCGGCTATCTCGTTCGCGGTCAGCGATGACGATGTTAAGGCGGTTCAATTCAGCGTTGGCTTGATGTGCAACTTGGACTGTTTGATCGAGCTCATCGAGCGCAGCGATCAACCACGTCGGAGGCTTCTCCGCCGGATGCGCGACGTCCACGAGGCCACGCAGCACGGCAACCCGCTGAGCCCAGCTCTCGAGCGTTGCGACGACGCGGGTGTGTGGAGTGGGTGAGCGAAGTCGCGAACCGGTGTCGGCCTGTGCGACCGGATGGATCGAAGCGACGCCAAGGCGCAGGCCTTCTTTGAGGCGCCGCAACTCCTCGAGAACTCGATGTGCGTCCATCGGACGTTGCTCGGGTTGCTTGGCGACCAGGCGAGCGACGAGATCGGACAACGGCCCCGGAGCGTCGGGTCTCACGTCGTGCAAACGAGGTGGAATTTCGCTCATGTGCTTTGCCAGCACCTGCTGCACCGTGCCCACGAACGGAACGTCGCCCGTGAGCATTTCATAGAGCATGATGCCCAGGGAATAGAGGTCGGTCGCTGGACCGACGGAGTCGGCTCGAATCTGCTCGGGAGCGATGTACTCAGGCGTTCCGAACACCGCGCCGGTCGCCGTGAGGCGAAGCTCGCCGCGCATGTGCGCGAGACCGAAATCCAGGATTTTCACGAAGTCCGCTCCGTCGCTCCGATCGACGAGGTAGACATTGTCGGGCTTTAGGTCGCGATGAATGATTCCGAGCTCGTGAGCACGCGAGAGCGCCCTGCAGATCTGAAGTGTGATGTTGATGGCGCGCGCGACGGGTAGTCGACCACGTCGGACGAGCTGTTCGAGGGGACGCCCGCTCAAGAACTCCATTACGAGATAGACCTGACCGTCGTCGGTCTCGCCGTAATCTGTGATCTCGATCACGTGTTCGTGCTGAATTCGGTTCGCCGCACGTGCTTCACGCAAGAAACGCGTGCGATGCGTCGGATTTGCCGCGAGCTCGGGCGACAAGAACTTCACAGCCACCTCGCGCGCTAACAGCTCGTGTCGCGCTCGGTAGACGGTTCCCATTCCACCCGCGCCGAGCTTTTCCTCGATGAGGAAGCGTCCGGAAACGATGGAACCGATCAACGGATCTGGCAGTTCGCGCAGCGAACCACCGTCGAGAGGGCATCGCGTCGCAGTTCCACGATAGTGCGCGCCACATACCTCGCAGCCCTTCATTGGAACCTCACGAGACTGCGAAGAGGTTGCCTCGCTTGGCGAACGCCCGCAACAGCAATTGCCGGACAAATGGATTTGGCCACATTCCTGTGAACATGTAGGCTGCGGTCGTGCGCCCCCGCGTCGTCGAAAGTGTGCTCGACCTCATCGGTCTGACTCCCCTCGTGAGGCTCCCCCGCAGCATTGCCACCGCCGGAGTGGTGCTTGCCAAGATGGAGAACATGGGTCCAGGGGGCTCCGTGAAAGATCGGATAGCGCTGGCCATGATTGCGCACGCCGAAAAAACGGGGGAGCTAAAACCTGGTGGCACTGTCGTGGAGCCGACCAGCGGCAACACAGGAATAGGCCTGGCCATTGTCTGCGCTTCGAAAGGCTACAAGTTGGTCCTGACCATGCCTCGAAGCATGTCTCTCGAAAGGCGCGCACTCCTAGAAGCATACGGAGCGGAGGTGATTTTCACCGACGCGGAGGACGCGATGGAGGGCGCCGTGCGGCGAGCCGCGGAGATTGCGAAGGAACGTGGCGGTTACATGCCGTCGCAGTTCGACAACGCCGAGAACCCGAACTGTCACGAAGCAACAACGGCCGAAGAGATCTTCGCGTCCGTGGGATCGTTCCCGGACGCCTTCGTGTCCGCCGTGGGAACAGGAGGAACAGTCACAGGCGTGGGCCGCGCCCTTCGAAGGCGCGGCGCTGCGACTCGCGTCGTTGCCGTTGAGGCCGAAAGCAGCGCTGTGCTTCGCGGAGGTGACCGCGGTCCTACCAAGATTCAAGGGATCGGTGCGGGTTTCGTCCCCGCAATTTTCGACCGCAGCGTGGTGGACGAGATCCGAAGCGTGAGCGATCACGACGCGTGGTCTATGAAAGATCGCCTTGCCAAGGAAGCCGGCCTTCTCGTTGGTATCTCCGCGGGTGCCAATGTCTGCGTCGCGGTCGAAGTCGCGGCTAGCCTGACTCAGGCGCTGGGTCGCGATGCTCTTGTCGTCACGATCCTCTGCGACACTGGCGAGCGGTACTTCAGCCTCGCCGAGCACTTCTCGAGCGGCGCGTGCGTCGCGCCCTGATCGTCGGTGCTGGGGGGCTGGGAACGCCGGCTAGCATTGCCCTCGCGCTCGCTGGGGTCGAACGCATCACGATCGTCGACGATGACCGAATCGAGCTCTCGAATCTTCACCGTCAGATTGCGTTCCAGGAGCGCGACATCGGCAAGCTCAAGGCCGAGGTCCTCGCGACGTATCTTCACGCGATCCGGAGCGCAGGTGCGAGCGGGGAAACTGACCCTTCGCACAGCACCTCGACACGCGATGTGAACGTCCGCATCGAGCGCTGCACCCCTGAGAATGCTCTCGCCTTGGTAGGTGACCACGACGTGGTGTTGGACGGCGCGGACAACATGGCCACGAAGTTCCTCCTCGCAGACGCATGTGCGATAGCCAAGCGAGCGCTCGTCTCCGCCGGAGTAGTACGCATGCGCGGATGGGTGTTCGCATCGCGAGGGACGCATCCGTGCCTGCGCTGCGTCTTTGAAGATATCCCACGAGACCGAGTCGAAACCTGCAGTGTGGCAGGAGTCCTAGGTCCGCTTGTTGGAGTGATTGGCGGTGTTCAGGCGCAGGCCGCACTTCAACTTTTGACGGGTGACGATTCCGCGAGCGGCACTCTCGTTTCGTTCGACGCGGGGACCGGGAAGATCCGACGCCTTCGAATTCGTTCTCGCAGCGAATGCGCGCTCTGCAACGGTTCGGCTCCACGCTTGGACGTCGAGCGCTATTCGCAGATTTGCGATTAATCGCATCTGTGTTTCCATTTTGGAAACAGTCCGACGCCATTTGGTCGCTGGCCGACATGGCCTGACGACATACGATACGGCGTTCCGATTCCGCACGCCCGAGGCCAGTTCTGCGAGGTCGCTCGCAGGCCCAAGCTCACCAACGCTTCGCTTTTCTTAGTCGACGTTCAGACGAGCACGAAAGGGAGAATCATGAAACGAATGTGTGCGCTAGTGTCCATCATCGGATGGGCAACGACCGGTTGCGTGGCCACGCTCGACGGAACCGATCCCGAGCTCGAGCTCGAACCCGAGATTGTCCTCCAGCCGATAATCAACGGCACCACTTCACCCGTTGCGCAGAACGGCGTGATCATGGTTCAGCTCCCGAATGGCGGACGCTGCTCTGGATCCTTGATCGGCCCTTCTCTCGTTCTTACGGCACGACACTGTGTTTCGGATACGGACGAAACGCTGGTATGCGGCCCAAATGGCCCGATCTCCGGAGCGCGGGTCTTCAGGGACTTCGCACCTTCTCAGATTTTGATCTACGCCGGCAATCAGCGCGCGACGTTGCGCGCAAGGGCACGCGGGCGACAACTCGTCACCACGGGTGCGAAGACACTCTGCTCTCAGGACATTGCGTTCATCACGCTCGACCGGCCGATCTCCGACATCACACCGCTCAAGGTTCGAGCTCTCGGGCCTTCGATCGGCGAAAGGATCACGTCGGTGGGCTGGGGCGTCACGACAACCTCGTCCTTTCCAGCGGCTCGACAACAACGAGCGAACGTGACGATTCTAGACGTCGGACCCACGCGCAGCACGCCGTCCAACAGCTTTACGGTTGGCGAGTCGATTTGCAGCGGTGACAGCGGAGGTCCGGCTCTCGCGTCGGACGGAACCATCATCGGGGTAGTCTCCTACGGAGGGAACGGACGCAGCTCTCCGACCGACCCTTCCGTGGGATGCCGCGGAACGGCCTCACGAAACACGTACGTATCCGTGGCCCCTTTTGCTTCGCTACTCCGCACCGCTCAATCCGCCGCGGCTAGACCCATCAGCTAGGCTCTGCGCCGTCGACCTCGAACGCAGATCGGAGCGCGACGAATGCGGCACGAAATACTGAAGCGCTCACGCGCTCCGCGTCGACGTGAAGCACGAGGTCGGCGGTTACGGTCCAACCTTTCACTGGAATCTCGCGCAGCAGATCCAACGCGACATGTTTCGTGGCCGCAACGACGGGCCCAAATACGAGCTCGTCGCTGACCGTCGCGACGTCGAGAGCTGCGCTGAATGAATCGGCTTCGTGACCTGCGCGACGCGCGGCACGCGGGATCGGACACTGATCCTGGCCAGGTAGTAGCTCTCTCCCGCTGGCGTAGATAGGCAGCACGAACCGCTCTCGAGCGATGCGCGCTGCCGTT
>CAZWQH010000073.1:0-14903 GCA_964635815.1 uncultured Sandaracinaceae bacterium
GGCTCGAAGCGGAAGTCCAAAATGCCCCTCATCGAAATTTCCAAAGCCGCGCTCAAACCCGACGTGCTCGCGGGATTGGAGCGATGGAAAAGTCGCCACCCGGACACAGCGAAGCTCCTCGCAGAGGACGACGTGCTCGTCGATCAAATGCGCGGCAGCTCCAGCGTGTGGTGGCGCGTTCGCGTAAACCTCCGACACGTCCCCGAAGAGTCACGACCCGCACAAGAAGCACTCGACCCCGATTACGATCCCTGGACCCGCCACAAGGCCGAATAGTCTGGGACAGGTGCATTAATAAACCACACCGCTCGATTGGCGAACGTCGGATCACAGCGAGAGATACGCGAAAAGGCAATCGTTTAGCCGCTAAGCACCAACGGTGTGGTTCAAATTTACACCTGTCCCAGGATTACACCCGCGAGGAGCGGAAGATCTGGGAGAGCTCGAACGGAGTGGCGACCTCGAGCTGGTCGTAGCGGCAGGAGGCGGGGGTTTTGTCCGCGCGCCATCGCTTGAAGTGAGTCGCGTGACGAAAACGCGTTCCTTGAAGGTGGTCGTAGGAGACCTCGGCGACTCGTTCTGCGCGGATCGGTACCCACGAGAGGTCTTTGCCAGCACTCCACCGACTGCTGCCCCCGGGCATTCGCTGGGAGCTTTCTTCCATCGCGGCTGCCCACCCTTTCCAGGGATGGTTCTCGAGTGCGTTCTCGCGTAGCGGTTCGAGCTCCTGTGCGAGCTCCGCTCGCCGCCCCTTCGTGAAAGACGCGCAGATGCCGACGTGATGAAGCGCGCCCGCGTCATCGAAGAGACCGAGGAGCAGGGAGCCAACGAGCGTGCCCTTCCCCTCCTTGTGCCACCGAAAGCCCGCTACAACGCAGTCCGCTGTGCGCGCGTGTTTGATCTTCAGCATCGATCGCTTTCCCGGCTGATACGTGAGCGAGGTTGGCTTTGCGATCACTCCGTCGAGCCCTGCACCTTCGAACCGTTTGAACCAATCTGCCGCGACCGAACGATCACTCGTTGCCGGTGTCAGATGAATCGGCGGTGCGGCATGCGCAAGAACCTTCTCGAGCCGAGCGCGACGTTCGTCTTGTCGACGCTCGCGGAGGTCGTCTTCTCCTACCGCCATCAGATCGAATGCGACGAACGCCGCAGGAAACTGCTGCGCCAGCATGTTCACTCGCGAGGCCGCCGGGTGAATTCGGAGCAGGAGCGCTTCGAAGTCCAGAGCCCCCTCGCGCGCGATGACGATTTCACCGTCGAGAACGCATCGAGGAGGAAGATTCTCACGAAACGGAGCCTCGAGCTCGGGGAAGTACCGGTCCAGGGGCTTGAGCTCGCGACTCTGAATGTAGATTTCGTCTTCGTCGCGAAATACGAGCGCCCGGAATCCGTCCCACTTCGGCTCGAATAGCCAACCATCACCGTGAGGGAGCTCGTCCGTGCTTTTGGCCAGCATCGGTTCGAGTGGGGGTTCGATGAGAAATGCCACGCGCGAACGATAAGCGGATCGCGGCTGCACCGCGAGGGTTGCTCGCAGGCCGGAGCACATCAGAACGCCGGGCTGCTAAACCTCGGAGATGGACTCTGTTTGGAATCTTCTCGATCGTGAATACTTGGCGTCGGTCGCTTCGCGCCGACCGACTCCTGTCTTTGCGACGGTGAGCGGTGCGCATCTGTATGGGTTTGCTTCGCCAGATAGCGACGTCGACCTTCGCGGAGCGTTCATGCATCCCGCAACCACGGTGCTGGGACTTCACCCACCAGACGAAACGTTCAGTCTCATGGATCAGTCGCGCATCGATCTCGACTGGGTTGCGCACGACATTCGAAAATTCGCGCGCCTGATGACGCAGCACAACGGGTACGTCCTGGAGCAGCTCTTTTCTCCGTTGGTCGTGCTGCAGACCCCCGCGTTCGAAGAGCTGAAGGAGCTCGGTCGCGGCTGTTTCACTCGTCCCACCGTCCGGCACTACAAGGGGTTCGCACAAGGTCGGCGCAATCGCCTCCGCGAGCCCGACCCAACCGTGAAGCACCTGCTCTACGCATATCGCGTCTACCTCACGGGCATCCATCTCATGAGCGCGCACGAGATTGAGTCGAACATTCTTCGGTTGAATGAGCGGTTCAACCTGCCGCAGGTCAACGATTTGGTGCAGCGAAAACGCCACGGGACCGAGTCGATGCCTCTAGACGCAGACGAGATCGAGGAGCACGACAAACACCTCGCGGCTCTTGAGGAGCAACTCGATCGGGCGCAGGAGGCGAGCGAGCTGCCTCACGAGCCAACGAGCTCTACGGCGCTCGATGCGTTCGTCGTACGTCTACGGCTGTCGAATGTTTGAGCAGGAAACCATCTTCGTCGCGCTCGCAGGTAGCCACGCGCACGGGACCGCGCACGACGGATCCGACGTGGACATTCGTGGAGTGTGCGTCGCACCGCTTTCTCTTCGCCTCTCGCTCTTCGAATCCTTCGAGCAGCACGAGGGCCCAGTAGGAGATCCGCTTTGGACTCATCTTCTCAGGAAGCTCCGCATGCATCCGTCCGCTTCACGAGGGCTCGCGGTCAAAACCGAGTGCGTCGTGTACGACGTCGCCAAGTTCCTGCGTCTGTGCGCAAATAGCAATCCGAACGCCCTCGAGATCTTGTTCACTGATGAGCGTGACTGGTTGCTCGAAACACCAACATGGCGGCGGATCCACGATGCGCGAAGGATGTTTCTCTCGCGACAAGCCCAAGAGAGCTATCTCCGCTACGCGCTCGCTCAGCTTCGTCAGCTCGAGAGTCGTCGCGCGCGCGCGCCCGAAGGCAACGCCGTTCGCAATGAGCGAGACCGGAAGTTCGGCTTTGACACGAAACACGCGATGCACCTCGTGCGCCTGATGCGCACGGGGATCGAGCTCCTGCGCGACGGAGACGTCCAGGTACGGCGCAAGGACGCGGACGAGCTCTCTGGAATTCGCGACGGCACGCTGACGTTCGACCAGGTTCTCGCGCTCTCCAAGTCACTGCAGGAGGAGATGACGCAGATCGGGAATCCAGCGAATCTTCCCGACGCGGTCGACCAAGTGAAGGTGGATCAGCTCGCGTTCAAAATCATCAGAGCGACTCGAAACGACTAGCTACTTTAAACGCGACTTAGCGGGCCCAGACCTCACTTCTGGTCATGAAGTGACGGCTGTTTCGCCGATGCGCGACGAGGCACGACGTTTGCGTACTCGAAAGCATCGGAGCCACCATGAATCTCATCCATTCCTTCGCGCGCGCTGCCACGCTCGCTTTTGCAGTGCTCACCACCACGACAGCCGGGGCTACGCCTCGGACAACGCCCCCGGCGGGGTCGCGCTTTCTGTCGCCGGTCCGCCCGTCCGCTCGACAGGTTCGTCACCGCGCTGGCTTTGCACGACGTCATGAACGCCTCGTGCTCTCGCGAACCGCCACGTGGGCGCCAACGGACGAGAGACCCGTAACCGGACTCAGCGGTCACAACCTCGAGCTTTTCCATACAGCACAAAATGGGACGCTCGATGCGACGCGCCACGCAAGTCCAAACGCGCTGCACGCAGCGGCTGCAATGATCGTGCAGGAGCTGGACTTGGATCGAACCACGCGCCAGGAAGCGGAGGAGCTGGTTCGGCGCGTCGCAGCGCCGGATCGAAGTGTGCGCGGCACCGCGTTTCACGCGCTCGCACAACTAGCGCGCGCCAACGGGAAACCCGCAATGGCGATCGCGGCGCTCAAGCTCTCGCGGTACGCGCGATTGGTTCGCGTGGACTACCCCAACAACAATCCGCCGACCTACCCGCCCGCAGCCGGTCGAACCCGAACCGAGTAGCCTGTAGAGCGACGACTCCAGCGACGGTGATTCGTGCGCTGCCTGAGCTGGCCTGGTTCTTGAATGTACTCGCGCATGCGTGCCTTCCGCTGGGACACATGGGGATACCTGTTCCTCGTAGTTGGGCTGTTGAACGCGTGTTCTCAAGAACCGCGCCCAACGAGCGTTGCGGCATCCCGACGCCTGGCAGCGGGGCCTTCCGAAGTGCCCCAACGCTTCGCGTCGACCGCAAGTTCCCCGTCCGCAGCTTCATCGGGACCGCACGCGCGACTCTGTCGAGCAACGCCCATAGAGTTCCCCCCAGGCGAAGTAGATTCCAACAGCCCGGTCTTCTGGAGAGACGGCGTGATGCACATGATCACGTCTCGAGCCTGGCCGTTTCTGTCAACCGGCACTTCGCTGGAAGACGTGCTGGATAGCCCAGAAATCGCGCGGACGCGTTTCGACAACCACGAGACGGCGATCTACTGCCCGGACTTCTACCCGTTCATCGAGAGCGTGTGGGAGGCGCCCAATGGTGATCTCTACGCGTGGTACCACGTGGAGCATCCGATTCCGTCGATCTGCCCCGGAACGAGTCTGACGGCGCCCAAGATTGGTGCAGCTGTCTCACGAGCGTCGAACGGCTCGGTCGGGTCGACGTGGACCGATCTGGGTATCGTGATCTCGGAATCGACGGACTTGCGGCGTTGCGATTCGAAGAACGACTACTTCGCAGGGGGCACTGGCGATTTCTCAGTGCTCGTACAGGGCGATCACGCGTACTTCTATTTCGGCACGTATGGCGGTGAAGCGAAAGACCAGGGCATCGCAGCCGCACGCATGGAGCTGGCGCACATCGATCACCCAATCGGAAACGTGTGGAAGTGGACCGATGGATCGTTTTCGAGCCCGGGCATCGACGGCTCCGCGACGATACTGTTCCCAGCACGTCGAAGCTGGCACGACGGAGAGCCGAATTCGTTCTGGGGCCCTGCTCTCCACTTCAACACGCACCTCGAGCAGTACGTGATGCTTCTGAATCGATCGATGAACAACGGGTGGAACCAAGAAGGCATCTTCGTGTCGTTTGGCGCGTCGCTCGATCGTCCGGAGTCGTTCAGTGAGCCAGTGTGGCTGGCTCCAGATCTGGGTTGGTACGCGGAAGTCATCGATGACCGCGAACTGGGTACTGATCGCGTCGCAGGAGAGCGCGCACGCTTCTTCGTCCATGGGCGTTCGAAGTACAACGTGATGTTCTCGCGCGAACGCACACCTCCACGCATAGCGGCGATCGAACGACGAGACCCGATCCGAGAACCGGTCATCACGTGGGATGGCGAGCTCGTTCGCGACGAGCACGGAGAGGTTCGGACCGACGAGCTTTGGTACTACGTGATCTACGGCGAAGCGTTCTCTGCGGAGGGGATGCGTGTGGAAATGCAGTGTGGCGATGAAGCCGCCCACCCCGTGCCTATCGACATTCATCGATGGTTTCCACATCGAGGGTACGTCGACTGCGCGCAAATCAACCTTGGGCTGAGACAACCCATCGCAGAAGATTGTTCGCTTCGCGTCTCGCTTGCGGACCAATCCTCAAACTGGTTCCCGGTCCATTAACGATAAGCGCGGCTAGTTCGCCGCCACTGCGGCGTCTGCGCTCTGCGCCGTGAAGATGCTCACGATCTGCGCAACACGTTCGCGCCCCGTGGGCGCGGAGTACGGGGAGACAATCGAGGTGTGCGCATCGCACGACCTGAACGACGCGGACCGAAGACTGCCGTGGGCGAATACCACCCACAAACCATGACGCGGGCCGACGGTATCGCACGAGTAGCCGTTCGGAGGTGTCCACGAGACGCGAATCGTTTGGGTCCTACCTATGCCTTTGATCGGTTGCTCCACCTGAAACGTGGTTTGAACCCGACCACCGCGAAGTCCTCGCACCGAGCGGACCCGTCCAACGAAGATCATGGGAGTGTTTTGAATGGCAGACTCGAGCGTTTCACCCACGCAGGAGCACGCCGTCGCGTGCTCGGGTGAAAGCACCAGCGCGCTCAGAGCGATGACGGTGGCAAGTAGCTTCGTAACGGTTGGTGAAATCTGCGCGGTCATTCAGCCTCAACGCTGTTAACGTTCGAGCCTCCAGAAAGTGTCTGCCGTTTCCGGCAATGTCAGCGCACGACCAGCGAACACATGGAGGGTTCACTCCGAACGATAGGCGCGGTCAGCACGGTGATGCGCCCGCTTGGCGGACAGACGACCGCGGTTTCAGGGCAACATCCGCCCGCTTCACAAGCCGCAGCGATTCCGCACTCGGCGTCATCGTTCTCCGCGATGGCCTCGATTCCTCTACATGGGACGTCGCCCGCGCAGACACGCAACACGGGGTCGCCCGTACAAGTGCCTATGTTGCACGCCTGATTGCAACCTGCGTGGATGGTCGCCCCTGGTGTGCAGGAGTAACTGCCGACGTTCGTCCAACCGCAGTCCTCCTCTCCCGAACCGCGACCTTGATCGCACGCGTCCAATGGGTTCGCGATGTGACAAACGCTCGGGCCGTTTCCGTGGCACATCCAACCGGATTCGACGCCGCACGTCTCGTCGCAACCATCTCCATTCACGACGTTGCCATCGTCGCACCACTCGAAAAACTCTCGATCGACGACCTGATCACCGCACACCACGCGACGGCACAGGCTCGGCGTGCCACTGCAGCGAAAGGGCTCCTCGACGGTGCAGACGCCCGAACATCCGTCGCCTGAGACGGAGTTACCGTCGTCGCACTCCTCGGGACGTTCCTCCTGGCCGTTTCCGCATACGGGACGTGCACAGGTACTGGGCTCGCCGTCGCACGCGAAGCCTGGTTCTTCGAGACAGTCCGATCCACAACCATCCGCCGGCGTACGATTGCCATCATCGCAGTTTTCACCATCTACGACCCGCCCATCGCCGCACACCCGTTGCTCACAGATAGTCGGACTGTTTCCGTCACATACCCAGCCCGCTTCGGCGATGCAGTCAGATCCACAGCCATCGCCCACCACGGTATTGCCGTCGTCGCACTCTTCGCGCGATTCGACCTCCCCGTTCCCGCACGTCGGTGGAATGTCCGCCGGTATCGCGACCGGTATTCGCGATTCGTTGTTTGCGTAGTTCGACTCGAGAAGGACGTGCTGGCTGTTGAGGACCACTCGCAGGAAGTAGCTCCCAGGATCGACGCCGGTTATGTCGACCCATTGACAGTCGATGCCGCTCGAATAGTCATCCTGCCAACCCTGCTGAATACCTTGATTTTCGCAATTGTAGACACCGCCAGTAGCGTCTGGCGCGTGCGGGCGGAAGTCCATCAGGCAAAATGACTGTTTGTGCCCAATCGCGGCGACGCTTCCGTTCTGATTGAGCAGCTGATAGTTCGCGTAGCTTGTGAAGTGATGGTGTCCATGACACTCGCCCCATTCGAAGCGGTCGCGGTGATTTCCCGGCGGGCCTAGGTACATGTCCGCGGTGCCCGAGTTCGGAGTGTCCGAGTCGAAGCGTAACAAGCGACGCCAACCTCGCCCTGCGACACATTGCTCAATGACCTCGCAGCTATCGTCGCGGACGAAGATCCAATCGAACGAAAGACTGCTCTGTGCGGCGCGTTCATCGAGTGTGATATCCGCAGCCGGACACACACCGTTCACTCGAGGCGCGCACGTGAAGCGGCCTCGCCGAGGGCTGCAGCATTCCGTGCTTGCGCACGCCGGAGTGCACTGCCCGGTCCAATCGCCATCGCACTCGATGCCGCGTACGGGATCGCATCCCGCGACCGTGCCACCGTCGAAACCACCGTCGGTTGGCGGCCGCGGGCAACCTTCCCCACTGCACGCGACCGTCATCTGGAATCCGCCTGTGTACCGACCGCCAGCGTTGCGAAGCGTGCCTGCAACTACAATGCGGTACAGACCTTCGCGGAGGCCGAGCGACTTTCTGGCGTAGGGAATTCCCTGGCGCTTGTCGATCGCACCTCGCCATCCGCCGCGGTTCTGACGGTAGATGTAGAACGTCGTCGTGCGAATCGGCGACGGGCCGTTTCCTTGCGTTCGAATGTCGAGCGACGCAGGCCCGTGCAGACGGATGTTCCACGCGTGAAATGTCTTGCTTCCCTCGCTTACGTCGCTGACTGCAACACCGGACGTGAGCATGCCGTGCTCGGTCGGTCGGAGAACGGAGTCTGCCGGCCCATCATCCCGTGGGCCCGTGTCGTTCGAATCGATGTCGCTCGGCGCGGATTCTTCGCAAGCCGCGAGACCTCCGAGCGCGCCGAACAGAAGACAGAGAAACCCAATCCGTCGCACAAGGAAGAAACTCATCGACCGCAAATTATCAACCGATGGATGCCTCACAACCCGACTGCGGTGACATTGACGTCATATTGAGGTCATGACGTCGGCCCTCGCTCTGCTCAGTTGATACCGGCTCAGCCCACAGCCACGATCGCCCTGACAATCGATCAGCCGAATCTCCCGCTCGCAGGAGTTGCGCGTGCGTGGCAACGAACGAGTCGCCACCGCTCTTGATCCCGACGGGCCAAAACTCCCACGGATACGTCAAGACCGCTCCCCTTGGGGGGATGCGCTCTCGGCTTTTCGCGACGCGCGTTTGTTCAACGCCCAGCCTGCAAGCGCCGCCAAGGTGACCAGCACGACGAAGCGAAGGACGCGCAAACGGATCTCGGTTTCTGGTGCACGCGACACGTTGTCCAAGTGCCCTCCTGCATGAAACGCGATTGCAATCGCAAGGCTGCGGTTGCCATTCTCTAGAAGCCACGCGAGCACAACCGAGTACAGAGGAAGCTCTACGAGCATCACGGCGAATGCGCTCCAATTGAACGTGCCGGTGTCCGGAGAGACCGTCATCATCAAATGCCAAGCGCCCCACGCGAGCCCGAGCAAGAGCGATCCTCCCACCACGCCGTATCGCTCAGCGAAGCGGGGGTAGGCGAATCCACGCCAACCAAATTCTTCTCCCAACGAGAAGAAGATGAGCGCCGCAACGTGCTCTGGTTTGACAGGCGGGTAGAACCATTGAGCCGGACGCCCGCCAAGTGTGACTTCGATCGTATTGGCAAGGAGGTGAACGGTCATCGGGACAAACAGCGCCGCTAGGACGATCCACGGTCGAGTCCGCCAGGGACCGAAGACAGTACTGGCTTGACCTCGCGCGGCAGTGATCGCTACCGCAGCGAGCGTGGGACCAAATGCGCTGAACCCCGCCAGCGCAAGCGCATATGCCGGCGGCTGCCTGTGATTCATCCAAGCCGAGACGAGGGGCATCCCCATCGTCCATGTAATCGCGCATGCCAGAACGACGAACGCGAAGATGCCGTCGGAGGGAGCTCGCTCCGCGTCCGTGCGTTGATCAGCGCCCACATCGCCCGCCATGTATTTCTCCCCGTTCGCGAACAACATACTCCCGTTCAGCATCCAGCCTCGCGCTCGAAGCGTTTGTGTTCTCCGCGCGCAGAAAGTTCCCGTTCGAGGCCCGCCAAATTGCGAGCCGCGACCCTCGCGCGATCGAAAATCGACATATTAGAGAAATACGACTCTGAAACGTGCCTGACCGTTTAAGCCTCCTGCGCAACCGTTCCGTGATTTCTCTGCAAGGAATCCCGTGACTGCGTCATACCCGCGATCTATTTCGAGCGATCGGGGTAACTCATGTTTCGGCAAATCAGCGTACTGGTCCGTCTCGCAGCGGGCTTCTCGGCAGTCGTCACCGGATGCGCGCAAGGCAACACGGTAGCCACAGAGAGTGATGCTGCGCTCGTGACTCGCGCGGACGGAAGTCTAGATGCACGAACGATTGACACCGGAATGGGCACGCTGACCGGCGATGGATCGCTCAACGCGCTTGCCGATGGCATGGCGCTTCCTAGCGCGGACGCATACCGCCCGCGAGACGTCGTGGCGCGCGACGTCGCGGTAGGAAGATTCACCATCACCTCGCCCTCCGAAGCCGCGAGCCTCACCGCGGGAGCTACGTTCACGGTCGACGTCAGCTCGCTCACGGGAGTGGAGACGGTCGAGTACGCGATCAACGGTCATCCTCTCTTGCCGATCGTGACAGCGCCGTTCTCTCTCAACTTCGACACGCGTTCATACTTCGATGGGGATCACTCGCTAGTTGCAACCGCTCGGGACGCGGTGGGCGACGTGATTGGCGTCGCTGACACGCGCCGTTTCACGATCGCAAACTCCACGGGTCGTGTTCGCATGACATCACCGGGCGATGGAGTGATCTCCGGAGAGTTCGCGTTCACGGTGGAAACGCGAAAGACCAGCGGCAATGTCTCGGTTGATGGAGCCATGTTGTACGTCGACGGCGCACCTGGGCGCGTTCAGTTCCACAAAGGCTCCGCGGCTTCGTACACGTCGTCGGCGCAGATCGACAGTCGTCGATACCTAAACGGCTACCACGAGCTCACCGCGACGGTGCGCACTCCGATCATAGATGGACAGCGTGTCCCTCTGGGGATCGCTCAGAAGCGGGTCTTGTTCGACAACGGGCGCGTTCCGATGGCGCTCATTCCCAAGTACTCAGCCGTAACCGCAACACCGGGGACCACGATTGCGATAACCGTCGCGCTTGCGTACACGAACGGAGACATCGAGCCGTTTGCGAGTCCCGCGTACGACGTTGAAACTGACTCGATCGCAAGTATTGCTGGCGGTACGCTCACAATCACGAGTCCTGGCGTCACACGACTGTTGGTCACGGGCATGGGTTTGAGCGCGGAGGTCAGAATCAACGCGCGTGCCGCGGTGGGCATTCCGCACTTCGCGAAGAATGGCGACACCTTGCTCACATACGATCCCGCACGCTCCACGTTCGTGAGCAGCCTTTTCTACGGTGAACCGAAGGCCGTCGAACGCGCAGGTCACATCGCAAGATTCCGCGACGCGCATCTGAACGCGTTCGAGAACGGATTCTATTTGTCGCGCGCTGACCTTGGCGGAGCGAGCAACACCGCGCAGGCAATCGCAGTCTGGGATCGTTGGTGGAACGAGATTGCAAGCTCGGCTCAACGGCAGGACATGCTTCTGATGCTGAACGGAGACAACGTAGCAAGAGGGACGGCTCTCCTCAGTGACGTCCTCGACTCCGCGTACGGACCAGGACTCTTCAGGCACGCGCTGACAACCGTCAAAGCGAGCGGGCGCGTGGTGGCGATCGAAATGGTCGACGAGAGCAGCGGCGTCTGGGGGGACGATGTGCCTGCACGCATTCGCTCGCTGCTGGAAATGGCGCACGGTGTCTCGCCGAGGCCCGCACTGAGTTGGCCAATCTTGTGGCTCACGGGAGACCGCGCGTTTCTCAACTGGCTTGGCGATGCCACTGTCAGCGACTACACGTCGAACTACCACGACCTTACCGAATGGAGTTGGCTCTACCCGTACGGAGTATCCATCCCACAGGCACGACGCGCAGTAGACGATGTCGTGCTCCGGCGATACGCGATGTCGCAGCGTGAGCGCCCTGCGATCACACTCATAAGCACGTGCGGAGAGTTCTACGACAAGCGCGTCACGGGTCCGACCTACCAACCGGGACAGGACCGTCTCATCTTTCCCGGCAGCCGCGCAGAGAACGTCGCTCTGCAAATCGGGTACGCAGCGCTCATCGGGCAAGCGGGTATTCGCGGGTACGCATACGACTTCGAGGTGTGGAAGGGCAGTCGATTGGGCCCTGTCGGAACCAACGGAATTCAGACCGGAACCGACCCCCTCGAAATGGGAACGGATCGCTGGGCCGCAATGGCCGCGGCGCTGGGTTCGGTCTACGCGAACGAGGATCTCTGGCTCTCTAGCGACCGTCCTGCACGGGGATTGGGCCCTGCGTTCGTGACGGCGGCACGCATACGAGGAGAGCGGCGTTTGTTCTCCGCGCTCAACGCGTCCGAAGCGACGAACGCCGTTCGAGTCGATATTGCCGACTGCTCGCCCAATGCGGGAGCCAACATCGTGCGCTGGCACGTGCGAGCCGGTGAGCTTTTTGCCACCGTCGACCGGTCTGAAGCGATCACGTTCCGTCCTGCCGAGTGGATCACATGGCAGTGCCTCGCCCCTGGCGAAGCGGCGCCACCAACAGGACGCGTCGTGCTACCGATCTACGGGCAGCGAGTCGGAACCAGCGTTCGTGTTTCGGTCGAGCTCACGAGCTACTCCCCGGTCGATCGCATTGAGATTTCATCCGGCGGGCGTCTGCTCACCACGTTCACCGGCGGCGCCACGAGCGGCAACGTCGACACGTCGGCGCTCGGACGTGGGGTCTGGCACAGCATTGTTGCGCGAGTGATTTCCGGAAGCACCTCGACCGAATCACGCACGATGGTTTTCGCGCAGTAGCGTTCATGCGCTCGGCCCGAAACAGCCTCGCGGTTCATGCGCTCGGCCCGAAACAGCCTCGCGGTTCACGCGCTCGGCCCGAACAGCCTAGGGGTTGTCATTACAGACGCGCGATCAACTTCTTCGCGATGAGGTACGAATCACCCGGCCATCGGGCCGAAACGTAGCTGCCGTCTTCGACCACGAACGCGGCAGTGTCGTCGGTATCGGTTCCGCGCTTGGAAAGTTCGCGCGGGCCGACGACGAAATCGCTCGGTGCGGCAAGAGCGGCTCGCACTTCGTCTTCCACGTACGCGGGGTACGTTCGGTAGTACTTTCCGAGCTTCCACGCAGTCGCGAAGTACGCCGAGCGCTCCATGTACTTGGGGAGGCACGTAGTCTTCCGTCCGAAAAGCACGCTTCGACCTTCTGCGTTCTTGGCTCGCGCCAGAACGATCACACCGTGGCAGATGGCGCTCACCGGTTTGCCTGAGCGGAAGAAATCTCCGGCACAACGCGCAAGGGCTTCGCTCCCTAGGTACTGGCGCATTCCTGGTGCGTGCCCGCCCGCAAGATGCAGCGCGTCGAACGAGCTCACGTCGAGCGAATCCCAGAGCGCAGGTCGCATGAAGGACGCATCGCGCGTCATCTCCGCGTAGTACTGCTTCGGCTCTGGCTCAGCCCCGAGCTTCCCAAAGAGCACACCGGTGAGCAGCAGCGGATCGCACGCTGGCGTACGTCCCGCCTCGGTCAGGAAAACGACCTCATGACCTGCGCGGGTCAACAGGCGCCAAGGGACTGCTACTTCGGTCACATCAAAGTCGGTATCTGGAAGGGGCAACGCGATCCGCGCCATCTGTGAAGTCTGCTCTCGACGACCCGCGCTCTCAAGCGCTCACGGCACGATCGAGGGCTCGAGTCACCACACGCGTCGTGAAGTTTTTCCAGCCATGGCAAGCGCTCTGGTCGCCGCGCTTAGGAACACGGAGCGAGATTAAGGTTGAATGCGCACGGCAAGGTCGTTGCAACCTCCGCAGTATGTCTGTCGCGATGAAGTACTTTCACAGCACGGCCCGTCTCCTTATCGTATCCGCGTGCGCGTTCGTGTCCGTGGCACCGCGGGCCGCGAGGGCTGACAATCATCCGATGTCGTTCCGACGTATGCCGGAGCACAGAGCCAGCCGGCACGTAGTGCGAGGAGAGATCGCACGACGATTGGTGCACGGCTTTGCTCGCGAAGCGCGCCGCGAGGGTAGCCCCGAGAACGGAGCTCGCACGGCGCGAACACTCGAGCGCGCCGCCACCGCCGCGAGCTCCACAGGCCCATGGCGACGCGTGCATGCGTTTCGTGTTCTAGCGCGTCGGCTTGCCCGCAACGGACAAAGCGCTGGGGGCACCGAGGCAGCAAACCAAGCCGCGGAGGAGATCCGCGAAATTGCAACGACGCGGCCCGCGCACGAACGCGCTCGACTGTATGTGCGTGCGGCCGAAGAAACGCTCAGCTTTGAAATCTTCCCAGGAAGCGTCGATTCGCCCGAGAGCTTCCGACAGGCCGCGATGTACTATGCGATGGCGTACGAGGCTGCTTCTCGCGCAAACCAGGACACCGCGCCCATTTTGAACGCGCTCATGGCGCTGCCCGCTGCAGCCCGAACACGCTTGCTTGGTTCAATGTTCGAGCGAGCCGGGCGGGGCGCAGAATCGCGAGGAGACTACGCGAGCGCTGCGGACAATTTCTTGGCCGCTGCTCGCGCCGTTCGCGCTGATGAGCCGACTGCGCACTCTGTTCAAACATTCATGACGCAAGCGTACGCAGCGGCCCGAACCGCTCGTGATTTCGTTCGTCTTGCACAAATCATCAGGACCGGCGGCGAAATGGGTGTCGTCATACCGCTGCCGCGCCCTTGATGGACGCCCCGCTGGTGCCAACTTCAGAGCATGAACGACTGGCGCGACAACATCGTTACCAGGGATGCCGAGGTTCAAGCGATCGCAGCAGCGGCGCGAACGATTGCGGTGCTCGGGATCAAAACGGAAGAGCAATCCGACCAGCCAGCGTTCTATGTTGCGCGCTACCTCGCAGATGCCGGCATCAAAGTGATTCCTGTACCCGTGTACTACCCGGACGTAACGGAGATACTCGGGACTCGCGTGTATCGGCGGATTGTCGATGTGCCCGGCCCCATCGACATCGTCGATGTTTTCCGCCGCGGCCCCGACGTGGCCAAACACACGGAGGACTTGCTCGCCTCCAAGCCGGCGTGCGTTTGGTTGCAGCTTGGGATCACGAACGACGAGGTGTCAGAAACGCTCGCTCGCGCAGGCATCCGCTTCGTTCAAAGCCGGTGTCTTATGGTCGAGCATCGCGCGGGAGTTGCGGCGACTCGTTCAGGGCCTCAATCTCTACCAACTCCGTGACGAGCGGCGCGAACGTCAGCGCGCAGTGATCGAGTACGGGCCGCGGATGTTGGCTCCTGCCGTTAGGATCCATGTGTTGTACGTGCCTGGCGTCGAAGGCACGCGGATGTTGCACACGGCACCGGAACGTCCATTTACGTAGAACGTACCGCCTGCGCGTGTTCCTTCCGTCGCGTTCGCGCATGTGATGATCGACGGTGCATCGTGTTGCCACTCGATCCCGTCGTTCACAAAGCGCACACCTGCACCCGTGATGGGCTGTCCTTGTTCAGAGCCGAATGGATTCTCCACGTGGACGACC
>CAZWQH010000074.1:0-13179 GCA_964635815.1 uncultured Sandaracinaceae bacterium
TGCGTCCACCCGATCACCTATGACGTCGAGCAGCACGTTCGCGGGCTTTATGTCGGCATGTACGATGCCGCGTTCATGAACACGCACCAGTCCCCGCGCGATCTGACAGAGCAGGTCAATCGCCTCGGGGACGCTGATCGTTTCGCGAGCGATGCGCTCATCCAGGGACGCGCCTTCGATCAGGTCGACGCACATGAAGGGAACGCCGTTTTCTTCACCTACGTCGATGACGCGAAGAACGTTCGGGTGGTTGATCTCCGCGAGTAGTGTCGCTTCACGGCGAAAGCTCAGTAGAATCATCGATCCGCGCTTCGCGTGCTCCGGAAGCAATCGCTTCACGCACACGTCCTCGCCGTCCGGATCCTTCGCGGCGTAGACCTCGGAGAGGTTCGTCCGCGCGATGCGCCGTACGATTGTGTACTTGCCGATCGTTTGTGGCTCGATCGTCTCGGCCTGAGTTTCCACGATGTGAGCTGGAACCGTACCACGGCCGTGTCCGACAACGCTACGGTTGGTCCGCTTTGTACACGCGCCCAATTGCCGCGGCGTCTGTGTCCAACATGCCGCTCAGATCACGGCGTTGAAGCGCAGGAAACGACCGGCTCTTCGTTGAGTGTGCTTCCCGTCCTCGATGACAATCTCGCCGTTCACCATGACCAAATCTATCCCCGTCGGGAACTGGATCGGCTGCTCGTAGCTGACGGACGGGTTCAACTGCCCGGGTTCGAAGAGCACGAGGTCTGCGAAGTAACCTTCTGCGATACGTCCACGGTTCTTGATTCCGGCCAGCTCCGCTGGTCGAGACGTGATCTTTCGAATCGCAGTCCCCAGCGGGAGGACTTTACGAGCAAATACCCACTCAGCCAGAAAGAACGGAAACGTGTCGAAACAGCGCGGATGCGGACGTCCGCCTCCTGCGTCGCGCTCGATTGCTTGTACCGAAGCGTCCGACGCCACGACGGCGTAGTCGAGAGCAAGAATGCGATCGAGGTTGTCTCGATTCATTCCGAAGCAGGTCATGAAGGCGCTGTCTCCCTCCGCTGCAAGTAGGTCGCACGCGACCTCCCAAGGGTTCTGCGTTTTGGCGAGCTCGTCGAGGAACTGCCCTTCCGCGTACCGATTCTCCGGCTTCGAAACCAGGGAAATGAGAACTTCGCGCGCTTCGTCACCGTGCGCGGAGTTCAGCTCGCTCAGAATGCGCTGGCGCGTCTCCGGTTCACGCAAGCGTCGACGCATGTTCTCGACGCCGCCTTCGTGGACCCACATCGGCAGCACGAATCGCAGCTGGGTATTCATGGCCAGGTGCGGATAGCGATCAACGCTCAGGTCCATTCCACCCGCCCGCGCCGTGTCCAACAGCTTCACCGCTTCGTCGATTTTCGACCAGTTGGGACGACGAAATGTCTTGAGATGGCCGATGTGGGTACGCGCGCCTGAGATACGCCCGATCAACAAGGCTTCGTCGAGTGACTCGAGGAGCGTGGCGTCTTCGTTGCGAATGTGGAACGTGATCACGCATCCGGCTTCCGCCGTGACGCGCGCCACGTCGACCAACTCGTCCGTACTAGAAAAGCACGCGGGCGTGTACGCGATGCCGTAGGAAAGACCAACCGCTCCCCGTTTCAGCTCGTCTCGAACAAGGTCGACCAGTCGCGTCCGCTCGGTAGCCGACAGCGGCTTGGCGTGCTCCGCAGTAACCGCCGATCGAAGCGTGTTGTAGCCGATTTGCTGGGCGTAGTTGACCGCGGGTTTCGCGTCCGTCCAGGCGGTGACGTAGTCGTCTGACGTCTCCCACTCCACGGGCATGAAGCGCGAGTACTCGCGCTTTCGTTCCTCCCTGACGGCACCGAAGATGGGTGCCGCGTGGTAACCACAGTTCCCGCCGACCTCGGTCGTGACGCCCTGGCGGACTTTACTTTGGGCACGCGGGTCGATCAGGAGCGAGTAGTCGGAATGACTGTGGAAGTCGATGAAGCCAGGAGCAAGGATGCGCCCGTAGGCATCGACGTACTTTTTGGCTTGGCCACGAAAGTCCCCGACGAACACGATCCGGTCCCCAGTTACGGCAACATCGGCGGTGTACGGCTCCCCCCCCGACCCATCAGCTACCAGGGCATTTAGAACGGCGACATCGACGGAATCGGTCACGCAGGGTATCTCCGTTCGCAGATCAAGATTTGGAAACGCTACCAGTGCTGCGTTCGGCTCTCAATAGCCTTGCTGCGCGAACTCTTCTTCCGTGCTCGTGTGTGGTACAAGGACTACCGATGCCCGTTCCTCCATCTCTTCTCGACACCGTTCGCACCGCGAAGCCGCGCGCATACGGCATCACCATCGCGCTCGACACTGGCCGCGGCTTGAACGCAATTGCGGATCTGGCCGAAGTTTCGGGCTCCCATTGCGACTACGCGAAACTCGCTTGGGGAAGCGTTCTCGTCACCGAAAACTACGAGGCTAAGATTGCCGCCTATCGTGGTCACGGAATCATTCCACTGCTTGGCGGAACGCTGTTCGAATACGCGTATCTTCGTAACAAGGTTCCGACCCTTCTCGACTTTGTCCGAGAGACCGGACTCCACATCGAAATATCAGACGGAGTCGCGACGATTCCGCGCCCGGAAAAGCTGAAGTGGATCTCCGAGTTCGCCAAGCACGTCGAGGTATTCTCCGAGGTCGGTGGCAAAGTAGAGAGTCAGAACAGCGACTGGCCCGTTGTTATTACAGAGGAATTCTCGGCAGGAGCGAAGATGGTCGTCGTCGAGGGCCGCGAGATTGGCCCCGTCGGCAAGGAGATCCGCGGCGATCTGGTGGATCGAATCGTTCAAAGCACCGATGTGAACAAGCTGATCTTCGAAGCACTCGAGCGCCCACAACAAGTCTGGTTGATCAAGCACCTTGGCCCGAATGTGAATCTCGGAAACATCAGAATCGATGACGTCCTCACGCTTGAATCATTCCGCCGCGGCCTGAAGGAACACACACTTCTCCACGCGGCAGCTCAGCTTGGCGCTCGCTGATCAGCCGCTGACCCGATAGAATGGATTCTTCGGCCCAATGAAGACTCAGCTCGAAGCGTCCTTCGACGAGTATGTTCTCGCTAACCCGGAGCGCGCGCGCGAATCCGTTCGTGCGCTGCGGGAAGAGCTTGCTAGGCGCAAAGTGATCTTTGCGGGCAAGCCGCTTCCCACTTCAATCAAGTCGCACTTCGTGAACACGACGTTGCATCGTCGTTGGGCGACCTTGACGGAGCGGCTCTTCGCAATCCTGGAGAGGGTTGGCGAACACTTGCTGCGCGACCGCCACCTATTCAACCAGCTGAACCTGCCAGCGGCCGCCAAAGAGCTCTTCGAGATTGCGCCGAACTATTCACCGTGGCTCGCCATCGGTCGCCCCGACTTCCTCTGGGAGGGAGAGCACATTGCCGCAGTAGAGATCAATACAGATAGCCCGGCGATGATGACCTTCGCGGACGAAGTCGAATCGGTCCAGCGAGAGCTGCTGCCTACTTCGGGCCTCAAGACGTTGCTCGAACCTCAAGGAAAAACCAGAACGACACGCCTGCACGAGGCGTTGATGGCGAGTTACAGAGCGTTCGGTGGCACATCGACGGCACCAACGATCGCGATCGTCGACCTCCACCCAGTCAAGACGTACGACGAACAACTGCGCACCGCACACTTGATGACCGAGCTGGGATCCCCGACGTTCGTGTGCGACGCTCGCGAGCTTCGCTTCAACGACGGCGCGCTGTGGGCCCAGGGACGACGCATCGACGTTGTCTACCGTCGCGTGCTTTTTCCTGACTTCCTCTCCCGACCAGACGACGTCGCTGAGCTTCTCAAAGCAGTTCGCGCGGGGGCCGTATGCATGGTCAATCCCCTCAGGTCCTATCTGCTCGGTAGCAAATCTCTGCTGAGCCTTCTTTGGGATGACCAGTTCATGTCGTCATTCCCCGACGACGATCGGACAACCGCGCGTGCGCTGGTCGCACGAACGCTGCAGGTTACGACCGATCGCATCAAGCAGCTTCTAGGCGAGCGTGATCGCTGGGTGATCAAACCGGCATTCGGGCACGGGGGGCATGACGTGATGCTCGGCTCGGAGATTTGCGCGGGAGATTGGTCCGCCATCGTGAACCGTGCGACTCAGTCGCCGTGGGTGATGCAGCCACTGCTTCAAATTCCGCAGTACTCGTTGCCGGACAACGACGGCGCAAGTGAGCCGCACTTCGTCAATTGGAATCCGTTCGTATTCGGAGGAAAGTTCGGCGGCTCGGTCGCACGAGCAAGCCAGTCTCGCCTGGTCAGCGTTACAGCGAGAGGCGCGCTGCTGCCAACCGTGTCGGTGCTTCGCTAGCACACAGCTCCGAGGGCGACGCGTTTGTCTCGCTTACGCCGGTTTCGCCGCTCGCTCACGCGCGATGCGTTTGAGGGCTGGCAAGACGCCGCCGTCTTGAAGGACTTCTAGCAACCGTTCAGGTATCGGTAACGAGGACGTCTTCTGGTTCGTCGAGAGGTTCTCGATTTCACCACGGCCTAGATCGATCCGAAGAGTATCTTGAGGTCGCACGAACGCTCGTATGTTTGGAACCTGAATAGCTGGCAGACCAAGGGCGATCGAGTTCCGGAAAAAGATGCGGGCAAAAGACTCCGCCAGAATCGCCGAAACGCCGAGGTTCCTCAGCACCCGCGGGGCTTGTTCTCTGCTTGAACCGCACCCGAAGTTTCGACCCGCGACCAGAATGTCGCCCGGTCTCACCCCACTCGGGAACGCTGGGTTCAGGATTTCGAGTGCATGTTTCGCCATCTGGTCCATGTCCAGATAGAGGTACTTCCCAGGTACGATTGCGTCCGTGTCTACGTGATCTTGAAAGACCCAGGTTCTACCTTCGAGAATCATCAAATCGCTCCTGGCACGATCTCGCCCGCGATCGCGCTTGCAGCCACTGTAATCGGGGAGGCGAGGAACACGCGCGCTTCCGCGCTCCCCATCCGGCCTTGGAAGTTTCGGTTGGTCGACGAGATGCAAACCTCATCTGGACCGAGCACACCCATGTGCTTTCCGAAGCATGCGCCACAGCCGGAGTTCAGGACAACGCCTCCCGCCGCCATGAAGTCTTCGAGCAAACCCTCGCTCATCGCTTGCCGATAGACAGCGACGGACGCGGGCGAGATGTAGAGGCGAACGTGCTTTGCGACTTGTTTGCCTCGAAGCACCGCTGCAGCGAGCCGGAGGTCTTCTATCCGCGCGTTCGTGCAAGACCCGAGCAACGCTTGGTTGATGCGTGTGCCTTTGAGCGCCGACACCGGTCGGACGTTGTCGGGCGAATGGGGCATGGCCACCTGCGGCTCGAGCGTCGAGAGATCCATTTCTATCGATTCGACGTACGTTGCGTCGTCGTCCGCGTGAAGCGGCGTGTAGGCGTCGCGAGAGACGCCAGCCGTGTCGAGATATCGATACGTCTTCTCGTCGGGTTCGAACAATCCCAACTTCGCGCCCATCTCCACTGCCATGTTCGCCATCGTCATTCGACTCTCGATCGAGAGTCCTTCCGCGCCGTCACCACGCCACTCGATCGAACGATGCTGTGCGCCTTCGACAGTCTTGGAGCCCAAGAGGAAGAGCATTGCGTCTTTGGATAGGACGCCCGGTCGCAAAGAACCGTGCATGGTGATGCGGAGGGTCTCGGGAACCGTGAACCAGAGCGTGCCCGTTGTGAGCGCGTACGCTGCCTCCGAAAACCCGATCCCCGTCCCAGCAGCCCCAAGTGCGCCATACATCGTCGAATGCGAATCGGTTCCTAGCACAAGCTCTCCGGGTCGGACGTATCCCTTCTCCACCATTACCTGGTGCGATATCCCGCCGCGCACATCGAAGAAATCCTGAATACCGAGCTTCTCGACCTCTTTGCGGATGAACGCGTGCTCCTTCGCAGTCGCCTCATCCGGAGCCGGAACCGCATGGTCGAGTACGATTACGACTCTCGACGGATCCCACAAGCGATCGATCCCGGCCTCTGTCAAGACGCGAGCGACGAAACGAAATCCCTCGTGACTCATCAGGCGGTCAACCTTGGCAATTACTGTCTCGCCAGCGCGAACGTCGCGCGAAGCTGCTCGGGAGAAGATCTTCTCAGCGAGAGTGCGTCCTGAAGGTGTCATGGGCCTTCAGCGTAACATCGCAATCACCGCGGTAACAACGTCGTCTGTCGTTGCAACTCCACCCATGTCCGGTGTCAGCGTCCGTTTCTCGACGATCAGTCGGTCGATTGCGCCCTCGAGGCGCGACGCATCTTCCGGGTATCCGAGCCGCTCGAGCATCATGCAGGCGGAGAGGAGCGTGGCGATCGGATTCGCTACGCCCTTGCCGGCAATATCGGGTGCAGACCCGTGTACCGACTCGAAATAGGCGAAGCGATCGCCGTAGCAACCGGACGGCGCAACTCCGAGACCTCCGACCAGCTCTGCGGCGATATCGCTCATCACGTCGCCGAAAAGGTTCGGCGTGAGGATCACGTCAATCGCCCTAGGATTGGCGACCAAACGTCGGCATGCGTCATCGACGTAGTAGTGCTTGGTCGGCACTCCTTTGGCCGCCAAAACGCGTTCAGCGATCTGTAGAAACATCCCATCTGTACGGCGAAAAACATTCGCCTTGGTGACGATGGTTACTTCGCCGGGGAATCCCTTGGCTCGGCGGCGAAGAGCCAGATCACCCGCAAACGTGCTGATGCGCTCGCACGCTACCGCGCTCGTAACTCGAAGCGCGAAATACCCATCCGAAGGCGGGGCTTGATCGATGATGTCCCGGAACTCGGGCCACCGTTGGTTGAACTCCACGAGATCGCCTTCGCGCGTCGGGTACTCACCTTGTGTGTTCTCACGCACGATCACCAGATCGATTCCGTCACTGGAACGCAGTGGCGAGCGCACGCCATCTCGGCTGCGGGACGGACGCACATTCGCGTACGCATCGAGACCCCACCGCAAGAAGCGGAGCACATCACCACAGTGTTTCCACGTTGCGCCAAAGAGAACCGCGTCAGCTCGTTCGCAGGCCTCGCGCGTTCCGACCGGAATCACAGATCCATGCGCCTCGAGCGCGGCTGCGCCATGCGGAGGCCGATCGAATTGCATCGACGGAACCAACGCCGTGAGGACCCGTGAGGACGCTTCAACCACTTCTGGTCCGATGCCTTCGCCGCCCAGGAGTACGACTTTTGGATTTGCAATCATGTCCTGCCCATTACCGCGCGAACGAGTCGCACGCGATTCTCCACGAGGTTACGCCTCCAGATAGGGGCCCAACTACGAAACGCTTCTTCGCCGGTGAGAAGGTGGACTCCCAACGGTCCCAATGGCGCTGGGTGGTCTTGAGGTGTTCTGATGAGCGGCGCTCGAATGTCCTCGGTGAAGTCCACCCACGACAGCGTCTGAAACCCGCCCTCGTTCCAGTCACGTGTGAGCGACTCGCTGCTGAGCACGGTGCTCTCGGACTCGTGGATCGCCCAGGGTGTCGGATAAAGCACGGGCTCGACATCCCCAACCAGAACTTCTTGGAGTGCGACACGCCCGCTCGGCCGAAGGACGCGCTTCACACTGCTGATCAATGAGCGCCGGTCCGAAATATGCATGGTGCTGTGTTGCATGAACACGAGATCAAAAGAGCGGTCGTCGAATGGCAGCGCGGGCGCTTCGCCTTGAACGAACTTGATCTCCAGCATCGGAAACATGTGCTGTGAGAGTGAGGCGCCAGCTCGGCAGAAGTCCTCAATGGGATCGAGCACGATGACCTGGCACCCGAACAGGTGAGCGAGCACGCGTGCCGGGCCACCAATGCCGCCGCCGATGTCTAGAACTCGCTCCCCTGCCTTGGCACCGGCTGCCTGCGCCAAAGCGAGCGTCGCTGCCTTTCCACCGGAATGATTCTGATCAACGGCCGCCAGATCATCGAGGGTGAGCGCGGACAGATTTTTCCCCGCAACACGGAGTGCATCGAAGATGGCTCGCTCCAACGGAGCAGGTTCGCGGTCCGTCAATGGACTACCACTGGTCGTGGCGATATAGCTTTGCAGTCGTATCCCAGAGCAACTTGGTCATGTATGCGTCGTCGATCTTTAGACCGTCGAGCAGGTGCTTGACCGAGTTTGGGTACTTCGAGTCGGTGTGTGGATAGTCGGTGGAGAAAACTATGTTCTCCCCTTTCCACCTGTTGATGACATCAATGCCGGGCTCTTCATCACATTCGAGAGATACGACGCATTGCCGCAAGAAGTACTCGCTCGGGTTCAGTGGAAGAATCTCCGTATCGCTGCCGACGGGGATCTTCTTCTCGACGTGCTCATCCATGCGCCAAAGTAACCACGGCGCCCAACCGCAGTTGGCCTCGAGGAACGCTACGCGTAGCTTTGGAAACCTCTGCAGCGGACCGCCCATGCACATGGCGATCACCGCTGTCATCATTTCGCCGGGGTGACTGATCGTGTGCGCCATTCGAATTGTGTCGAATCGATCGTCGCCGATCTGACGAACCACGCCCTGCATCATTCCGGGGCCGCCCTCGTGGAAGCATGCAGGAATGTCCAGCTCTTGGCACACCGCCCAGATCGGGTCGTACTTGGGGTGGTGCCAATAGTCTTTGCCGTACGGATTCGGGCGAAGGAACACGGCCTTGAATCCGTAGTCCTTCACGGTCCGGCGAATCTCCGCCACCGCTCGCTCCACATCTTGCGGCGCGATCATCGTTGCACCGCGCATACGCTTGGGGTCGAGCGCGGCAAACTCGCCAAGCCAATCGTTGTAGACACGCGCCACGTCCGAGGCGAACTCCGCAGTCGCGTGCTCAGGCGCAATCGCGTAGAGACCGCGTGTCGGAAACAAGACGCATGCATCGATGCCTTCCGCATCCATGGCTTCGACTTGCGAAACGTTGTTGTAGTTTTTTGCTAGAGCGTGCGCGTAGCGCGCCGATGCGGCCTCTTTGCCTTTGCGGATTCCCGCGACTTGATCTGCGGTGAACGCGGGCAGGTCGCGGCCATTGAGATGCATGAACACGTCTTGCGGAAAACGTTCGTAGCCCTTTGGAGCGTGATCGCGAAAGCGCTTTTCCATTCGCGACGTCCATAGATCCGCCGGTTCGATTACGTGCAGATCGGCGTCGAAGACTCTTTTTCCGCGTATCATTTTCTCTCTCCTTCTGAGCAACTTCCGGATGCAACCGCTTGGGACCGCCAAGCTACCTCAACCGTGAACTGCACAAAAGACCGATCATGCGATCGCCAGCGGGATCTTCGAACGCTTGACAAGGGCGCGTGGGTTGGGCTCCAGTTGGCAGCCCATGACCGATACCAAACGACACCCCCTCCTTCGCGTTCACTACCGCGACCCCGAGGGTTGGGAGGGAATGCTTGTGATCGACTCCCTCGTCAACGGTCGCGCCGCTGGCGGAGTTCGCGTAACTCGCACCGTGGATATGGAAGAAGTCTCGCGACTCGCGAACGGCATGACGCTCAAGATGCGCTCGCTCGGGCTTCCGTGTGGGGGAGCAAAATCCGCTATTCGCTACGACCCGAACAGCATCGGAAAACGCGAAGCGCTGATGAGATTCTTCACGCACATTAAGCCGCTTTGCGAGCAGATGTACGGTTTCGGTCCGGACATGAACACGAGCCCAGAGGACCTCGACTACGTAGCCGAGCAGCTTGGATTCCCAACGCGGCACGTGGCCCTAACTCGCAGCTCACCCCCCGATGGCATCAAGAACTATCACCAGGTGCTCGGGCGCAGTTTTGGTCCGATGACGGTAAACGAAGCTCGCTCGGGCGCGGGAACGGCAGCTTCCGTCCTCAGAGCCGCCAAACGCCTCGAGCTCGCGAAGCCTTTGCGTGTTGCCGTTCAAGGGTTTGGACAAGTGGGTGCAAGCACCGCGTGGTTCCTCGCGAAGGAGGGACACAAGATTGTCGGCGTGTCCGATGAAGGTGGCTACTACCGCGATCCCAACGGCCTCGATCTCGACAAGCTCTTTGCAGCACGTCCAGACGGAAGATCGATCGACGCATCGCGCTTGGATCCGCGCCTGATCGCCGGCAACCGCGACTTCGTTATCTCCGAAGAATGCGACGTGCTCGTTCTCGCCGCGGTGACGGATGCCGTTCACGCGGATAACGCAAACTCCGTCAAAGCCAAGCTTGTAGTCGAAGGCGGAAACATCGCCGTGACGGAGGCCGCATCGTTGATGTTGCACGGCCGCAATGTTCTCGTTGTTCCGGACTTTCTCGCGAGCGGCGGGGCAATTAGCGTGGTCGTAGGTGTGATCTGCATGGGCTGGGACGTGAGCGACACGACGCAGTTCATGAAGAAGGTAGGCGATCACATCGGCGATGCGGTCGATCGCGCTGTCACACGGGCTCGCGCGGGCAACATTACCGTGCGACAAGCGGCGCTGCTCGAATGCGGCATGTAATTTTCTCTCGCTTGCGCGGGGAAGCGACTCACTCGGCCTGGCTTCCGTGAAGATCGACCTCGTCCAGAGCTACGAGCTCAGCGCATCGAGATACGACTTGGCGGTTGTAGTCGATGTCCTAAGATTCACGACAACCGCTGGCGTTCTTTTGTCGCGCACGAAGCGTCTTCTCGTGGCAAGCGAGCTGGACGCGTTGAACGAGGCCGTATTCCGCGACATCGCGCCGCTGGTGTTCAGCGAGCTCTCGGGAGTTCCGGAGGCGTACGCTCGCGAGGACAACTCGCCTGCCGTTGCCGCACGCGTGGAGCTCGGTGAGCGCATTCCGGTGTTGATCACCACCAACGGCACGGTCACCGTAGCGGCAGCGTCAGCGATCGCAGATCACGTCATTCTCGCCGGGTTCCCTTACATCGGCGCGGTCGCTCAAACGATCAAGCAGCGATGGAGCGCGGCACGCGTGGCGATAGTCTCTGCCGCGGGATACCACAAGCGGGTTCGGCGCACAGAAGACGACGCGTGTAGCGAAGCACTCCTCGATCTTCTGGAAGACCGCGTTCCGAACTTTGCTTCGATCGAAGAGCGCTGCCGCGCGGACTCGCACATCCATGAACGTCTTGCGCGCAACAGCACGCTCGAAGAGGACGTAGCGATGGCATTTCGCCCCAACGCGTATTCGCTCGTGCCTATCGTCGAGAAGCTTGATAGCACGCGGTGTTTCTCCGTCGGCTCGCTCTAGTCGCCTACAGGTGAGAGGCTCGCTTGTCGCACCCGCTCGATGACAGCCTGGCAGGCTTTGCCCTCTTCGAAAGTGGGATAAGGCTCTGCGGCATTCCCTTGAACATCCGCTACGAAGCGTCTTGAGAGTTCTGTCCAGTTTCTCAGCACGGGGTCAGCGACGTTGAGGATCTTCGACGCAGGAACCTCGAGATCGGTCCACGTGGCGCTATCGTGTTTTCGCAGGCGCACGGAGTATTGCGCATACGCACCGCCGAGATAGAGCGCACCCTTCGTCCCGTAGATAACCACGTGGTCCTCATACGGAGACACGCGATGAGCGGCGTGTCGCACAAGCACCGATGCGTCACGGGTGTCGGGACGTGTCGAGCGCACGCGCATGACTGCGGTGTATGACCAGTCGGCATCCGACTCTCTCCACTCCGCGTTTGCGAGCTCCGCCTCTGTGAGGAGTGCGCTGTCGACGTCCGCGGCCTCGCCCAATGCCGGCAACAGCGCTCGAAAATCGTGAATCGGCGCTCCAACTGGCGCGCGTTCCAGATCGTTTCGAGTTTCTCCTGACGCGGCGACTACGGTTCCTCCAAGCAGCTCGAGGATGATCCCGAATATGTGGCTGAAATTGTTGAACAGGCGGCCTCCGCCCGTGCTGATGGAATGGAACCAGCAGAACGGAAGGTATCGAGACATTCCGTAGTGGGAAATGCACTCGACCTCTTGGGGAGTGCCGATCGCGTCTTCTCGAATCAGCTTCGCCGCAAGCTGGACCGTTGGCGCAAAACGACCCGTGCTGGCGTACGCGTGCTTGAGTCCCCTGGAAACCGCTAGCGAGTGGAGCCTCCTGGCAACGTTCACACTCGTTCCAAGCGGCTTCTCGCAAATGACATGCGCGTCGGCGCGGAGCGCGGCGCTCACGAACTCTTCGTGAGTGCTCCCGGGCGTGGCCACACAAACGATGTCGGGCTTGATCAGCGAAAGCGCTCGATCGAGCTCGGTAAAATGCTCCACGACTCCAAGCTGCCTCGCGACTTGCTCGACGACAACGCCGCTACGTCCCAGGAGCCCAACGACATCAACGCCACATGCTCGAAGAGCGGTCGTATGACCTTTCCCCGCCCATCCCGTTCCGATGACGAGGGCACGTGTCGGATGAGACACGGCTAGGCTCGCACCAACTGCGTCGCGATCTTCGCGATAGCGGACGAAGACAATCCGAATGACTCGCGCAGGAAGCTCTCGCTCCCAATGCGCTTCGGAAGAGCGCCTACACCGCAGCGCACGAGCCGCGCCTGCGCTCCGCCTTCCGCGATCAGCTCCGCGACATAGGATCCCAGACCCCCATTCGTATAATGCGCTTCGACACTAACGACTCCGCGGCACCGACGAATCGCCTTGAGCAGCTCGTCATCCGGCGACGGATTGAAGCTGCTGACGAGCGCGACGGTCGCGTTGACCGAAGCTTCCTTCAGGAGTTGTGCGGCGGCTAGGGCCTCCGACACGATGGTCCCCGTCGCGACGAGCAGGACGTCCGTGCCCTCGCCAAAAAGCTCAAGACCACCCAGCTTGAAACGCCCGTCAAGCCCCGGAACGAGCGTCTTGGCATCATTGCCCAAGCGAAAAAAGATCGGCTGCGAGATTGCGTGAGTCGCTCGCAATGCAGCTACGGCCTGCTGCGCGTCCGCCGGCGCGACCACCGTCATTCCGGGCTGGCACCGCATCACCGCAAGATCATCGATTGCCAAGTGCGAGATTCCACCGACTGCATACTCGAGGCCCGCTCCGACGCCGATCAATCGAAGCGGCAATTGATGAAACGACGGTCCGTTGCGGATTGCCTCATACGCACGCAGGACGAGGAACGTCGTGATGGAATAGACATACGGAATGAAGCCGGCGTTGGCCAGACCGCACGCCGCATCCACCATGTTGTGCTCGGCAACACCCATATTGAAGAAGCGCTTCGGAAATGTTTCGTAGAAAGGCTCG
>CAZWQH010000074.1:13189-14787 GCA_964635815.1 uncultured Sandaracinaceae bacterium
TGGTTCAACAGGCGGCTCGTGCCTGCTTTCTCGAGGTCGCCCGTCAACAGCACGATGCGTTCGTCCTGCGCGCCCAACTCCGTCAACGCCGCGGCAAAAGGTATTCGCACTATCCGACCTCGCTCATCGCCTGCGCGTACTCGGCGTCGGACATGGCGGCGTAGTGCCACTTGATGCTGTTCTGCATGAACGAGACCCCTTTTCCAAAGACGTTCCGCGCAATGAGTACGTGCGGCGGCCCACTCGTTAGCTCGAGACTTCGCATCTTCCGCGCAAGGTTCGCGCGATCATGTCCGTCGACCTCATGCACGTCCCAACCGAAGCTCTGCCACTTGGCGACGACCGGTTCCATATCGAGAACGTCACGCGTGAACCCGAAGCACTGTTGCGCGTTTGCATCGACGATTGCGATGAGATTTGAGAGTCGATGATGCGCGGCTGACATGGCACCTTCCCAAACCGACCCTTCGTTGCACTCGCCATCGCTGAGAAGGCAGACCGCTCGACGCGCCGATCCTTGCATGCGCGCTGCGAGAGCTGCGCCAACGGAAAACGAAAGACCGTGTCCGAGTGATCCCGTCGAAAACTCGACGCCCGGGATCTCGTGCTCGGGATGCACGCCGAACAAACTATCGTTTGCGAGATACGTGTTCAGCTGATCCTCGGAAATCCACCCGCGAAGGCGAAGCACGGCGTAAAGGGCTAGGGCGGAATGACCTTTCGACAGAACGAAGCGGTCACGATCCGGATCCTTTGGGTCGTCGATGCTCAGACCGCCCTCCGAGTACAGCGTGGCCAGAATATCCACGACGCTCAAATGCGAGCCGATGTGGCCGGAGCGCGTTCGGTGAGCCTGCGACAGGATGATGCGCCGGGCTTCCACCGAGCTGATTTCTCTGGATTGCATTGGTTTGTGAAAGTAACGAGCCCTGTTCTTGGCTGTCAAGAATGGTCGCTGTTGGCAGCACAGCCTAGTGCATGACACGACCACCCGATACGTTGAGCGCTTCGCCCGTCGTTCGTGCGCCTGCATCGGACACCAAGAAGAGTACCGCGGGGAATATTTCTGCAGGATCGATGGCGCGCTTCTGCGGAATCTGGTCGATACGCAAACGTTCACCTTCGGCAGGGTCCACTCCCAAGGCGCGCGCGAGCTGGGTGGAGGCGCGCACCGAAGCCTCTGAGCGCACATATCCAAGACAGAGCGCATTGACGGTCACACCCTTGGTCGCGACTTCGAGGGCCAATGACTTCGTCAGGCCGAGCACACCGTGCTTGGCTGCCGAATATGCGCTCAGTTGTGCGATGCCAATCTTTCCAGCAGTCGACGCGATGTTCAGAACGCGCCCCCAACCCTTGCGAACCATCCCTGGCAGAAACTCGCGCGCACAAATGGAAGGCGGTTTTATGTTTGCCTCCACGACACGCCACCAGCTCTCGTGCGACATCTCCGTCAGAGGTCGCAGATCCGTGTGAACTCTGCCGCCAGCATTGCTGATCAGGATGTCCACCTCGCCCAAGTCGCGCTGAATAGCTTCGGCACACGACTTCACCGCGAGAGGGTCCTCGAGATCGACTACGTAGGTATGAGCCTTACC
>CAZWQH010000075.1:0-14771 GCA_964635815.1 uncultured Sandaracinaceae bacterium
CCGGTTGCGAGCGTTGCCATCGTTACTTCCGTGAGCTCGTAGCAGCTCTGTTCGTCGACTCGATTCATCACCTTCACGTACGGAAATGCGCAAGTGGATGTCGAACCCAGCAGACGCTCCCCGATGCATGACCCGTTACCGAACAACGGGTTGTCGGATTGAGCGCTATTGCCGACGGGCACGCAACGCGGAATGCGATCCGCGAACGACTCGCCGACGCAGGCGCCGTACCGCGTGTCTTCCATCCCAAAGTTGAATCGCACGCCGCCTCCGAGGTCCACGTACTTCACGTGCAATCGCTCCGTCAGCGCATCACGCATCATCGGCCAACGCGCAACCAGGAGAGGATCACTCAGTCGATGGGCTCGCAGACCGGGCTGAATCGTGTGTGGGACGCAGAGGCCGCCTTCGCGCGTCCAGTACTGCGTACGCATTGGGATCGCATCCAACTTTCGCCGGACCAGTCGACTCGAAGCTTCGGTCGAGCATCCGATCGGTGGATCGATCGTGTGCGTTCGAACATCCGCGCTTCCAATGACCAGAACGCGTTCCGTGCACGTCGCCTCGCCGAACTGCAGTGCTGCCGCGATGGCTCCGTCTGGAACGCAAAGAGCTTGATCCGAGCTTGTCCCATCGAGGTTGCAGCTCAGCCCCAGCGTGCGATCGAAGAGTTGCTCGGCGACGAGTGAAGAGCCGTCCGAGCCCCGCCATTCGATCGCGTCTACACGCTCTAGCGGGAGCACGTGTCGAGTCATTGGCGGTCCCGATGCAGGCGCAGCGATCGGTTCGAGCACGAAGTATCGATCCGTTGCTACGCGGGTCGTCAGAGCGCATTGGCCCGTGCCTAGGAACACGCGTCCCGCGTACTCCTGTGCTGTGACTTTGAAGACATCATCACCACGCCGAGTGATGGCGCCTATGGGCGGAGCTCGGCAGCTCGGCGTCCACTTGTACAAGTCGAGCTCGCAAGCGTCGCCTCCGCGAAACAACGGGAGCTCGGATATCGCGGGCCGACACCGGGATTCGCCGTTCGCGGTGACGACCGTGCACCGATATCCCGAAACGGAAAGCGAGAGAGGAATCAGAACACCATCCGCGACGGTGCCTGCGATACGGGTGTCAGTGCCGCCATAGAAAGACGAGGACGCGATGCGCGGGGGGCCCGGTGAATCGATTTCTCGATTTCCGTCGGCTTCCTCGAAGCCGCTTTGCGAATCGACTCCGCGCGACGAGTCGAGAGTGCGCGTAGCGACGCTCCCATCGAGCTCTCGCGTGTGGGACCGAGCACAGCTTGCGACGGAGAACGCCACGATGAGGAGACCGAGCGCGCGATCTCTCGCGGTCACAGTTGGAGCTTGAGGGTCACCATCACGTGGCCTGCGACACCGACTGCGTTGCCCGATTTCGTCAGATCTACGTCCGTAGGACCGGGCCCGCTGAGATTGATCGACTGCCGCGACAAGTTCAGGAAATCTGCGCCGACGTCGAGACCCAGCGAAATGACTTCGGCGAGCATGATGTCGAAGCCGAGCCCAGCGCCGACCTCCCAGCCAACGACGTTGGTTTGCGAGAGCTCGGGGCTCTTGTCGTTCAAGCGGCCTTGCCACGCAAATCCAAGGTGGCTGCGAATAAAGAGATGAAAGCCGCCGAGAGGAATGCGGAGCGCGACATCGGCGCCGACCGTTCCCAGATCGAATGCATCGAACGTACCGAACGTCAGTCGAGCGCCGATCGAGAAGGCCAGAACATGAAATCCGGCAACCAGCATTCCGCGCGTGCCCCATCCGTTGGTTCGGACGAGCTGCGGGTAAAAGTTGCTCTGCGAGAGCGCGATGATGTCGGCGTATGCGGGGCCGACGCCGCCACCGGCGTAGAAGAAGTACGAGCGATCACCTCGAGGCGCAGGAGTCGCCGTCTGCGAGGTACTCGATGTTCGCGTGCTCTGGCTCGAGCTCGATGCCGTCGCCGGCGAAGACGTAGTGCTGGAGGATTGGGTGGTCCGCTGCGTGCTCGTAGACGAGTCGTTCGAAGGCCCGCTCGTTTGAGCGCTCACCGGAAGGGCGAGAAGAGAGATGAGAGTAACCGCGATCGAACCGAGAGGACGATTACACAAGCGCATGCGCTAGTTGTCCCACAGGGAAGGCCGCGCCGTCGACTCTGACGTACTGTTCGAGGAGCTACTCTCTGGCTCAGCGCCCCGCGTGTCCGTCAGAAGCGCGGCTGCATCTTCGGGACTCATCTCTGGTCCGGCGATGCGATAACTGCCATCTAGCCATCCGCCCAGGTCAATGGTGCGACAGCGTTCGGAGCAAAAAGGAAACGCACCCTTGCCGGGCTTTGTGTCGGGCGGAAGTGCTTTCTTGCAGGTTGGGCACGCCATGCGATTGAGATAGCACACGCCGCGCGCATGCAGCTCGCGGCCGAATCTTGGCTTTTGCGATTCCCCGCCCTCGTGTGCGAGGGTCCCGCGAATGGGATCAAAAGCACCGCGTGTGGGGTTTTGCCTATACGACTTCGCGAACTCTGCGTTCGCGACGATTGCGGTGACGGTATTCGGCTCCGCATACTTCAAGAACGTTTTGGTAGGCGACCAGGTTCTGCGCATCGGCTCTCTCGAGTTGCGCGGCTCGAGCGCGTGGGGGGCGGTGGTCTCCGGAAGTATGCTCTGCGTGACTCTGTCCGCGCCAATCATGGGCGGCATCGCGGACCGCACCGGTAAGAAGAAGCTCTTCCTCAGTGTCTACACCGCGGTCTGCGTGCTCGCGCTGATCGGTCTCGCGTTCTTAAAGCCAGGCGATGCGTGGCAAGCTGCACTGCTCTACATCGTTGCGTACTTCGCGTTTGAGGGAGCGTATGTTTTCTACAACGCATTCTTGCCGGATATCGCCGGACCCGATGAAGTCGGAAAGCTCTCGGGCCTCGCATGGGGAATCGGATACGCGGGTGGTTTGCTCGCGCTGGTTGCCACGTTCCCACTGGTTCCAAAACGTTATGACGCCTCCGCGGCGTCGGCGGCGCGCTGGATCTACTTGCTGGTGGCGGCTTGGTTCGCGGTCTTCGGGGGCGTCGCGATCGCGCTGCTGCGTGAACGCGTTCCCGTGCGCATCATTCCCATGACGACGGCCGCGCGCGAAGGGTTCGCGGAGATCATTCGGACTGGAAGAGAGATTGGAAAGCATCGGGCGATTCTCTGGTTCCTCGTCGCGTACTTTTTCTACACAGACGCGTTGACCACGTTCCTCGATTTTGCGGGGATCTACACAGAGGCCGTCCTGGGCTTCGGGCCCAAGCAGCATCAGATGCTGTTTCTCGTGCTGAACATCTGCGCCATTCCAGGGACCATTCTCTTTGGCAGGTTGCTCGACCGGATTGGCGGCAAGCGCGCGATCGGAATCACGCTCGTAGTTTGGTGCGGCACCGTTGCCGCGATCTCCGTTGTCCAGAGTCACGCGGTGTTCTGGGGCCTAGCGTGTGTGATCGCCGTAGTTGTAGGCGCAACACAGGCATCCTCGCGAGCCATGATGGCGAAGTTGTCACCCCCCGAGAAGGCCGGCGAGTATATGGGATTCCTTGCTTTGAGCGGCAAAGCCTCCGCCGTGCTCGGGCCGTTGCTGTATGGAGCGATTGCGGACGGCGCCGGTCATCGGCTCGCCGTGCGTGTCCTCTGCGTATTCTTCGTCGTTGCTTTTCTGTTCCTGCAGCTAGTCAACGAGCGCCCCGCCACGGCTCTGGAAAAATGAGAACATTTCCCAGAGCTGGACGTCTCTTTGCCTAGGCGTCGAGATTCCGGCTCGTGTTAGCGTTCGACGTCCTGGCGTAACTCGCGAGATAAAAAGAATGACGCGTTCGATCTCATCGTCCTCCATCGGGCTTCTTCTCGCTGTTCCTCTGTTGAGTTGTGGCGGAGGTGGACTGAACGAGCGCTACCACGCGGTTCACAACGCATTTACCGGCATCGGTCTTGCGAACGTTTCGCCAGTGGCCAGTGGGTCCCTTTCTGAAGGGAACGAGGTTCGGTTCATCGCACCGATGACGTCTGGCCAGTGCCAAACCTTCGTCGCGCTAGCTGAGGGAGCCGAGGATATCAGCATCCGAGTACTGTCGCCCTCTGGCGCAGACGTTGCCCACGACACAACACGCGCGGGCCAAGCGACCGTCGCGTACTGCGCGACCGAGGCGGGCGAGCACGTTGCGGTTGTTCGCATGGAACACGGCAGCGGCGGCTACGGGTTCAGCGTTTTCAGCGCGACGCCATCGATGGGCGCGACGCGAGCTCCTACGACCGGGACTCCGACCGGTACGGCGCGGACGGGAAGCGGGACCTGCGCAGATCCGTACTCGATCGCGTTGAACGAACCGCAGCGCGGGGACACTCGAAACGCCGGTGTGGCCAGCCAAGCAACATGCGGACAAACGCAGGACGCGCCGGAGCGAATCTTCCGATTGCACATCGCCGAGCGAACAACGGTCGAGGCTTCGTTGCAGTCAGAGTTCGACGGCGTTCTCTACATTCAACGTGCGTGCGCTGATCAACGCAGCGAAGTCGTCTGCAACGATGATGCGGGAAATACGTCGCAGTCCAGAGTCACCGCTGCGCTCGACCCGGGCGACTACTTCATCGTGGTCGACGGATACGGCGGACAGTCAGGCGCGTTCGAATTGGTAGTGCGCACTCAGGGTGGTGCCACGGGCCCCACCGGCGTCGTGAGCCTTGCGCAGGCGTGCACCAATGTGGACGTGCTCCAGCCGGGGCAGGCTGTGCGCGGCTCGACTCGCGGACAAAGCGATTCATTCCAGTCGACGTGTGCGGATGGCGCTAGATCACCCGATCACGTGTATCGGCTGACCATCACACAGCGTTCGCGTGTACAGATTGTTCTGCAGTCCGACCACGACGGAGCTCTCCATGTTCGTCGCGATTGCCTGGACCCGGCAACTGAGCTCGGGTGCAACGACGACGCTCCGGGGTCTTCCGGATCGCAAGGGCGATCTGAGCTACTACTCCCGCTCGATCCGGGTGAATATTTCATAATCGCGGACGGCTATTCGAGCGCGACCCAAGGCGGCAACTACACGCTGACCGCGAACGTCGCCCCGCTGGCCGTAAACGCTGGAGGCGCGGGCGACAACTGTAGCTCTGCGACGGTTCTTCAGATCGATGCAACCAATCCGACAGCAGCCGCCGTTGCAGACACACTTTCTGCGACTGACGACTTCAGCGGATCGTGCGGGGGGCAGGGCGCCCCCGACGTCGTGTACTCGTTCAACGTGGCGCAGCGCTCTCGCGTACGCGCGCGCTTTCCCAATGCGCCGTTCGAAGCGGTGGCGTACTTGCAGCGCGGCTGCGGTGCGGGCTCGACCGAGCTTATGTGCGCGCGCGTGCAAGGTACCGACGGCGTCGTCGAGGCGGTGGTGAACCCCGGCAGTTACAACCTCATCGTCGATGGAGCGAACGCGAACGCGTTTGGCGTCGCGAACGTCGAAGTGACCGTGGAAGATCTCAACGCAGCCGCACGCGTGTGTCAGCAAGCGCCGGTGCTTCGGCCCGGGCGCCCGGTGCAAGGCACCACCGCCGGCGCACAAGACCGCTTCCAAGGCAGCTGCGCGGGAAACACGCGGAGCGGTGACAGCATCTACCGTCTGCAGCTTCATCGCAGGACGCACATGAGAATTTCGCTCGACGCGACGTACGACGGCGCTCTTCACATTCGAAGAGACTGCAGCGACGTCTCGACGGAAGTCGCCTGCGATGACGATGGAGGCGGCTCGTCGCAACGGTCGCTTGTCGACACGACACTGGATGCGGGCACGTACTTCGTGATCGTCGACGGGTACGGGACGACCAACAGCGGAACCTTCACGCTCGAGGCGACTGAAGTTCGTGGTGGAAGCCCGCCGGGTCCGAGTTCGGGTCGCCCCTAACTTAGGCTTCGAGTACTTCGCGTGACCGGTCTGGCAGTCGCCCGCCCTGACAACGCCGTCGCGCTGAATGAGATCGCTCCCAGCGCTCGCGCTCTTTATGGGCGAACGCTTGACCGATATTCTGTGAGCCAGCTCGGTCGGGCTGACCTGATTACCTGTACGGACCCGCATCGTACGTTGACCGCCTTGACGAAGTTGTCGTGCAATACGCACAGCTCCTCAATGAAGGCGGTGAAGCGCACATCTTCCTCAACGCGATGTCGGTCACTGGCGATGACTTTGGGCCGGGACACGAAGCGCGCGGGCGCGAGGTCCTTGTCGCGTGGCTCGCGGATGCTCACGGGATTCGAGCGACCGTCGAAACGATTGACGCGCCCCAGCGCTCGCTGCCCGGAGCGTTCCGGCTCGTGGTGAGGCGGACCACCGGCGACGTATCCGTCCCGGCGCTTCGTGTCGCAAGTATTCAACGCGGGGCGCCACCCGTTCGTGAGCTCGCGGTTCGAGCGAACTAGAGCAGACCCAAGGTCATTTGACCTGATCCCGGCTTCTCTGCTCGCTCTCGTCGGTTACGCACCCGAGCGCACCCGCTGACTGTTGTGCGCTTGCAGCGAGGTCTACTTCCCGTCGTCCCCGCTCGCGCCATCGGCGTGGTCGTCACTCGGTGGCGTGACCGATATTGTGTCGAGGTGTTGCCCGAGCGCCGCTTCGAGGTCACGCATGATGCGGCTTCGCGCGGTGGCAACCCGTGCTTCGGTTTCCTCGGGAGGTGGTGGCCAGCGACCGTAATCCGCTGTTTCACCGGGCCCGCTGCGGTCGACCCAGTAGGCCTTTCGATCGCGGACGTCGACGTGCACGAAGACGCTGTTCGGGTAGTAGCCGACGCCCGTGTTCTCGAACGTGCGCGCGTAGTCGCGAACGGTTTCGTTCGCCACGCCGCGAACGCGAATATCGAGAGCTCGGCCCCACTTGTGGCGGCTTCCGTCTCGCTCATCTGGACGAGAGCCCGAGATGATCTCGATCGGGCGTCCTCGAAAGCGCGTCGCGATCTGTTGGAGACGCGGCAGAAGCCCTTCGTCGAGACGCATCACCCGCGTGCGCGGGTCGCGTCGTTCTCGAGGGACATTGGCGTTTCGCCCCGCGTCAGGGCGCGGGGTTCCGTGCGGGCGGGCGAGGATCGAAAGGACCAGAAGCGCGGGACGATTCGGCGCGCCATTGCAGCGGGTGAGGGACACGGTCTGCGTCTCTTCACGACCCCCTTCTTTGCGAACGAGTGTGACGGGACGAGCAAGACAAATGCGTGCTCGACGCGCCGGCCGCACGGCAGCGGCTGCCGGTTGCGCGGCGCGCCCGCGGCGTGGTGTGTCTGCGTACGTTGTCGATGCCAGGAGCGATGCGCTCAGCACCCAGGCGCTCACGGGCATGACCAGCGTTCCGCGGTACAGCATTCTTTCCGAATACTGAACCTGGGCTCGCTTCGTCAAAAAAACCGCATCGTGCTTATTCGCTCGGGCCGAACCACGCCTCGCGGCATCAGTGAATTGCGCGCCACACAGGCGCAAGCACAGCCACGCTGGCGGCGAACCCCATGATCGAGGCAAGGCTCAAGATGACCGAGCGAGCTCGTCGACTCCGAAAGTCCGCGAGCGTGTCCTCGAGGGAGCGCGTCGCAGCGTCCTCGCGAATCGCAAGCGGCCTGAGGTTGGTGCCGAGCACGTTGGAGGCGTCGCAATACACGCACGTTGCAAGAAGGCGTTCCGTGGTGAGGCGAGCGTCCCCGTCAGTTTCGGGTAGCGGGCCTCCACAGCGTCGACAGTGCCAGGGCGCCGACGGTTTTCTTGGCGGATGCGCAGCGAACGTCGTGAACACCAACTGAAACGCTTGCCTGCGCTCGATGGTTGCGCGCGCCATCCATGCGACCGCAGTACAGAAACCAATGGAGCCGACGAAGAGCATGACGCCGTGCATCCAGTGAAGCTGTTGCCGCAGCTGAAAGAACTCGTCGAAGATTCCCGCGGCGAGCGGAAAGCCAAGAAGGAGAAACGGCATCGCCGCTACCAAGAGAAGGTTCGTCCGCCGCGCGCTCGGCTGATTGAGGAGCGATCGAAGAATGGTTTCTGTGCGCGCGCGCGCCGTGCTCAAAGTCTCTTGCGCGACCACTTGCGTGCGAACGGATTCCGGCACCGCAGACGAAACACCGCAGAATGCGCATGTGCTCTCCCGCGAGCTCGTGGGTGCTTTCGACGCGCCGCACGAAGAGCACCGAAGCGCATTCGGGGGTGAGGTTGGAAGCTCGGGAAGGTTTTCGCCTCGTGCTTGGGCAGCGAGCGCAAGAATCGTCGCGGAAGCGGAGGCAAGAGACACGTCGTCGTGAGGATTTCGGCTCACGGCTAAGATCTGATCGTTGACGAAAAGCGTGGTCTGCGTTTCGCCGGTAAGCTCCTCGCGAACAAGGCGGGCGCCGTGCTCCTCGATCGAAGTCCACGCAACGGAGTGTTTGTGCATCGGGCCGCCCCGAACGAAAAGTCGCTCTCCGCCAAAAACGAGATCCGACGCGCGTTCGCTGAAGCTTTGAAAGAGGGCGCCCACAGTTGCGAAGAACCAAACCGCGCCGAGAACACCAATGGGATAGACGGTCCAGTCTGGGAGCTTGCTGGCGAAGAAGAACGGCACGAACACGATCAGCTGCGCGAAGCTCGTTCCGAGAAGAACGTTGAGCGACGTCGCGCCGGTCGCGACTGGCATTGCGATCCCCTCTGCCTGCGCTGGATGAAGATCGCGTGATCGCCGGGACTCTCGGAGCATCGATACACCGAGCCAGCACATGAACACGCCAATCAGGAGAAAGGGCGACAGCCATAGGCTCAGATACGCATCCGAGCGCGGATCGACGTACGTCCACAGAAACGTTGCTCGCTGGTCACGCCATTGCCGAGCGACCGTACCGCCGAGCATGTGGGCGAGGTCCGAACGGTCTTTGGTCTCGAGGACGCCGATCAGCGGTGGTTGCCAGTTCTTGCAGTCTGCTGGAAGCGGACCTTCGAACCCGATGGCGATGTACGTCGATTTCGCGGCATCGGTCACAAAGGCGTAGCTGATGCTGCCTGTCGGGCTTCGTACCGGCGGAATCGAACAGTCGAGCCACGCATCGGTCAGCCCAACCCACGCGTCGGCGTCCTTTGCACCGAGGCGCGCCGCTTCACGCACGGTCACCAGTCGCGGAGCGTCCCCATTGGCCCGATACGTTCGCCAGACGTCTACGGCTGCCCATCCGAGAGCGATGGTCAGGAAGAGACCCACTCCGAGCGCGAGAGCACCCCCCGTACGACTCGAGCTATCGAAGGGGTCCGTGGTCACAAACTACGGTGCAGGCGCCGTCGCGACGGAGCACTGCGCTTGGAACTGTTGGCATCGAGGCGACGATGCAAAAGCGGAAGCACCGGCGTCGCTCGCTTGGGCCTGCGCATACGCACTGCACGTTGTCGGCACGCTCGAACCCGTTGCGAGCGCCTCGTTGTAACAGGTCTCGAAATCTCCGACTGTTGCGGTGCACTGAGCCGGCAACCGTCCGACGGACGCTACGCACGCGCTCTGTGACGCGGTCGTCTCCGTGCCTGCATCCGCACGGATACCAGCATCGACGGCCGGTCGGTTAACGCATTCTGTAGCGAGCTGCTCACACATCGCGAGCTCACCTCGCGCTTGGAAGTACGACGAAATGACGCATCCATAACGCTTCGAGGTGGCTGAACTCGCGGCAGCCGCAGCCATTGCGTGAGCAATCGAACTTGAACAGAGCTGCGCTTTCTCTGTATCGCTCAACGCGCGCAGGCTTGTGGAAGTCGCCAGGCCGGACGAGTAGCTCGCGCCGCCCTGGGTGTTCGATTGGCTGCAACCGAGACTGCTGACCGCGATGAACATCGTGAGAACGTGGAAGTTTTCAAGCATGATGGGGCGTAGCTCGTCTCCATGGATCGGCCAACCGGCTGAAGCTGTCAGGCAAGCGAAATTCGGAACTGTGGTTAGACAGCGATTGCTGTGCTACGCCTCCGCCCGCTTCGCCTTTTGGGAAGCCGGACGACCGCCCGTTCTGGACGGCGCCCGAAACCACACATGCTCTCGGCTCCCTCCACGTGCCTCACGGCAGGTCGAGGTCGGCAACTGCGGTGCTCGCGATTCCTTTGCGAGTAGTTGTCGAACGAGGGCAGAGGAACAACCGCGACACTTGGAGCACGATGACAACTGAAAATCTAGCAGCTGAAAACCTTCCGAACCCAACGTCCCGATGGACGACCTCGCCGACGTAGCGAGTGATCTTCCGCTCTCGCTGCGCTCGCTTATCGATGCCGGCGTGCACTTCGGTCACCAGACGCAGCGCTGGAACCCGAAGATGAGGCCGTTCATCTACGGCGCGCGCAACGGCATTCACATCGTCGACCTTGATCAGACGGTTCATCTTTTCAAGCGCGCCTACAACTTCATCGCGGACGCAGTGGGACGCGGCGGACACATCTTGTTCGTCGGCACCAAGCGCCAAGCAGCTGAGGTCGTGATCGAAGAGGCAACTCGCGCGCAGCAGTTCTTCGTGGCCGGACGTTGGCTCGGAGGAACGCTCACGAACTTCCGCACCATCAAGACGGGCATCGAGCGTCTTCGCAATCTTGAACGTATGGCCGAAGAGGGCGCGTTCGATGCTGTTACGAAGAAGGAAGCTCTCGGCATGGACCGTGAGCGTGAGCGACTTCAGAAGTACCTCGGCGGTATCAAGATGATGAACGCGGTTCCGGCTGCGATCTTCATTATCGATCCGCACCACGAACACATCGCCGTTAGCGAAGGACGCAAGCTGGGCATCCCCATCGTTGCGATCACCGACACGAACTGCGATCCCGATCTCATCGATTTCGTCATTCCAGGCAACGACGATGCGATTCGCTCGGTGAAGCTGATCACGTCTCGCATCGCCGATGCGTGCATCGAAGGTGCACAACGTCGTCGTGAAGTTCCGGCGGCACAGTCGGCTCAGCGCGCAGAAGCATCGCGCGGCGGTGACGCTGGCGTGCAGGTCGAGTTCGGTCGCTCACGTCGCGGTGGCGGACGCAACGCTCCAGGCGCCCCCGGTGCAGCAGCCGGCGGCCCGCGCAGCGCCGAGTCCCCCATGAGCGGTGAGTCCCCCGTTCCGTCCGAAGACAAAAGCTGAAGCCCAGCAACAAGCTGAGCCAGCTCCACAAGATCCCGACCGCTCGCGGGTCGGGATTCCAGAGACACTCGCGTAGGAGAAGACCATGACAGTTAACGCAGCGATGGTGAAAGCACTCCGCGACCGAACAGGCGCGGGCATGATGGATTGCAAGAACGCTCTCGTAGAGACGAGCGGGAACGAAGAGAAGGCAGTCGAGATCCTCAAGAAGCGCGGTCTCGACAAGGCGAATAAGAAGGGCGGCGCAATCGCCACCGAGGGAACCGTGCACGCGTACATCCACAGCGGTGGTCGCGTCGGTGTTCTCGTCGAAGTGAACTGCCAGACGGACTTCATGGCGAAGAACGAGGACTTCTTGACGCTCGTGAAGCACGTTGGTCTTCAGATCGCCTCCATGAGCGCGCAGTTCGTGCGTCGAGAAGACGTAACCCCCGAGATGGTCGAGAAGCAAAAGGCCCTCTACGCGGCGCAAATCGCGGAAGAGGAGAAAGAGTCCGGAAAATCTCGCCCCGAAGAGGCCAAGCAGAAGATCATCCAGGGCCGACTCGACAAGTGGATCACCGAATCCTGCCTCGAAGAACAGCCGAGCTTCCGTGACGACGACCCGCGCAGCGTGAAGCAGATGTGCGACGAGCTCACCGGCAAGATGGGTGAGAAGGTCAGCGTTCGTCGTTTCGTTCGCTTCGAGCTTGGTGAAGGCGTCGAGAAGAAGGCTGTCGACTTCGCAGCTGAAGTTGCTGCGACGGCAGCGGCGAGCTAGCACCAAGCATGACCATCCAAGGCGCCAACCCAAAGCGGATTCTCCTCAAGCTGTCCGGAGAAGCTCTTTGTGGAACCACCGGAGGCTTTGGAGTCGATCCGGCGACCATGGCCGAGATCAGCGCCGAGATCGCAGAAGTGCATGCGATCGGCGCTGAGATCGGCATTGTCATTGGCGGCGGCAACATCTTTCGAGGGCTCAAGGGCAGCGCTCAGGGAATGGAGCGCGCGGCCGCCGATTACATGGGCATGCTCGCCACCGTTATCAACGGCATCGCGTTGCAGGACTCGCTCGAGACCCTTGGCGTGCCCACTCGGTTGATGAGTGCGCTCGAGATCAGGCAGGTCGCAGAGCCGTACATTCGTCGCCGCGCGATTCGCCATCTCGAAAAGCGCCGCGTCGTCATCTTCGTCGCGGGAATCGGCAACCCGTACTTTTCGACCGATACCGCAGCGGCGCTCCGCGCGACCGAGATTCAAGCAAGCGCGCTCTGCAAGGCCACGAAGGTGAACGGCATCTACGACAAAGACCCCGTGCGCCATGCGGACGCTGTGATGTTCCGTCGCATCTCGTACGATCGCTTCCTTGCGGATCGCATTGGTGTGATGGACGCGACGGCCGTCGCGCTGTGCCGGGACAACAAGCTTCCGATTCGTGTGTTTGCCTTGGCAAAGCGCGGAAATATCCAGCGAGTCGTTCAGGGCGAAGACATCGGCACCTTGGTCACCGAAAGCGGCGACTGACGAGACCGTTCCGGTCACCCTGGCGGTTCGGCGGCGGGCGAAGTAGATTCGCGTCGCCATGATCGCCGACACCCTGACTGAGCTGAAGAACGGTATCGCCAAAGCCCACGAGGCACTCAAGCGTGACCTCGGCCGTCTCCGTACGGGTCGAGCGAGCGCAGCGCTCCTCGATTCGGTTCGCATCGACTACTACGGAACCCCGACGCCATTGCAGCAGATGGCCAACGTGGCGGTTCCCGAACCGCGCTTGATCACGGTGAAGCCGTGGGACAAGAGCCAGATGAAAATCGTCGAGAAGGCGATTGTCGAGGCCGGCCTCGGGCTCAATCCACAACCCGACGGAGAAATCATCCGAATCCCCATGCCGCCGCTCAGTGAAGAGCGACGCAAGGAGCTCGTGAAGGTCGCGAAGAAGTCCGGCGAAGAGTGCAAGGTTGCGATTCGCCAGGTTCGCCACGACGCCAAAGACATGATCGATGCCTACGTCCAAGAGGGCGAGGTCTCGGAGGATGACGCGGACCGCGGCTTGAAAAAGGTCGAGGAGATCGTCCAAGAGGGAACGGCGACGGTGGATCAGATTGTTGGCCGAAAGGAAAAAGATATCCTCGAAGTCTAGTTCCGCGCGCTCATTTGAGCTGATCCTGGTTTACGTCCTCCGAACGCTCGGTCACGTACCAAGGCATCAGAACGGCAGGCCGAGGTGCGCGTAGAACTGCGTGATGCCGCCATCCATTAGGCCGCGCGCGACGCCGAGCCGCACCGTGTAGCTGAGGTAATAGGCCAGCGTCAGATCGATGTAGAGATCGAGCCCGACTCCGACCTTGATATCGCTCGCCTGCACGCGATCCGTGAACGCACCGCCGCAGTCGGCGAACACACTCGCGTACACGCGGTTCACGTAAAACGGCAGCGTGTCGAGTCCCCACTGCGGGCGCCAAATCGGAAAGCGCCACTCGACCTGAGCGAGATGCGCTTGCATGCCGCCTCGGAACCCCGGCGGGTAGCCACGAAGCGCGATGCCTCCGAGAACAATCGAGCGCCGGAATGCATCGACGAGGTTCACATCGGGCAAGCCTCCGACACCGAACACAGCCCGCGCAGGATCTCCGAATGCTGCTCCGCCTCCGTACCGCATGGCCAAGACGTGCTGCGAGCCGAGGTGAACGGAATGATGGATTCCCCAAGCCAGCGTGAAGAACCGCTCGCGACTCCCGAAGACCGGTTCGTTGAGCGATGCATTGATCACCATCAGCGTGCCGAACGATGGACTGATGTCGTACGTGAACCGTCCTTGATTCGAGTACGTCCATCCTGCGTTGTAGACGATGTCGAAACCTCGCGTAGGTAGGCGCGGAAAGGGTTCGTTCGGATCGAGCGTTCCTGTGAAGGGCTCGGCTTTGTCGTTGTAGGCGCCGCCTACTGAGAAGCCGATCGAGTGCGACTCGAGCGCCGACGGAAAGACATAGCCAGCGCGGAATTCGAACGACAGACGGTCTTCCACCCATGGGCGACGCTGACCACCAACCTCCAGCCCGCCGCGTTGGGCGACGGTGCGCGCCAAGCCGAGGCTCAGGCGGAGCGGTAGTCCGTTGTAGGTGTACCCGAGATCCACATTCGCGTGCGGGTGTCCCAAGCTGAACCCGACGCGTCCACGATAGTCGTGAAAGCCAACGACATCGCCACCAGTCGTCGAGACCCCCAGCTCGCTTCCCCACGCATCCGTGGCGAGGTCGAGCAGATAGGAGAACGGTCGCAGCGTGTCGAGTGGGTTGTAGGGATGGCTCTCGAGCTCGGCGACCGCATGAGCATCGTGATCCTGAACTGCAGGGCGGGTGTCTACGTAAGGCATCGCGTCGAACCACGCCGTTTCATCGAGATCCATGACGAAGACGTCGAAGCCGAACGTTGTGTAACCGATGTACGCGATACGTCTCCCATCTGAAGAGACGGTGGGCTGATACGCGCCTGCGACGACGTTCGTGACTTGTTTGAGCGAGTGGTCAGAGACGTTCCAGGCGTACAAGTTTGCGACGCCCGTGCGATCCGAAGAGAAAAAGAGAACCCGTCCGTCGGGAGACCACGTCGGGCCAGAATCCAGCGCGCGGTCGTTCGTGACTCGCGTGCGAACGCCTGTCGCTGCGTCGAGCAC
>CAZWQH010000076.1:0-14765 GCA_964635815.1 uncultured Sandaracinaceae bacterium
TCAGCGTAATGGGGGCCGATACCGATGCAGGCTCGAACCGCACGACCGTCCCCGACGCAAGTGCGAACAGTCGAAGTGTGTACTTCGGCATGGATCGCCCGGCCTTCGCGGGTCCGAAATTCGAGACGATGTACTCAGACCCGAGTGCGCCTGTGGGCAAAACCACCTCTTCCGTGTGATCGCACGTCGTGGTTGTTCCGGTCGGAATGTTTGCGCAGGAATGCGCGCCGACGACTTGGATCGGCTTGTCCGCAAGGATCTCGCTGTTGCTCAGGTCCGCGCCAAATCCGGCCTCCTGCCACGTGGTGTCGGCGACTACCTGCACGACGTCACCACGGTTGAGTGAGAACGTGCCGTTACCTTGCACGTCGACCGATCCCCCGACTTTCACGAGCGGACGCGCCGGCAACAAGTTGTTTCCGCGCACCGTGATGCTGGTGTTGTCTTGCGTCGCGGTGATGGCGTAGATGCCAGGACGCCCTTTCTGGCCGCCAGCGACGATCGATCCGTCGACGACCGAGGGCCACGAGTACGGTCGGTACATCCGTCCAAGCACATGGACCGGCAACAGCAACGACGCATCGTTGCTGTACGCCGGGCAAATGGTGCCATCGGTCTTGCCCGTGTTGCATAGGGGATCTGCGTCACGCGGCTTCTTGTACGTGAACGCGTTGAATTGATAGACGACGACCGGACGAGAGGACCGAATCCGATACGCGCCGTTCACGACCACGGAGGATGCGGGTGGATAGCCTTCCGGCTCCGTTCCAGGAACGCCTTCGCCCATTCGTTTCGCGTCCGGGCCCTTGAGCTCGAGAACCCACGGAAGCTTGATCACGCGCACGCCTCGTGCACTGACCGTCTCGTCAGCGACCACGTCCGTTCCTCGTGTGACGATCACTCGAGTCTCCGCATCGGAGGCCGATGCGACCGCAATTGCAAAGTCCTGGATGCGTGAGACCAAGTTCATGGTCTGCGTCGCGTAGTACTCGCAGCCGATGTAGCTCGACCCGAGCGCGGTCAACGAACATGGCCCGCGACATCCACCCGCCTCACACGTGAGTCCGAGCTCCGGCGAGCAGTCGTACTCCGTGTATCCGCGTCCGTCCGAGTTGCACACACGCGCGACTCCGCCGCCGCACGTCTCCGCACCTGGATCGCATCGCTCGGGGGCGATGTCCGGATTCACACGCGTGTCTTGAACCGCAGGCGTGTCGCGAGGCTGAATGTCGAAGCCAGAAAAGTCCGCGTCGACGACGCCGCCCTTGCGGTCGTTGCATGATGCGCATGCCTGACTCTGAAACGTGAAGGCGATGACACCGAGAAAAGGGAGCGACCGAATCGCCGCGCGAACCGTGGGTAAAGCGAACTGCATGCGCGGAATATAGGGTGTGATCTGCCGTTTTGTCCCGATCCTCGCGCGATCGTGGTTCACTCCAGCTCGGGATTGCGTCGCCTTTCCAGCGAGCCCCGACTTAAAAACGAGCGTACCCATGAGCCGACCTTCTATTGCAGTGTCGATTTTCGCCCTCGCTTGCATCCCGAGCTGCGGCGGTTCCACGCCACCTAGCTCTGCGCCGGACGCGGGTCTGGAGGCTTCGGTTCGTAGCGACGGAGCGAACCTCGATTCATCCGACCGCACCGATGCTACGGATGCTGCAGCAGCACAGGCCGATGCCTTCACTACCGATGCATCACGCGACTCGGGATCGAGCTCCACCGACGCTGCCGACGGATCCGTTCGACGTGATGGCGCGCGTGGCTGCAACGACGTCTCGAATACCGCTACGCGGTTGGCCTACACGATGTCCGCCCGGCCGGTGCCAACGTGGGTAGGAGGAGCCATTCCCAACGGCCGCTACCACTGTGTCGAACGCAACTACTACGGCGGTACCGCACCGAGCGGAATGTTCCAAGAGACGCTCGAGATCACCGGCAATCGTATTGAACAGTCGATCGCGATCGAGCAGGGAGTTCTCATGCTCATGCAGACGTCGACGATGATGTACACCGCCAATGTCTCTGCGTTCTCGATCACGTTTGCGTGCGGCGGGAGCACGCCACCGATGTACGCCGGATACAGCGTGGTAACGCAGGATGCCGGGCCCACGCGACTGCTGTTTGGCGTTCGCTCCGGCGAGGCCACTCTCGTCTCCACGTACGAGCTTCAATAGGGTGCGCCCAGGCGTGAGTGACCTCATGTTCGAGGTGTAGCAAAAGGTGACATCCGCCCGCGACGGTGAGAGTCTGCGCGCCTATGCGCGTTCAGCGATCTGCCCTCAGTGCGATTCTCCTCTCGGGTCTCTTCGGTGTTTCGACGGCTCAGGCTCAAGCGACCGGCTCGGTCACCGATCAAGATCCGAGCGGTACGCACACCGCGACGTTTGCCATCACCAACCTCGGGAACAGCGACGGTCAGGCGGCCAACTTCCTCCTAGGTACGCCCAATCTCACCGACACGCTTTTCGCGATGGGCTTCTTCTTCCGCATCGAAGGCGACGCTTCGGAGACGCGGTTCCCTGCACCGAATGCAACGACGTATGTCGGTGACACGGCCACGCTGACGTGGACCGATATCGCGACGCGCGGAATTGGCGCGACGATCACGTACCGCGTGACCTCGACCGGCATGCAGCAAGGAGCGTTGGACGTGACGCTTGCGATCACCAACAACAACGCAACACCGATCAATCTCCACGTCTATGCCTATGCAGACTTCGACATGAACGGGTCCGCTGGAGCGGACGCTGCTGTCGCCATCTCGACGGATCGCGTTGCGATTCGCGAGACTGCGAACACCCACACGGCGACCTTCCGTGCGGCAGGAGCATCGCGGTTCCGCGTCACGGGGTACTCCGCGGTTCGCGATGACCTCAACAACGGCACGGTGACGACGCTCGACAACTCCGGACTTCCATTCGCATCCGGAGATTTTACCGTGGCGTTCCAATGGGCGGCGCGCAACGTTCTGCCCGCGGCCACTACGACCTACACGACCGCTACGACGGCTCGCAGTACGCAAATCTGTGGTGACGGTTTCACGCTCGGAGGAGAAACGTGCGACGACGGGTACGCCGACGCGTGTGGAACCTGCGACGCAACCTGCACCGGCGCGGGTGCGGGCTCGACCTGCGGCGACGGTGCGCAGTGTCCGCAGACCGAAGCATGCGATGACGGCTTCGCGGACGCGTGCGGTACCTGCAACGCGACCTGCACCGGTGCAGGGGTCGCAGCTGTATGTGGCGACGGAAATCAATGCCCCGAGACCGAGACTTGCGACGATGGCTTCACGGATGCCTGCGGTACGTGCAACGCGACGTGCACCGCGGCCGGAGCGGGCTCCGTCTGTGGCGACAACACGCGCTGCCCGCAGACCGAAACCTGCGATGACGGATTTGCCGACGCGTGCGGCTCTTGCAACGCAACGTGCACGGGTGTCGGAACCGTCGCGGTGTGTGGCGATGGTGATCGCTGCGTCGAAACCGAGGCGTGCGACGACGGCTTCACGGATGCGTGCGGTACGTGCAATGCAACGTGCACTGCTGCGGGTGCAGGCTCCATGTGCGGAGACAGCACCGTCTGCGCAGAGACTGAAACTTGCGACGACGGATTCGCCGACGCATGCGGAACCTGCAATGCGACCTGCACAGCAGCAGGCGCCGGCTCCGTCTGCGGCGACGGCTCGCAGTGTCCAGAGACGGAGACGTGCGACGAAGGTGGAACGGATGCATGCGGCGCGTGCAACGCAACGTGCACCGGAGCAGGCACCGGTTCGACGTGCGGCGATGGCACACGATGCGTAGACACGGAACGCTGTGACGACGGATTCGCCGACGCGTGCGGAACCTGTAACTCGACATGCACCGGGGCTGGCATCGCCGCGGTCTGCGGCGACAACGTGGTGTGCACGGAGACAGAACGTTGTGACGACGGCTTCGCGGATGCGTGTGGCTCCTGTAACGCAACATGCAGTGGCGCCGGTGTAGCAGCCGTGTGCGGTGACGGAACGCGCTGCGCGGAGACTGAAACCTGCGACGACGGATTCACCGACGCGTGCGGTACGTGCAACGCAACGTGCACTGCGGCAGGCGCGGGCTCATCGTGCGGTGACAACAGCCGCTGCGTAGAGACCGAGCAATGCGACGATGGAAACATGCGCGACGGAGACGGTTGCACCTCGTCGTGTCAGAACGGCGCGATCACGCCTCCAGATGGAGGCGGTCCGCCGCTTGTGGATAGCGGAACGCCGGGTACGACCGACAGCGGAGTGGTCCCGGGAGTAGACGGCAGCGTAGTCATTCCGGGCGACAGCAGTGTTGTCGTGCCGGGAGACGGCAGTGTTGGCGCACCCGGAGACAGCAGCGTAGCCCCGGGCACCGATGGCAGCGTCGGTCCTGGACGCGACGGCAGCACAGCGGGGGACAGCGGCGGGCGCGGGGACGGTTCTACGAGCGCAGATGGCTCGCGTCCGAGCGACGGCGCGGTGCTTCCGATTGGCGACGCGCGTGTCACCGACGGTGCAACGGCAGCCGATGGCAGCACGCCCGATCCTGACGGCGGTACGGCTCCCGCTGGCGGAAGCAAAGGCGGATGCGGTTGTCGTATCGCGCAACCGAGCGGCGCATCGAACCTGTACTGGTTCGCATTGCTCGCGATCTGTGTCGGTGTGGTCGTGCGCCTCGGCGCACGTCGACGTCGCTAACCCTATTCGCAGCAGTAGTCAGAAGTGAACATGCGCGGCACGACGAATTCAGTCGGCCGCGCATGTTCGTTGTGGGTCGGGTCACGCGCGAGCGTGTTCGTTCCGACACGAAGCACGCACCGCGTCGCAGGAACGACAGCGGTTTGCGTCCGGCATGCTTTCTGAAGTGCTGCTCGCATGCCCTTCATTTCTCGTGTGTCGCTCCTGAGCCTGGCTCTCTGCGTATCGTGTGCGGACGATGCGACGCGGTCGGACGACGTTTCGTCCCAAGTCGACGCATCGGTCCACGCCACGGACGGCTCCTCTACCCGAAGCGGTCCTCGTGAGATTCCGCCTTCAGATGCGCCATCGATCGCGCCCACCACGGCCCATAGGGTTACGCGAATCCCTCAAGTACCCGCACAAGTAGGCGCCGGGAACCCGACTGGCAGACCGGAACGCGGAGCCGAAGAGCCCGTGGTTCCACCCCCGTCGAACGTCCTGCCTATCGAGGGGCAGGGCGCGATGCGGGCCGTTGCACAAAGCGGCGTAGATCTCGGCGCATTTGGACTAAGGCACACGAGCGTGAGCATCGAAGTGTCGGGCGCCATTGCGCGCGCGCGCGTAACCCAGACGTTCGTCAATCCAACGTCGAGTCGCGTCGAAGCCATCTACACGTACCCGCTCCCCGAAGACGCCGCGGTCCGCGACTTCGAGATGCGCATCGGTGATCGCGTGGTTCGCAGCGTCATTCGGGAGAAGCAAGCCGCGCGCGAAGAGTACGAACGCGCGCGCGGCAACGGACAGACCGCGAGCCTTCTCGAGCAGGAGCGCCCGAACATCTTTACGCAGTCCGTCGCAAACATCCCTGCGAACGGAGAAGTGCAAGTAACGCTTGAGTACGTCGAAGTGCTTGCATACGAGGCGGGCAACTACGAGCTCTCGTTTCCGATGACGGTAGGTCCGCGATACACGCCAGGATCTGCGAGGGCGCCTGCCCAACCCGCATACGCAACGGGCAATATGAGAGCAGGTCACGACATCGACGTGTCCGTGAGCGTCGAGGCAGGTGTTCCATTGCTCGGTCTGGAATCCGAGACACACGAGCTCGTCACGCATGTGTCGGGCACACACGCACGTACCCGAATCGCTGCACATGATCAGATTCCGAACCGCGATTTCGTCTTGCGTTATCGGGTCGCGCCCCAAGGTGTGGCTAGTGGGATGATCGCCACAAAAACGGGCGATTCCGGTCACTTTTCACTCATCATGCATCCGTCCATCGCGCCCGCTCCCGCGGACGTAAGACCACGCGAGCTCATCTTCGTTCTGGATACATCGGGATCGATGAGCGGCGAACCGCTCGACAAGTGCCGCGCGCTCATGGATCGGGCGCTCTCGATGCTGAGGCCGCAAGACGCGTTCAACGTGCTCACGTTTGACGACCAAGTTTCGACGTTGTCCGCAACTCCGCTTCAGGCGACGCCTGCGAACATCGCGCGAGGACGTGCCTTCGCAGCGACGCTCGTCAGCAACGGCGGCACCAACATGATGAATGGCATTCGAGCCGCGATCTCGATGCCGCATGATCCGTCGCGCTTGAAGGTCGTCGCGTTCCTGACGGACGGCTACGTCGGGGACGACGACCAAATCCTCGGCGAGATCGATCGCACCATCGGTGATGCGCGGCTTTTCAGCTTCGGTATCGGTTCCTCGGTGAACCGCTACTTGCTCGATGGGATGGCAGAGCGAGGGCGCGGCTCTGTGCAGTATGTGCACATCGGCGGCAACGCCCGTCTACCTTCCGCTTCCACGCACGAGAACGACGTTGTCGCGCGTTTCAGCGCTCGTCTCGACAAGCCTGTGCTCACCGATGTCGAGATCGATTGGGGCGGCCTCGACGTAACGGACCTCTCCGTCGAACGTCTCCCGGATCTCTTCGCGGGACAGCCGCTCGTGGTTCTCGTTCGCTATGCGCAAGGCGGCAACGCCGTGGTACACCTGCGCGGAAAGATTGGGACGCGACCTTTCGAACAGTCGCTTCGTGTCTCTCTTCCCGAGTCCGAGCCGAACCACGTCGCAATCGCGAGCATTTGGGCACGCGGCAAGATCGCGACAGCCATGCGCGAGATGGATCGACAAGGGGAGACCGAAGCTCTCAAGCGCACCGTACTGGATCTCGGACTCTCGTATCGACTGCTCACGAAGTACACATCGTTCGTAGCGATCGAAGAGCGCGTCAGCGCGAATCCCAACGCGCCGCTGCAAACGGTGCAGGTGCCAGCTGAGCTTCCGGTTGGCGTAAACGCCGAGAGCATCTTTGGACCGGGCGTCACTCTCTCACTTTCCCGATTCCAACCGGGTGATCCAGAGCTTCAGATCATCGCTCCGCCGGGCACGCTCGCAGTGAGTGTCGTGTTTCCCTTCGGTGAGACGAAAGCCGCCGAGTTCGAGCCACGTCTCGAGCGCTGGACCACACGGTTCCTGGTTCCTCGCTCGACGCCCGATGGTCTCTACGAAGTCGTCATCGTGATGACGGGGCAGAACGGGTTCATCACGCGATACAGGACTTCCTACACCGTCGACTCGCAAGCGCCCGACGTAGACATCAGTGTGATGCCGCTCGAGCTGAGCGGATCGCTGATTATCGTGAATCAACGGGCCACCGCCTCGGATGCTACCGCCATGGACGGTGCGGGCCCGGTCGCAGTTACCTTCCTCCCAGACATCTCGCACGTGTCCGTGCGAATGCCGGACGGCTCGGTAGTCGAGCTCGAGCAGACGGAGCCGGGCCGCTTCGAAGGCACTTGGGTTCCTACGACAGATCTCGACGGTCACTGGCGGGTCGCGGTCACGTCGACTGACATCGCTGGCAACCAGAAGACGACGAATCACCTGTGGGAAGAAATCGAGACGATGTGCCCGCTCTGATTCGGAGGCTCTCGAAGTTACTCGCCTCGCTCGCGGTCTTAGCTGCATGCAGCACGACGGGGCGCACACGCGAGGCTGACGATGCAGCGGTGCCGCGTGCGTGGACGCCGCGCGTCGTGCAAGTCCTCTCGACGAGCCACGATGTCCGCGCGGTCGCCAGAATGGGCGCAGTGACGTGGTACGGCACCACAGGAGGCTTGCTACGGACGGCGCCTGGGGAGCCAACGACGAAGTACACGACGCTAGATGGACTGCCCTCGAATCTCATTCGAGCGCTGCTGGTGGTCGACTCGGATCTCTGGATCGCCACGGATGCGAGCTTGGTTCGATGGCAGCGAGGGGACCCGAAGGTCACCACGCGGTTCCCTCTCGAGAACGTGACCGCGCTCTCCGCTTGCGAGAGTACTGCCGCACGGACGATCTACGCGTCGGCAAGCGGCCGAGGTGTGCAGGCGATCGCAAATGGACTCGTCGCCCCACTTCGCGCGGAGATTCAAGGCAACGTTCTTTCGCTCGCATGCGTGCCGAGCACCGGCTCCGTGTACATCGGTTCGACACGCGGCGTTTTTCTCTACGACGGAGTCCGTACGATCGCGGTAACCGGCCGCTTCGCAAACCGACCTGCGTTCTCCCTGCTGTTCGAGCCGGAGAGCTCGCATCTCTTGGTCGGAACGCCGGCGGGAGTTTCACGCATCGTCGGAACACGAATCACCCATGCTCAGGTCGTTCGCGACCGCACTGTCACGAATGTCCACGCGCTGACGCGCACGAATGAAGGCTTGCTGATTGGAACGTCCGACAGCGGTTCGTATCGAGTCGACGCTCGAGGCCGCGCGACGCGTTGCGTGGACTGCTCACCGGACGTGAAGGGTGAGATGTCCGCGGAGCCGTTGATTCGATCCAACGACATCAGCGCGCTCGCAGCGATCGACGGCGCTCTCTATGTCGGCACGTTCGATCGGGGCATTTCCATTCTGGAACGAGGCCAGCGCGCACCGGTTGTGCAGCGAGTTCTGGACGAAAGCACGGGCCTCACCAGCTCGCGAATCAACGCTCTCTTCGTGAACAGGATGACGCAGTACGCGACGGGTCTAGTCGCGAACGCGCCGTCGCTTTGGATAGGCACGGAGCGAGGCCCGTGCGTGCTCACAAAGCAAGGTCATCTTCAGTGCTTCCCCGGCAACCACACGCAAGTGATCACGAGCCACGACGGATACATCGTAGTCGGCGATAGTGACGGGCTCTCATTCTACGACGGCCAATCCTGGCGCACGCCACCAGTTCCGATTCGACGCGTAACCAGTCTCGCGACGCACCGCGGACATCTGATGGTCGGTACAGCTCGAGGCCTCCACCAGCTCTCGCTCTCTCGAGCTCAAGAGCTAGATGCGACAATTCTCCGCACGCGTACGACCGCGAGCGGACTCTGGGCAGACTGGATCACCTCCGTGATCAGCGACGGCGATCGCCTCTGGATCGGAACGTACTCGTCTGGGTTGGGCTACATCGGAGCGGATGACGTCGAACACGTGGTGCACCAACGAGCTTGGATAAACCCATCAGGACTCGTGCACGATGGCCAGGTCGTTTTCGGAGGACTCGGCGACGGAGTCATCATCGCGAATCGCAGAGGGATGCTCGCGGTCAACCAAGCGCTTCCCTCCAGAGACGTGACGAGTGCGACGATGTGGAACGGACAGCTCTGGGTTGGAACTCGGGCGGGCCTTGCTCGAATCGAGTAGCGGCTCTTTGGAGCACTTCGCCTGAAACCGGTCGATCGCGTTGCTCAGATCGGGTTAGGTCCGCGGTCCGCGTGGATTTCCGGCGTTCTGGCGAGACCGTCATTGCTGGATCCCGGCTCGCGCGGTGGTGAGCTCGTCATACCGAAGCACGCGCTCTCCTGACGACACGAACGTCGCCTCGAGAAGCGCGTGCGCCACATTGTGTGCAGGCACACCGCGGTACTTCTTGAGCCCCAACACGAGCACCGACGACACCGCGCGCACCACGGCTATGCCTGCGCGTTCACCCAAGCGATTCTCCGATCGTTCTCCCAGCAAGAAGCTGGGCTCGGCCAACACGAGAGTCTCGAACCCAAGGCCACGAATCGCGTTTGCAACCTCGCCCTTCGTTCGCAGGTAGAAGCTCCGCGCGTCCGCACTGGCGCCCACCGAGGAAACCAGTCCGAAGCGCGTGGCGCCGGCCTCTCGAGCTCCGCGAGCAAACGAAAGAATGAGATCGTGATCGATCTTGCGAAACGCCTCTTTCGATCCCGCTTTTCGCATCGTCGTTCCCAGCGCGCAGAACGCAACGTCCACGTGCGAAGGGAACGCGGTCTTCATATCGGCAAAGTCAGTCGTGTGATTGACGTGCCTGGCGTGCTGCGTCGGTAGAGGACGCCGCGTGAGTGTATGAACCTCGCTAACGCGCGGATGCACTAGCAACTGCGTCATCAAGTGCGAACCCACTAGGCCTGTCGAACCGGCAACCGCCACGACGTATCCGGAAGTCATGCGGCTGACATGCTACACCGCAGCGGATGCGCTTGGCTTCTCTCGCACTAGCCCTCTCGGTTTCGATCTTCGCTTTGCCGGGCAGTGCTCGGGACGCCGATGCGCAACACACGCGACCTGCAACAGCGACGAGACGGGCGCGCACCCCGCCGGCGCCGCCGGTTCCGGAGCTCGGTGATTTTTCTGCACGCTTGGCGCACTTGGCCCAGGCCATTTCCACGAACAACGCGGACGTCGCGCTCGACACGTTTCTTTCTCGCGAAGCGTTTGCGCAGATCAAAGCGGCCGACGATCCGGATCGATATCACGCGCGACTGATTCGCATGTTCCGCGCAGACGTCGCCAAGCTCCACGCATCGCTTGGAAACTCTGTTCAGTTCGTGCGCTTCGAGCTGAGTCGTCGCCGCGCTTGGGTGCTTGCGGGCGAAGAAGCGAATCGTGTCCCGTACTGGGCCGCGCGCCACAATCGACTGGTGCTCCGCGTCAACGGTCGTGAGCAGGAAGTCGAGCTCCGAGTCGCTATCGCCTGGGAAGGCCGCTGGTTCATCACCCATCTCGGTGAGTTTCATACAGCGCCCCCCTGACATGAACAAACCTGGGCGATCTCACAGATCTTGCGCCCGATCTCCTTGTCCCGTCGCGCCGGCACGGTAAATCACTGCCGCCTATGTCCGAGACGAAGAAGCCTGACCGTCGAGAGTTTCTGCGCGTGGGCGCAACCAGCGCCGTCGCCGCCGCCGTCGGCTGTCACGTTGATACGCTTGGAACGGGACCCACGCAGGATGCGGCTCTTGTCGCTGTGGATGGCGGAAGAATCGTAGATGCAGGCGTGCTCGTCGACGCGGATCCCGGACTTCCTCGCATCGATGCGCTGCCGCCGCCGATCGACTATCGCGATATTCCGCAGGCTTCGCTAACGACTTTTCCGCTCGGCGTCGCGTCGGGCGATGCAACCCGCGACTCGATCATTCTGTGGACCAAGTACTCCGGAAACGCGGCTCTCGAAGTCGCTGTCTGGGAACCTCCCGCATTTGGGGAACCTACGCGCGACCTTGGAAGGATCGCTGCACGTCCCAATGACGGATCGCTTGTGCACGTGGACGTTCAAGGGCTCGCGCCCGGACGCTGGTACGAGTACGCGTTCGTTGAGGTCCGCGCGAGCAGCGTCATCTCTCGCTCGGCCATCGCTCGTTTTCGCACTGCGATCGACTTGCACGAGTCGCCGATCATCAAGGTAGGCGCGACGGCGTGCACCGACGAATCGATTCCGTTCGACGTTCTCGAGGCCGCGGGCACTCGTCGAGATCTCGACCTCTTCTTGCTGCTCGGTGACACCGCGTATTGCGATGAAGCGACGGAGCTCCCGGGGTATCGCGCGGTTTGGGATCGCCACCTGCGCATTGAAGGCGCTCGCAAGCTGCGCGAAGCAACGAGCTTGCTCACGACTTGGGACGATCACGAGATCGCAAACGACTGGACGACTCTCGATCCTCCACCATTCGGATCGATTCTTGTCACGCCAGAACGCTTCGCCGCTGCGCGAACTGCGTTCTTCGACTACGCGCCGCTTCGACGACCGTCCGCTAGTCCCGATCGGCTCTGGAGGAGCAGCCGCTGGGGACGAACTCTCGAAGTCTTCTGCATCGATGCACGCAGCGAGCGCATGTCGGATCGACTCTTGCCGATCCCCATCCCCACCCCCTCCGCACGAAGCACGTATCTTTCACGAGCTCAAATGGACTGGCTCAAGAACGGGCTTCGGGCGAGCCCGTGCCGCTTCAAGCTCATCATGAACTCCGCGCCCATAACGGAGTGGCCTTCGCTGTTTCAGTTTTACCGCACGGATCGCTGGGAAGGTTTCCCCACCTCGCGTACGGAGATCCTGTCGTTCATCGAGACCGAAGACATTCCAGGAGTGATCTGGGTTTCGGGCGATTTCCATTTCGGCAGCGCGGGCCGTGTGTCGCCGAGCGGAGTCGGTTCGTCCGCGATCGAGATTCTTGCGGGCCCCGGCGCGCAGACGCCGAGTGATCTAGCCGCCGCATGCAATACGCCGCAGTTCGATTACGCCTCCGGCGACAACAACTACACGGTGCTCACTTTCGATCCAAACGCCGGCGTTCGGGTCGCGTTTACTGCGTCGGACAACAGCGTGCTGTTCGAAAAGCTCTACGCGATCTAGCCGCTCAGCCGTCGACGCCTATCCAGCGTTCCAATTCCGAGCCCAAGACGCGTGGCGCTCGACGCAGAGCCTCGACGTTCTTCGCCCCGACGAGGAGCATCACCGAGCGAAATTCTCGTGCGACTCGATCAACGAATGCTCTGACCTCTGCTCGGCCCCCGGAGTTGAACGCTTGAAGAAACGGTCGCGCGATTCCGCCTGCGGTAGCACCTAGCGCAATGGCTTTAGCAACATCGAGCCCGGTTTTGACGCCGCCCGTCGCAATCACGCTCACGCCCGGTCGTGCGCAATACGTTACCGATGCCCCGGTGGGAATGCCCCAATCCCAAAGAGCTTCGCCGAGCCGCTTCTCTTCGGGATCCGCACGCAAAGTCTCTACTCCGACCCAGCTCGTCCCCCCAGCGCCGGAAACATCCATCGCGCGCACACCTACTCGAACAAGCTCATTGGCGACACCGCGACTGATCCCGCTGCCGGTCTCTTTTGCGATGACCGGAACGGCTAGATCGCGGACGTAACGCGCGTAAGTGTCGACGCCATGTCGAAAGTCCCGATCTCCGCCGGGCTGAACGAGCTCCATCGCGGGGTTCATGTGAATGCACATCGCATCGACTCCGAGATCGTTTGCGAGCGCAGCCACCATCTCGGTTTTCTGTTCGCGCGCCTGCACCACGCCGATGTTTCCAAACAAGAGCACGTTGGGCGCCCACTTGCGGACGTCGTATGTCCAGGCGGTCTCGGGAACCTTCTGCATTGCCCGTTGACTGCCGAGGCCGAATCCGATGCCACATTCGTCGGCAACTTCTGCTAGCACGCGATTGATCTCGGCAGCGCGCTCGGTACCGCCGGTCATGGCAGAGATCACGAGCGGCAGGCGGAGCGTTTTTCCGACAAGAGAAACAGACGTGTCGATCTCGTCGAGCGAGAGCTCTGGCAAAGCGCAATGAATGAAGCGCACTTGCTCGAGCAGCGTGGTGCGATCGCGAAACGCCACTTCGTCCGTAGCACAGAGATCCAGGTGATCGTTCTTGCGGCGCTCGATACCGTCCGTCACGACACCCGCTCCGTTGCACGCTGCGCCATTGCGATCAGCATCGTGCATCCGGATTCGCGAAGCTCACTCCCCTGGTGCGAGAGTCCAAGCTGCGCATGACCGCCGAGCGCGCGAAGCGCACTCGAGCGAAGTTGATCGATCCGCGCTTCGACCTGTAGACGCGCGCCACCAAGAAGACCTTGCGCCTCCACGATCATCTTCGGGTCCTCGGTGTGCATCGAAAGAATCACCCGAAGGCGTGCGTAGTCTGCTGCCGACAATGTCTGCTCCGCGGCCGTAATCAACGCCGTGCGCTTGCCTTCACGGATGTCGTTACCAACCGACTTGCCGGTGATGCTCGTATCGCCGAAGGTTCCGAGCACATCGTCGCGCAGCTGAAATGCGAGACCAATTGGTGCCGCGAACGCAGCGAGCGTCGCACTCGTCGCTTCCGTGGCGTTGGCGAGCATTGCACCGAGTGCGATGGGACCATTCACCGTGTAGCTGCTTGTCTTGAGCTCGTGCACGCGATCGACATCCGTCGATCCGACAAGATCGAGCGCTTGTCCTGCGACGACTTCCTCATGCACGCGGCTGAACGTCCGCACGGCTTCTCGTGCTCGAGCACCGAAATCTGCTTCGATGAAAAGCTCCCACGCCCACGCCGCGGCCAGATCCCCGGAGAGGATGCCAAGAGACTCGCCGAGCTTCTTGTTCTGAACGCGTTGCGAGAGAGCATGGTGAACGGTCGGGCCGCCTCGACGAACGATGTCGTCGTCCATCCAATCATCGTGAATCAGTAGGTACGTCTGCATCAGCTCGATCGCTGCGCCTACCGACACCGCTGGCGTTCGATCCCCGGCCGTCACGGCTCGGTAAGCCGCAAACACGAAGGCCGGGCGCAGGCGCTTGCCGCCTCGCATGCTGAGATCGCGTGCGCCGTCTGCCAACCAACCGGCAGGCTCGGCGAGGCCGACCATCCGAGCGCATTTCTCTTTGAAGAAAGCGTCTAGCTTTTCATTCGTCGCGGAGCGAAACGCCGCGAGCTCTTCGAGAGCATTCACGCGGTTAGTTATAGTGGTTAACCTGTTCGAAGTCTTCTCAGAAGTCCGCTTGCGGGGACGGTTTTCGTGGCTGTCGGTTTGCGCATCGACTCGGACGTTGGAGAATCGCTCCCGGGGAATCGTGAACGTACAAGCGCCCGGCAAAATCATCCTGCTCGGAGAGCACAGCGTGGTGTACGGCCGCCCGGCAATCGCCGCCGCACTTGGCCGATCCGTGACGGCGAGCCCGACAGAGGGCCCGAGCGGCTCGGGCACACATGTGCACATTTCGACGTGGAACGTGCGCTTCACTCGGACCACGGATGAGCCATTAGGACACGCTCTTAAGGCCTTGCTCCTTGCTCGTGGTTCGGATTTCGGC
>CAZWQH010000077.1:0-14764 GCA_964635815.1 uncultured Sandaracinaceae bacterium
CTCATGAGCCAGAAGGGCGTTCAAGGCGTCCGCTTTACCGTCTACGCAAAAGACGGGAAGGCCGCGCTCAAGGCCAGCCCAGTCCGGTAGCTACTCGATGTAGCCGAGAGCGCGCAGGCGACGTTCCACCTGCGCGTTTTTCTTTTGTGGCGTCCCGGACAGAGGAGTGGTCACGCTACGATCCTCGATGTGCCCAGGCGTGCGCGTGCCCAATGCGCGCGCATACGCGTCTTTGCCTGCGTTCTCGATCGTCATGTTTGTCCGCCCCACTCTCGGGACCTGCGGACCATGAGCCACGTAGATACCGAACGCGCGATGGCTACCCGCTAGGCTGCGTCCTTTGCGGCCAAGAAGATCCGCGTCTCGCAATCGTGTAAAGGACGCGCCCGCATCGTGTGAAGGCATGAGATTGTACGAATAGCTTGAGGACGTACCTGCATTGGTTCGAGCGTCCACGCTCTGAATCCGATCAAGCTCGAGCTCGATCACGAGATCCGGTGCTCGCTCGCAATGCGGTCCCGAGTAGAGCTCTTCTCTGCGCCACGTCTTGCGTACGACTCGCCGTCCTGTCCAAGGATCGGTGAGTGCATCGAGCGCTGCGTCGACCTGGCGGCTGACGCTTTCGCGCTTGTCTGGATGCACCAACCCACGAGGCTCACGCCCTTCGACGTTGAGATGGATCGCGGGGAAGTAATTCACCTCGTCGCTGAATGCGAGCGTTCGATCCATGTCGATGGAAGCAAAACGCGCTTTGGACTCGAGCCAACCTGGCAATGCACGGTCGAACGCGTGGAAGGCGCGATCGCGAACGACGGGAGGCAGATGCCGAAGCGCCAGGTTCTTCAGCCCACGGGCAGCCGAGCTGCGTGGTGTTCGTTCGCGAAATGCGAGGAGTCCAGCTTCGCCAAGCACGCGATTGAGGTGCAGCACTTTGTCCGACGATCCGCCCGATCCGTGATCGCTCACGATCGTGATTTCCGCGTTCTCGCCGGCAGCCTCGATAAGCTCCGCAATGGCTTGGTCGATCGCGATGTAGACGAGCTCGAGACGAGTCGGGGCTTCCAATGCGAGTGCTTGCGGACGTCGCGGAGACGCCGAGTCGTGGAAGGGCCAGAGATGGTGAGCAGCCGTGTCCGTTTCGCCGAAGTAGATCGCGAACGCGTCCCATTCCTTGTCGTTCAGGAGACTCGCTCCGAGCGCAGCACGCTTCTCGACGCGCGCGATCAGCTTTCCTGGGAGCAAGTCGTGAAAGTCGCCGCGGTCTGCGTGGAACTCGTCCGCGTCGTCGAATGTGAGAGGTCCAAATCTCTTCACCAGCTCGGGAAACGCGGCGTGGGGCCAGACGTACGAGCTGTCTGCCTCGAATGCGACGGGAGAGTCCCACCCGCTGACGAACAAGCCGTGCTGAAGCTGCTCGGGTGGCCACGTACCCGGAAAGCCAATCACCGCGCAAACATGTCCGCGGGCATCCAGCTCCGAGAAGAACGTCGGAACCGCGCGCACCGTGCCTCCCGTGAACGCAATTCGGTACCCGTTTCGCGTCGTGAAGTCGAAGACGCCGTGCTCGCCAGGATTTCGCCCCGTCAGGAACGTGGCCCAGTTGGGAAGCGTTGCGGAGGGCAGCACACTCTCGAGCGCAGCGAACGCACCCTCGGACATCAGACGATGAAGGTTGGGAAGCATCGCAGGCCCCATCGCCTCGACGAGATCCAGACCGACGCCATCGATGCCGATGATCAGGGAACGAGCAGACACTCAGCGTGTTTTTACGTCTGCGTGCGGAAGGTCAAGCACCTGAAAGAAAGAACGACCACGCCAGTCATTCGGTTGCGGGACGTCGCATGCGGTAAGGAGCGTCGCGCCGACGTCGTAGATCTCGCGCTCGATGCTCCGCCCGGTCGCTCGGATGCGGGGACCGGCAGCAACGTAAGTGCCGAGCCAGTCATGGTTGCAAGTGTCGAAACCGGTGTCGTTGTTCGGTAGGTGCAGCTCGGGGTGTCCTAGCGTGCCAGCCGCGCGAATACCGAGGTCGTCCAGGAACACGAGAAGGTCGGGCGCTCGTCCGCGGGTCGCACGGTAGAGTTCGCCGGGTCGTGCAACGCGCGTCTTCCACGGCGCGGAGTCTTTTCCGCCGATCTCCAGCAGACCTCGTTCGAGGCGTGCGAGGATCTCGTGCATCTCCTCGTCGCGTACGATGCCGTTTGGCTCCCGCCCCACGCGATTCAAATAGATGCGTGCACAGTACCCTCCGTCCGCAATCGCAACCGATCGAGACCAGTCGACCATCGCAGGTTCGATCTTGGTGACTTGATGAACCGGAGCCTTGAGCGCGAGAAAACCCTTCTCGACCAGCCATTGATTGATTGCGAACGCGCCGTGTAGGGGTTTTGCCCCGTGATCGCTCGCCAGCACGAGCAGCGCTTGGTCGTCGATCAACGGGAGCAGCGCCCCTACTTCTCGATCGAGCTCTGCGTAGAAATCAAGGAACCGTTGTCGCTTGGCCTGGGTCGTGGTCGCATACCGCGGATGCGACGTGTCGAACGCATCCCAGAACGCGTGATGAAAACGATCTGGCGCGATGAGCACCGAGCACAAGAGATCGGGCGCGCGACGCTTCCAGATCCACCGAAGCACGCTCATCTGATGACGCATGAGCGCGAGGCATTGCTCGAACACATCGCTCTCCGATCCAGAACGATGAGCCTCGATGTCCACGTGGAGTGAACCAAACTCGGCTTCGAGATCTCGGCCCAGACTTGCGGGAGTCGCGCGCGCACTGTCAGCCCCCGAGAGGAAGCACGCGAGCTCGTCACGCCGTTGATTCGAGGGAAGCGGGTGCGATGGCGGCACCCAAAGACTCGCGGTGCGGTAGCCGGCTTGATCGACTAGGTCCTGGGCGCGAGGGACAAGGACGTGCGCGCGGTCGACGATGCGAGCGTCATAGGTGCCGTGGACACGTTCACGAAAGCCGTAGATGCCGAGCTCGCCGGGGTCCTTGCCCGTCAGCATGCAAGTCCACGCGGGGAGCGTGATGGGGGGCGCCACGGATCGCAGGTCGCCAAAGATCCCGCGACTCATGACGCTGCGTATCGCGGGGAGCTCCAACCGAGGATCGACGAGCAGCGACGTGGGAACGCAGTCCAGTCCTAGAAGGAGCGTTCGCACAGCTCTCTAGTACTTGTAGAAGCCTTCGCCGGACTTCTTACCGAGCTTTCCTGCGCGCACCATCTGACGCAGCAAGGAAGGAGCGCGGAACTGCTCGCCGACTTCTCGATGCAGGTGGTCAAGAATAGCTAGGCGCACGTCGAGCCCGACGAGATCGGTCAGCTTGAGCGGTCCCATTGGATGGCGATAGCCGAGCTCCATCGCGGTATCGATGTCCTCGGCGGACGCAACTCCGGACTCGAGCATCCGAATCGCCTCAGCCCCGATCGCGACGCCGAGACGGCTGGTTGCAAACCCTGGTGAGTCGCGCACCACGATCGGCTTCTTCTGGAGCTTCGTCGCAAAGTCGCGAGCTCGAGCGATGGTCGCGTCCGAGGTTCGCATTCCTTGCACGATCTCGAGGAGCTCCATCAGCGGAACGGGGTTGAAGAAATGAAGACCGACCACGCGACTGGGATCGCTAGTGGCACCCGCAATCTCGGTCACGCTGAGCGACGACGTATTCGTTCCTAGCAGGGCATCGGGCCGTGTCATCTTCGAGAGCCTTCCGAAGAGGTCGAGCTTGAGGTCGATCCGCTCAGGGATCGCTTCGACGACGAACGCGGCATCGCGCACCGCGCGCTCGAGGTCCGGCTCCGCGGCCAGGTTTTCCTTGGCTCGGTCCGCATCCGTCGCGCTCAGCTTGCCCTTCGAGGCGAGCTTTTCCACCCCTTCGCGGGTCGCCTTCAATGCGTTCTCGATTGCGACGGATTGAGTGTCGAACATCACCGCCCGAAAGCCGCATTGCGCTGCGACCTGGGCGATTCCGCGGCCCATCGTTCCGGTTCCGATTACGGCGACTGTGTCGGTCATCTTGCGTGATGACTAGCACGCACCGTCGCGGGGTGGGAGACGACCCGTGCGAGGCCGTTCTAGCGAATGACTTCGACGCGGCCGCACTGCACCCGCCCATTCGGGCCCTCGACCGAGACGTTGCCGCTACCCGCCATGGTCGGCACCTGAACGAGCAACTCGTTCGGCTGCGCCCGTTCCAGCACGAGATTCGTGTTCTCAATGAAAGCGCGATTCGAAGACGAGAAACCGCTGCCGGAAATCACGAGGTACCCCCCTCGGACTGCCTGCGCAGGCCGCGCGACGGAGCACGTGAGCGGCGCAACGCCGGGAGTGGTCGTGATCACCGTGGTCGTTCCGACGGGCGAAACGCCGACTGGATTTGCTGTGACCGTGGTCGTCCCAACGACAGTGGGAGCGGCCACGGTAGCGCTGCCGTTCACGTTCGATGAGCCGACGAGGACGGTGCTACCGCTGTTGGTCGTGACGGTGGTGACAGTGTTCGGAGCAACGCGAACGGATCCGGTGTTCACTGCCCCGGTCTGAACCGTGGCGGTTCCAGAGTTGATGCTTCCGCTCTGCGCGCTTCCCGATCCGTGAACCGTTCCTGTCTGAACCGTCGCCGAACCAGAGTGGATGCTTCCGGTTTGCACGGTCGCAGAGCCCGAATGGATTGTCCCGGATTGCACCGTGACCGTGCGCACTGGCGCGGGTTGGACGTAGACCGGTTGCGGCGAAGTCTGCACCGCTACCGTCCGCACTGGCGCGGGCTGAACATAGACAGGCTGCGGAGCGGTTTGGACGGTTACGGTTCGCGCGGGCGCAGGTTGAACGTAGACCTGCTGCGGAGCGGGCTGAACGTAGACCTGCTGCGGAGCGGGCTGAACGTAGACCTGTCGCGGCGCTGGTTGCACGACCACCGGCCTTGTGACCACAACCGCTCGGCGCGGGCGGACAAGCCCAACCGTGCACGCAGTTTGCAGCACAAAGACACCGAGCATGAGCGTCGGACGCGGGCTCGAGCACATAAGTACTGTGAGTGTGTTTGATCGCATCGTGTTCTCTCGTTTCTCGATCCGAGCGAAGCATAGACGCTCTTTCCCGCGGCTGCATTCATTCGTTGGCGCAGGCTTTACACAAGCAATTGAACTCGGTAGGACGTGCCCATGCGCGTTCATCACCTGAGCTGTGGAACCATGTGTCCCCTCGCTCCGCGCGTCTTCGGCATAGAGAAGATGGTGTGCCACTGTCTGCTGGTCGAAACGGGCGGTCGACTCGTGCTCGTGGATACCGGCTTCGGCGAAGCCGATCTCGTGAACCCCAGTCGGCTACCCGCGTCGTTTCGGTTCAGCATTGGTGTGCAACACGACTTGGCGCTGACGGCCAAGCGACAGATCGAAGCGCTTGGCTTCAAGAGCGCGGATGTAACGGATCTCGTCATCACTCATCTCGACCTCGATCACGCGGGCGGCTTGACGGATTTCCCCGGCGCGCGGGTCCACGTGATGAAAGCCGAGGTCGATGGCGCGCTCGCCAAAGCCACGTTCAACGATCGAACTCGGTACGTCTCCGCGCAATGGGCCCACTCGCCAAAGTGGCAGCCGCACGTCGTCGCCGCAGGCGAGTCGTGGAACGGGTTCGAGTGCGTTCGCGGCATCGAAGGTCTGCCGCCTGAGATTCTGCTGGTTCCGATCAGCGGACACTCCCGCGGTCACATGGGCGTTGCAGTCGACAGTGATCGTGGATGGCTGCTTCACGCGGGGGATGCGTACTACCAGAGCTCGGACGTTCGCGACGGAACATCCAACGGGACGCTGCGCAGTTTTTCGCGACTGGTCGCGTTCAATCGCGCGCAAATGTTCGCAAACCAGCGCAGACTTCGTGAGCTCGTTCAACGTGAGCCTGCAGTCCGGGTGTTTTGTGCCCACGATCCATCGGAACTCGAGCACGCGCGGATGCAGCCACCAATGCCGCTCCGCACGCAATGATCAGCGCGCACGTAGCGCGCCGCTTGTCGATTGGTTCCTTCAAGAGCAAGCGCGAGAAAATCACGACGAACACGATCGAAGACTCTCGCAGCGCGGCCACGGCGCCGAGCGTTGCTTGTGACATGGCCCACAGCACGATGGAGTACCCAGCGTTCGCAAACAGACCTGCGACGGCGTTGCGAATGACAAAGCTTCTATCCAGCGCGCGCAGTTGTGCGCGACGCGTGTAGAGCACATACGCCACGAATCCGATCGCCTCGAGCGACTGGATCCAGCACGCGTACGTAATCGGATGCTTCGATGCGCGGGCGCCCAGGCCATCAAGCACGTGGCAGCCCGCCATCAACGAGGCCGCGATGACGGCGAGCGTGACCAGACGTCGCCCGCCTCCCGTGCTCTGAGCGGTCCTGGGGCGCCGCATCGACACGACACCGGCGCTAACGAAAAAGATTCCCAGCAGAGTCACTGCGCTCGGAACCTCTTTGGCGATGATGCTGCTCGCGGCGGTCACGAGCACAGGTCCGAGCCCGCGCGTCATCGGGTAAGCCTCCGCCAGGCTCGCCTCGCTGTAGATGCGCGTCAGTGCGATGTGATACGCGAAATGCACTCCGAGCGAGGGCATCAGCCAATCCCATCCTGCTCGATCCATAGTGGGCAGCAGGATTGCAAACGGGAACACGACGACCGCGCCCACTCCGAGGACGATGGCGAGACCGATAACGGGATCTCCCTTGGACTTGAGCGCGACGTTCCACAGCGCGTGGAGCATCGCGGCGAACAAGACTGCCGCGATGATTCCTGTGCTCACGCTCCGTGAGATAGCACGAACGGTTTTGTGCTGGACCAACCACGGGTCGGTTGCAATGCTGAACAGCGTTCATGATCGAAAAGTCGTTCCCCTTTCTCGCGTTCAGCACGCCGCGCCGATTGCCTCGTGCCTCGGATTTGCCCGGCCGCGTCGTCGTGCTCGACCTCGCTTTCGCGGCGGATGGAACTGGCGGAGCGAGCTTCGAGAAAACGACGCTCCCGTTCATCAAGCATCTCGGCGACCGCCTCGCGATGTGGGTCGATCATCACGACCACGTGCGTCACCGTGATTACGCGAACGATCCGCGATTCGTTCTTTCGACCAAGGCCGAGCACGGGGCTTGCCCCGAAATGGTGACGCCAGAGCTCGTTGCGCGGGCTGGCCGAATCGAAACAATCTGCTGTCACGGTGATTTCGATGGATTGTGCTCGGCCGCGAAATGGATTCGCGATGGTGTCGAGCCGTATCCCGGCGCCGATGACGATGCGCGCGCAATCGATACTCGTCTTGGGACCCCCAGCGACCGAGCCGACACCCTGGATCGCGCGCTCCGCGCACGCTTGAAGGATGACGGCACTCGCGGTCTCGTAGTCCGATTTCTCGCCGGTGGTGCCACCGACACCGAGCTGTTTCGTACGCTGCGCGACGCGGGTGAAGAGCTTCGTGCGCTGGAAGACGAAGCGCGCTCGATGGCGACAAAGTACGTGATCGACGGCGACCTTGCGGTCTGTGACGCACGCGGTGCGCGCAGACCGTTCGACAAAACACGTTTGCTTCTGATCGGTCAGGAACGCGCTCCCATCGCGCTGGTGCACGATGAGAACACCGTCACTGTTGCGACACCGTTCGATAGTGGGCTCAACCTGCTGGCTCTCCTTGGGATCGAAGGCGGCATGCCCACGGTCGTCAGCGTTCAAGCCAAAGATCTCGAACGCGTCAAAGACCGTCTTCGCAGCGCAGCGAGCTCTCGATCAAAGCCGAGCTGAGTATGTTGCGCTGTGCTTTTTGCGTTGGCTTGATCTTGATCGCTGCATGCAAGCGCGAGGTGAGGCAGGCAAGCGCGACCGTGAGCGCAACGCGGTATCCGGTCGTCTTCGTTCACGGGTTCGCGGGGAGTAAGCGTCTCTTCCATTTCGCGGGCGTGAAGAGCGAGCTGGAGCGAATGCACGTGGCTGTATTCGAAACCGAGGTCCCGCCGTTTGCTCCCGTGACCGAGCGTGCGCGGCGGCTCGCCGAGCGTGTAGAGACGATTCTGTCGCAGACGCACGCGGGCAAAGTGAACATCGTCGCGCACTCGATGGGCGGACTGGATGCGCGTGAGCTGATTTCCACGCTTGGGTACGGGGATCGGGTTGCGTCCGTTACGACGATTTCGACTCCGCATCGCGGCACACACGCTGCCGACGCCGCGCTCGATATGCCGGACAATCCTCAGGCGGCTCGGGCGATCAACGAGGCTCTGACGTGGCTGGGCGCGAAGTACAACGCGTCCGCGCCGACTGCAGAGGTCAGGGGTGCCCTTCGCAACCTTTCGACTCGTGGAGCTGCCGAGTTCAATCGCACGCACCCAAATGACCCCCGCGTCTTCTATCAATCCTGGGCGGGAGTCGCGAACGTTCCGGGCGTCGACGAACCCGTGAACGGAGTTTGCGGCGACGCATTCAAGAACACCGACAACATGCACGCGTTGCTTGCTGCGCCCGCGCTCATCGTCGGCGGCATCAAGCGAAACGGAGAATGGTTAACCACGACGCCCGCCTCGATGGAGCCGAACGATGGGTTCGTGACAGTCGTGAGCGCGCGATGGGGAGTTTTCCAAGGCTGCGTTGCCGCGGACCATCTCGACGAAGTCGGCGACGAGATCATGGGTGACTCGCCCTCATTCAATCGGTTCGGCTTCTACGGTTCGCTGATCACTGGGCTAGCAGCACGCGGCTATTAGTCGTCGCACGCTCTAGTGAAACCGTGCAGAGATCTCGAAGACGTCCAGGGTGACATTCCTGGCCATCTCGAATCGGAACCGCACATTCACGACATCGTCCGGCAGGGTGTACTCGGCGCCGAGCATGACGGGGATCGTCGTCGTCACCACTGAGCCAGCGATTTGTAGGAGAAGCGAATCCTCTCGCGGATTCAGCGGGTAGTCCGGTGAAACGAATACATCGACGCCCGCTGCGTTGGTTCCCAGAACACGAAGCGCGACTGCGTTCGTGCTCGGTGCACCGGCATCTCGGTCCGTTGCTTGCACGCGCAGCGAAACGCGCGCAACCAATTTGTCCGTATCCGCTCGGGCGCCCAACGCGCGCTCGACGTGGTCGCTTAGCAAGAATGTTGTCGCTCCCATGTCTCGTGACGAGCGTACGCGCGTAAACGTTCCAAGCGGGTCCGCTTCGGTGCTACGGACCTCGCCGCGTCCGCCGTTCGTCCATGTGAGAGCGCCCGTCATGGTCGCGCGGGTGACGGTGTTGAACGTAGTCACCGGATGGCGTCGTCGATCCGCAAACAGCGTGGCGAGATTGGCCAACCCATCGTTCGGATGAATCGTCAGGCAGTCTTCGCTCGTCGAGCACATTCCCGGAGTAATGGACCAGGTCCACATCGACACGATCGCGTTTGCGCGCTCGGATTCGTAGAGCCCCGCACGGGCGACGGTACGCGTCGTATCGGCCCGACACCCGAGGTTCGCCGGGCAGTGTTCCTGGGGCTCACCAAGCTCGCCCACGTACAAACGTCTTCCGGTTCGAGCTGCGTAGCGGGCCGCCACACGGATCTGGTCTTCCGGTCCGAGCATCCCAGGCCGAGCGGACTCCAGGTGCGAGTAGTTGTGAACAGTCACCCAATCGATCGCGGGAGGGTGAAGCCGGTCGATCGCCCATTCGAAATCAGCGAGCGAGTCCGCGACCCAACCATCATCGTCCGCGAGATGACGTTGATATGGACGCGGAGCGGTATGGCCGGAGGCGACCGGGTGGACGGGATCGGCAGCGTGAATCGTGGTCGCGATCGTCTGAAGAAACTGCGTGATGTCCTGCACGGTCTCTGATCGACCGCGGCAGTTGTTGCACAGATAGACATTGTCTTCGTCTGTGCGGCGGCAGGGATCGCCGAGCTCTTCCCAAAAGCCACAGCGCCCGCGACCGTCTACGCGCGGGATGTCGCACTGGTCGCAGATCACACTTACATCGGCGATGAGGTTGAGCTCATTCGTGATCTCCCAGGCAAGGATCGCGTTCGAGGTTCGATACCGAGACGCCACCTCGGTGAGATACGCGTCCACGGAAACTCGCGTTCGGCTTCCTGGCGTGAAGAGCGCCTGAATGGGCTCTCGATGGAAATCTGAGAATGCTTCACGACCCCAGAGCAGGCTCGGGATCAGCTTCACGCCGACTGCTTCGGCGTCGGCAACAAGCCGGTCGAAAGCAGCCAGGTAGAGTTCGCGGTTTCCCGGCCAACCAAAGAGCATCGCGTCGCGCCCGCGCCATCCGCTCGCGTTGAAGCGCACGTGTCCCAGACGTGCCGCGTGAACGGATTCGAGAGCACGCCGACCATCTGCGGGTGTCATCCCGTTCCATCCTGTGTAGCAACCCATGATGTCGTAGATGTTCACGCCGACGTCTGCCGGATCCATCCGCGGCAGCGTTGCGTCCGGTGCGGCGTCATGCGCTGCCGTAGGCGCATCGCCGGCGAGCGCGCCATCGCTCGGGCGCGCGTCCGGTGGTGGCGGCAGGTCGGGGAGCGACACATCCGCCGGCGACGAGAGGGCGTCGACTCGTACCGAGCCCAAGTCGAAACTCTGCACATCCACGCGGGTCGACGCGCCGGAGTTTGAACGCGCATCGAGGGTCGACGCGTCTGGGACATCACTCGAGGTCGCAGCGCAACCAGTAGCGAGCAGGAATGCGAGGAAGGGTAGCGGTGAGCGCACGGAGGCGAGAGTTTACTGACGTTCGCGAAGCGTGCGAGCGGAACACTTACGCATCTGCTTAGGTAACGAGATTGCAGAGCAGGCCGTTGGTTCGCGCGGCGAAAACACGACGTACCGGACAAGCCCGTCGTGTTCGCGTAGCGAAAACACGACGTGTGAGCCTTCCTGGTTACGAATCCTCAAACAACTTGTGCGAAAGGAGGGACTTGAACCCTCACAGGTGTTACCCCACTGGAACCTGAATCCAGCGCGTCTGCCATTCCGCCACTTTCGCGAAAGAGCGCGTAGGGTGGGATATGTTCCCCGGATATGCAAGGAATGCCTAGCTCTGGGCTCCCAGAACCCAGCGAGACAGGTCGAGCTCACGTTTTTGGGGAGGTTTCGCGCGCTCGTGGCGTGAAGGCCGTCTCAGCGCTCGACCAAGGGATCGCTCCGCAACTTTTTCCGTGCGACGCATCCTGTGCGGGCGGCGGTACCCCCGTTGCGAGGGAACCACGAATGATCCACCCGAATCCGGGAGCGGTACGGGTGTTGCACAAATGGAGGGGGCACATGCCGTTTATCCCACGAAAACCCACCGCAACGCACACCGAGGCTCGCAGAGTGGCAGCTCGCCGCTCGGTCGCTGCGTTCACGATTCTCGAGCTCATGATCGCGGTGGTCATCATTGGGGTCATGTCGGCAGCTGTGGGCCCCGGAATCATGCAGGCCATGTTTGACCGTAAGCAGAACATGCTCGCCCAGGACGTGGTCAAGCTGATCCGTCAGGCGAAGTCTGAGGGCCTTGCCTACAACCGGGCGGTCCTGATCCGAATGCGCACCGCCAGTAACGGGACGTTTACCGCTTTTCGAGGCACATCGAACCGATGCGGTGCGGGACCGAACTGGGAATCCACCAACATCACAACGGTGGCCTGCGGTGCCGCGAACAACTCGTGTATCGGGCAGGTTCGGTTCAACCACAACAAATACTACTCGGCGAACGCCTGGTCGCATGCCCGGCTTCGCACCGGACCTTCAGGCGAGTTCGACATCTGTATCGAACCGAGCAACATCGTTCGATGGCGGACGACTGCGGGCGTGAACTTCACGAACGCGACGCCTGGCGGTGGATGGACGTTCGGCGTGTGTCCGCACACGATTTCGAGCGGGTTCAACCACACCGATACCGAGCGTTATATCGCGATCTATGCGAATGGAACCGCGGGGATCATGCGATGACTAGGAACGCTCCCTCGAATGTTTCGCGTCGTGAGTCGAGCGGGTTCACGCTTCTCGAAGTCATGATCGCGGTTGCGATCATGACCGTCGGCGCCGTCGGATTGATTGGGATGCAAACCACCGCGACGAAGGCGAATCGCGAAGCGCGTGAGCTTGCGGTCGCGCAAACCATTGCACGAACTTGGATGGAGCGACTTCGTCGCGAAGCCCTGCGCTGGAATGTTGGTTCCGCCACAGCTGCGGCCGCGCTTCCCACACTGCCGCCGATGCTTACGGTCGTTCAACCCGAGAACGGTGTTGCCGCCTGGCAGGCTACCGGGCCCACCAGTGTTGCGTCGGACTCGCCGAATTTTTCATTCACTGGAGCAGAGCTCGCGGTCGGGGATGCAGCCGTATTCTTCTGTGCGGACTATCGCCTTCAGTGGGTCAATCCTGGTCAGACAATGCGCGCGGATGTCCTCATCTTCTGGCCGCGCAACGCGGGCCTAATGCCCGCCGACTGTACGCCCCCGGGAGGCATCGATGCCGACCCGACGTACAAGAAGTTCTACCTTTCCACTCTCTTGCGATGGACTCCACGGCAATGACGCCCAACTCTTCACGATCCGGCTTTACGTTGCTTGAGCTCATGGTTGCGCTCACAGCAGGTGCGATCGCGATCTCCTCGATCTACTTCGTTGGAAACGCATCTACGCGCCACTTCCACGAGCAGTCGCGCGTGTCAGTCGCGCAATCCTCCGTGCGCTTGGCATCCGAGCTTCTTCGGTCGGACATTGCTCGCGCAGGTTACCTGGGCGTGGGCAACTCACGGCGCTCGCAGCGCTGCTGGACTCCTCCTGGCGGTTTCGAGGTGCAGGCGATCAATTTCATCGACGGTCAGATGAACAATCGCCTTCCAAACAACGCAGCGAACGGTTCTGAGGCGGATACGTTGATCCTCAACGGCAGCTACGCCACTCCGGAGCAGTTCCTGATCATCGGCGTGAGCGCGGGCGGCAATCAGATCTTCCTTCAACAAAACTGGCAAGCGTTTCGTCGCGCGTTCATGCCGACCGGCGCCGCGATCGACACCGCGGCGTTCACCAACGTCTTCGTCGTCGGTCGCGCGGTGAAGCTCACGACCACCGCGGGCAACATCTTCATGAACCGGGTCGCAGGGGTGAATGCCCTCGCCGCGTCGGTCACGCTCGCGTCGCCGATTCCCATCGGGGGTACCTGCACCGGCGGTCTCGCGGATGGTGCCACCATCTCCGTGCTCTCGAGCATTCGCTGGGGAGCGCGATCGCTTGCGGCGGACGGCGCGTTCTCGGCGAACCTCCCAACCGTTTCAACGGAAACGGCTGCAACGGAGACGGCGAAGGGCTCGCTTCGCACGTACCTGGTGCGCAACGAGATCGCTCCGACAGGCGGCGCGCTGGCAGCGCAGTTCACGGCGCCAGTGATCATCTCCGACATGCTCGCGATGCTGGACATCGACTTCATCGTTGACCAGCAGCCAGATCCCGACCTCCCGGCTGCGCTTGTGCGACTGGACGATGCCGCGGCGTCGCTTGCACTCGACGATGTGAACGTACAGGTGGCTGCTACTCCCGAACGTGTTCGCGCTGTGATCGCTGAGGTCGCGATTCGATCCAATCGGCAAGACCCGTCTTTCCCATTCGTGCCGCGCGCTGTCGCGCCGAACAGCCCACTCATCAGTTACAAAGTGAGTCCGACTGCGGAAGGCTCTGCGCGCGTTCGCTCGCTGCGACAAGAGATCCTCACCCCCAACATTCGCTGACCTGACCTGCCCCATCCACGAGCTGCAAACAAAAATGAACGCAACACTAAACAGAAAAGACAATCGCTCTGCTGCCGACCTGCAAGCAGTCGTGAGACCTCAGCGCGAAGAAGGCGCCGCGATGCTCGTCACGATGCTTGTCATCTTGATGGCATCCGCGACGGCGATGTTCTCGATTCACGCGACGTCCGCGGAGCTCCGAGGCGCGGGACTCATGCGTCAACGCATCCAAACAGGCTACGTCGCGGAAGCAGCGCTCGGTTCGACCATGGGCATGATCGATACGATCGGACCCGCAGCTGTCGTTCGCGCCATGCAGATGTCCACCGCTCCGAACATGTCGCCGAACGAGCCTGCGCTCGCGGCGGGCAAGCATGGCTACCGCGTGTATCTCCAGGACTTCAGTGCCGCGACGGCGCGCCCGATCGAGCAACATGCCGACTCGCATCCTGCGCTCGGACCCCAGAGTGCGTACGAGCCCGACTTCGCGGTCGACATCAACGATGACTACATCTTCGGTGGTGCCGTGGTCGGAAGCCGGGCGGATGGCGGCGGAAATCTCCAGTACATGTTTGCAACGCTGACAGCACGCGCTCGTACGCGTATCGGGACTTGGAGCGGAGCAACGGACCGAACGAACACGTACGTCGGTGATGCACGCCAGATCAACGAGACTGTTTCTGAGTCTCGCGCGCACATCATGGTGGGGCCGTTCGGAAGATGAGCTTGAGAATCCTTACCAGTCGGGCGCGCGAGCGGTCGGAAACTACGATGGACACGTTTCGGAGTAAGCCAGAGGAGAGACGTCAAATGAGGTCGATACAGAATGCTCTCGATAGCCAATCCACCGCGCGAACTCTCGCGCGATCGAAACGCGCGATAAGCGTGTCGTGGATGAACGCGCTCCGGATCATCTCGGCCTTGGGGATGTGTGCCATCGTCTCACACGGGACGGCCTCGGCGCAGGTTGTCAGCGGCCCTGACATTCGCGGAATTCGTCCCGTCGTAATGCTCCTCGTCGATACCTCTGCGTCGATGGAGTACAT
>CAZWQH010000078.1:0-10796 GCA_964635815.1 uncultured Sandaracinaceae bacterium
GGATCGATTCAACGCGCAGCTTTCGAATCGACAACGCGGCGACGAAGAAGCGATGGACTTCGACGCGGACTACATCCGAGCTCTCTCTCACGGAATGCCGCCCGCTGCCGGCTTCGGCCTTGGCGTCGATCGCCTGACCATGCTCTTCACGAACAGTGAGTCGATTCGCGACGTTCTGTTCTTTCCGTTGCTTCGACCCGAGGTTCCTACGTGATTACGCCCGAGGCGCAGACCGCACTCATTCAAGTGGGGGTTGGCGCGCTTGTCGTCATCGTTCTGTTTGTCGTTCTGGTCCCGCGCTTGCTCGATTGGCTCGAGCGGATGGATTTTCGCGCTCTCGTCGCGGTGCGGCTATTGCGAGCTCGCAAGAGCGGTTTCGTTACGGTGATCGGAGCGCTCTCGTTCCTTGCCGTCATGCTCGCTTCGGCTGCTCTCGTCGTCGTGCTTTCCGTCATGGGCGGTTTCCGTCACGACCTGCGGCAGAAAATTCTCGGGCAGTACGCGCACGTCACGATCGATCGCAAGGATCAGCCGATCGAAAACTGGAACGCGTTGCTGGCTCAAGTTCGCCAGTCGCCTGATGTTCGCGCGGCATCACCGTTCATCTCTGGCGAGGTGATGCTCACGAGCTCGACGAATCGCGAAGGTGTCGTCTTGCGCGGCGTCGACCCGGACACGATCGGTCACGTGACGCGGCTTCCGCAAAACCTGCGGGCCGGGCGTCTCGAGTACCTAAAACATCCCGAGAAGCTCCTCACGTTGCCGCCTGAAGAAGTCGACGCTGCGTGGAACGAGTCGATCAGCATCCTCACCGACGAAGATCGCGGCAAGCCTGCGGCCAAGCTGCCGCCGCCGAAGCCCGTCACGGCGCGCGCCCGCCCCGACGGGGGGGTAAACGTCGGCATGACCGCTTTGCTCGACTCTCTGTTCGCGAGCACCCGCGGTCGTGATGCGGGCGCGCCACGGGCTGTTGGCCGAACAGAACCATCGCCGTTTGATCCGTTCCCCACGGTCACGCAGAAACCATTTCAGCGCGCACGGCCGACCTATCCGGGCATCATCATCGGTCGCGAGCTAGCGCACGCGCTTCGCGTTTCGCTCGGTGACGACATCAGCGTCATCTCCCCGCTTGGAGAGCTGGGTCCGACAGGACCTGTTCCCAAGTCACGACCGTTCAGAGTGGCCGGGGTTTTCTACACCGGCTTCTTCGAGTTCGACATGAAGCTGGCGATCATCGACCTTCACGCGGCTCAGGAGTTCCTCAAGCTCGGCGACAAGATTAGCGGGATCGACCTGCGCGTCTCGCGCCTCGAAGACGCGGATGACGTCGCGCGCGATGTCGGAGCCCGACTGCGACGATCCGATCCAGCCCTAGCTGACCTACGAGTACGCCCCTGGCAACAGCTCAACGCACGACTGTTCGGGGCGCTCGAGCTCGAGAAGCTCGCGATGTTTTTGTTCCTGGGAATTGGAATCGTAGTCGCGGGGTTTTGCCCGTTTGCGACCATTACGCTCTTCGTGCAGGAGAAGCTTCAGCTTGTGGGAGTCTTGCAAGCACTCGGTGCGGAGCCAAAATCGATCGTCGCGATCTTTCTGCTCGATGGCTTTTTTCTCGGGATATTGGGGTCGGGTTTCGGGCTCGCGCTGGGGGCCACGCTGTGTTTCTTGGGGGACCGTGTCGGAATTCCGATGAACGGATCGGTCTATTACATCAAGAAAGTTCCGATCCATCTCGACGGGAATGAATTGGCGGTTGTGGGGGTTGCTGGCGTCGTGGTCTGCGTGTGCGCAGCGATCTTCCCAGCTCTACTTGCGAGCCGAACGCGTCCTGTCGACGCGCTTCGTGGCGTGTAGTAGGCCTGCGGGCCTTTTGTAACCGCTGAAACTCAGGTTCGTGGATATCTCCGACTCGCTTACTTCGACACCGATTGACGCTGCGTCCGCTTTGGCGGCGCAAGCGACGAGTGACGTTCGCGCGGGGGTGGCCTTCGTGGAGGTTGCGGCTGCTTCGAAAGCGTACACACGCGATGGCGCCACGCTTCAGGTCCTCCAAGATGTGTCCTTGCGAATCGACCGGGCGGAGATGCTTGCCGTCGTAGGTCCTTCGGGGGCAGGCAAGAGCACTTTGCTCAACGTGCTTGGAACGCTCGACCTGCCGACGAGAGGGACCGTGCGTTTTCAAGGCGAGGACGTCACTCGGTACTCGTCGCGCAAGCTCGCAGCGTTTCGAAACCGAACGATCGGCTTCGTTTTTCAGTTCCACCACTTGCTGCCGGAGTTTTCGGCGCTCGAGAACGTCATGATGCCCGGCGTTATCGCGGGCGACCCGCGTGAAGCGGTAGCTGCTCGTGCGGCCGAGCTCCTCGATGAAGTGGGGCTGGCTGGACGGGTGGAGCATCGGCCCTCCGAGCTTTCCGGTGGCGAGCAGCAGCGCGTTGCACTTGCGCGTGCGCTGGTGATGAACCCCATGCTGGTTCTGGCCGACGAACCCACAGGCAATCTCGACTCCGCAACAGGGCACGCAATTCACGAGCTCATGTTTGCTCTCAATCGCTCTCGCCAAACGACGTTCCTCGTCGTGACGCACAATGACGAGCTTGCACGGAGAATGCCGCGAGTCGTGCACATGCGCGATGGCCGCGTGGTTTCAGACGAGCGCTTGGGGACCGAGACCCTCGCACAGGCGGCGGCGATATGAACCGCATGCAGTCGATTTCGTGGGCGGCACTTTTCCTGCTCGTTGGGATGCTCGTGGTTCGCGGGCACGCGTCGGCACAGGTTTCCCAGGAAGGCGAGCCTTCCGAGAACGCTCAGACCTCAACGCACGCCCATTCCGAAGCTGAGACCGAAGCGGAAGCGCCCTCCGAGGGAAGCGGCTCGCCAACAGTCGCGCCTTCGCTCGCGACTGTGTGCGATGGGCGTGGCGTCGTGCGCATTACCATCGAAGGCAACGAGCGTACGGTGCCCGAGGATGTTCTCGGCGCAGTGCGTCTTCGCGTTGGAGATGTCTGTCACGACACGGCCGTTTCGCGCGACGCACGGGCCGTTTGGGATCTTGGCGAGTTCTCGGACCTGTCCGTGGATGCAGAGGCGAGCGGCGAGGGTGTCGCCCTCGTCTTTCACGTCGTCGAACGGGCTGCGCTCCACGAAGTCATCTTCGAAGGGAATCGCTCCGTCTCGAAGTCCGACCTCGACGAGAAAGTAACGCTGCAGCTCGGCTCCCCGGTCAACCAGGGCGAGCTTCGCGAACAGATCACGAAGATTCGTGACTTGTACGGTGAAAAGGGCCACTACCTCGCGCGCATTCGTTCCGAAACACGCACGCTCGAGAACAATCAGATCGATATCGTATTCGTCATCGACGAGGGACCTCAGGTCCGTGTGCGAAGCGTCCGCTTCGTAGGCAACCAGGCCATTCCCGAGAGCGAGCTCCGCGATTTCATCCAGACGCACGAGACTCAGTTCTTCTCGTTCATCTCGAACGACGACAAGTTCAACGAGTCCAAGTTCGAAGAGGACATGACGCGTCTGCAGGTCGTCTACTGGGATCGCGGCTACATGCGGGCGTCGATCGGAACGCCGCTCCTTCAGCTATCTCGAGACCGGCAGTACATCGACATCACGATTCCGATCACAGAAGGCGACCGCTATCGCGTCGGAACCGTGCAGGTGATCGAAGTCGACGACGACGGCGAAGAGGTCGAGCCTCTCGGTGGCCGCGAGCAGATTGCGCGCTTGATCGATGTCCGCGCGGGCGACTGGTGTAGTCGAAGCGCCGTGGCGCGGAACTTCTTCACAGTGCGGCGTCTGTATCGCAATCAGGGATACGCGCGTGCCGACCTTCAGCCCGAGTGGAACCCAGACCCGGCGACGCTTCTGGCGAGCCTCACAATCAAGATTCGACGTGGTCCGCTCGTGCGTGTCGAGCGCGTGAACATCGGCGGAAATCGCAAGACGCGCGACCTCGTGATTCGTCGCGAGTTTCCCCTCGCGGAAGGCGAGCTCTTCAACGACGACTTGCTCGAAGAAGGCCGGGCGCGCGTCACGCAGCTTGGCTATTTCGACCGGGTCGACATCGCCGAAGAAGAAGGCACTGCGCCGGACCGTATCGTCATCAACATCGACGTGGTCGAGCGAAACACGGGCAGCTTTCAGCTCGGGGCGGGTTTCTCGACCATCGAAAGCATCATCGTTACCGCTCAGGTGCAGTGGCAGAACTTTCAGGGTCTGGGCCAGACGCTCAACTTCAATCTTCAGGCGTCCGGTCTTCGCCTCCAGGGGCAGTTCCGGTACGTCGAGCCGTACCTTTTCGATACGCAGTGGTCTATGGCTGTGGACGCGTTCGTCATCCGGCGTCAGCTGCTAAACTTCATCCGCGACTCACGCGGCGGCGCGATTGCGGTTGGCCACCCGTTGTTGGATCGCCGATTGCAACTTGGCTTGCGACTCAACATCGAGAACGTCGACGTCATCGATAACGGCGGAGGCTCGAGCCTCCTCGGTGTTGACCAAGGCATCAACGTCGGTGTGCGCCTTCCGTTCGCGAACATCATTCGCGCCGGCTGGACGAACACGTTGACCGCAAGCCTCACCTGGGACGATCGGGACAATCGCTTGTTCCCGACGAGCGGAACGTACGCGTCTTGGAGCACGGAGTTCGCCGACGAGGCGCTTGCTTCGCAGAACACGTACATCCGTCACAACGCATTCTTCCGTTTCTACGTCCCGCTCTTTGGAACGAGCGGCGCGTTCACCGCGATCGTGTTCAAGGGCAACACGGAGTTCGGGCTCATCACCTCGCGGTTGCCTCAGGGCGTTCCCATTTTCGAGCGCTTCTTCCTCGGCGGTATTTTCGATGTTCGCGGATATCCGTTCCGCCAGCTCGGCCCGCGCGCTGCGACGCCTGTTGCAGTCGACCCCACGGCAGAGCCCGGCGCCTACGGTGAAGCCTTTGGCGGCAACATGCGTCTGACGCAGAGCTTCGAAGTGGAGTTCCCGCTCATCCCGTCCGCTCAGCTCCGGGGCGTCGGCTTTTTCGACATCGGCAACGTTTGGAATCTCGAAGGCAACCTTTGCCAGGCGCCCGGGCCTGCGGTCCGCGATCAGAGCGCTTCGCCGTGCGGCTTCGATCTGACGCGCGTGCGCGCATCATTCGGGTTCGGTGTCCGATGGGTTTCACCGCTCGGGCCTCTGCGTTTCGAATGGGGGCTTCCGATCAACCCCGTTCGGCCGTTCGAGCGTGACATCGATTTCCAGTTCACGATCGGTAACTCGTTCTAAGGGAGACTGCGCTTGACCCACACACCACGAACAGATACGAACCCGCCGCTCCGTATGACGCTAGCCAATTTGGTTCGTTCAGCACTCCGTTCCGCGCCCGCTTCGGCTATTGCGAAGCAATGGCGTGCACACCGGGCAATCCGAGTCGTCGTGCTTGCGCTCGGTGCAACCGTAATCGCCGGCTCCGCCGCGCGCATCTACGCTCAGGTGAAGGTCGCGGTTGTCGACCTCCAGCGTGCGCTCAACGAGACCGAAGACGGTCGTCGTGCAAAGGCGAACTTGAAGAAACTCTTCAAGCAGAAGCAGAAGATCATCGACGACAAGACCGTCGAGCTCAAAACGCTTCAAGACGAGATTGAGAAGAACAAGACCGTCTGGTCGCAGGACGCTCTCCGCAAGAAGCTTGAGGACTACCAGCAGCGTTTCGTGCAGGTTCAATCGACGTACGTCGAGTATCAGCGCGAGCTTGGAGCCAAAGAGGTCGAGTTCACGCAGCCGATCCTGGAGCGCATGCAGCGCATCATCCGTCGCCTTGGCCAGGCAGAGGGGTACACGCTCATCACGGAGCGAAGCGGTGTCCTCTGGATACCGTCGAATCTCGACCTCACCGATAACATCATCCAGCGCTACAACAGTGGCGAGGGTCGTGACGAGGCGACGCCTCCTGCCACCGGCGGTGGGAAAGCCCCCGCGAAGACCAAAGCAAAGCGTCAGTAGTACGAGATGACTGCGTTGGCTCCGACGGTGCCACGTCGCACAGCTCCGTTCGCGGTTGCGCTCGTTGCGATCCTCGTGGCGTGCCCGGTGCGCGCACAAATCGCGGAGACTCCAGGCGCGACAGAGCCCACCAATGAGATCGAGCGGAGCGTTCCCAACGAGAACCCGAGCGCAGACGGCAACGCGATTGCGGACCCGCTGTACCGACAGGTGAACCTTGCAGAGCTCCTGCGAGAAGCCCGGCGTAGTTACCCGGGGGCACGCGCCGCGAATCGGCGAATCGACATCGCGCGAACGCTACTGGACGAGGCTCGTTGGTCGCCGTTCTTCCAGATCCAGGCGCTCGGTTTCGTCACCGCCGCACCCCAAGCGCGCGGAAACGTGATCTTCTCGCCGGACAGCCAGCTGCCGCTCGGTAACCAGTGGTACCCGGCGGCCGGCGGCAGCATCCGCGGCGCGATTCCCTTCTTCACGTTCGGCAAGCTGTCCTCGCTGCGAGACGCCGCGGCAGCCGGAATCCAGGCAGCGGAAGGAGATCAGGACCGCACCAACGCTCGCCTCGTGTTCGACGTGCGCCGTGCGTACTTCGGGCTGTTGCTCGCGCTCGATGCACGGCAGATGTTGTCCGAAGCCACCGACGCGCTTGACCGCGCCAAGCGCAAGCTGGACGAGTCCCTCGAGTCGGGCGAAGGGGAGTTTTCCGATACGGACCGTTTCCGTATCTCCGCGACCGTCGCGGAGGTTGCCGCGCGGTCGTCGGAAGTCGCGCGACTCGAGGAAATTGCGCGCGCGGGACTTACCGCGCTTACGGGCGTCGAGGCGTTCGAACCGCCAGCATGTCCGCTCGTCGAGGTCACCTACACGCTCGCCTCGGTCGCCGAGTACGAGGAATCCGCACGGGAGAATCGGCCCGAGCTCCGTATGCTCGCGGCGGGCATTCGTGCACGAGAGGCTGCACTCGCGATTGCACGGGCGCAGTTCGCCCCAGATTTTGCGGTCGCGTTCGAAGTCGGAGGAACCACTGCGCCCGGGTTCGTGGATCAGACGACTCCGTTTGCGTACGACCCGCTCAACAATCCGTCGCTCTCCGGCAGCATCGTTGCCCGCTACAGCTTGGATGTCCCCGGTAACTTCGTTCGGATGCAACGCGCGGAGTACGAGCTGCGCGAAACGGAAGACCGTGTGGAGGAAGCTCGTCGCGGGATCCGCGTCGAAGTGCGGGCGGCTGTGGCGACCGCGCGCGATGCCAGGAATCGCGTGGATGCGTGGCGCAGCGCGGAGCGGGACACGCGAGGTTGGCTCGTCGCATCACTTCAGTCGTACCAGGTTGGCACTCTCGAAACGCAGGACCTCATCGACGCGGTGAAGGGCTATTTCGCAGCACGATTCTCCGCGATGCAGGCACGGCACGACTACAACGTCGCGATTGCCGACCTCGAGCGCATCGCAGGACGCGAGCTTGTACCTGCTGGTTCTTGGGACACTGCCTGCGACTAGCGAAACGCGCCGACCGTGGTTGCGCCATCGACGTCGGACCCTGGCATCGGTACGCCGAGCGCCACCGTTGCGCTCGAAGTTGGAATGAACGGGTCGATTATCGACATCGTGATGAACTCGATCTCCTCTACATCGAGGTGACAATTGCAAGCCGCGATCGCATCGGGCAAGCCGGACTGAAGTGTCGTGACCTTCTCTTCCAGCTCGGCCTCACGCACCGCGCTGGTCAGCGCTTGCATTCCGGAGCACGTCGTCACGGCTGCTTCCCATCGATCGAGCACGACTGCGGTGCGGTCGTCACCAGTTCCCGTCCTGCCGGTCATCAGGTTGCAATCGAGCGAGCTTGGACATGCGGAGTGATCCGCGTGCTCCCAGGTTTGATCTACCGCGAGAAGAACCAGCTCGTGATCGGCGGCGCCTTGCGTGTGACGTCGCACATCACTCAACGTCAGAGCCGAGTCCGCCCACACGAGCAGACGCCCCTGGTATGCCTCGCCTGGGTGAAGGAGCGAGTACGAACGACGCAGTCTTTCGAGCGCAGCCGTGAGCTCCGCCTGTCCCGCGATAGGCGTTTGATCGATCTCGAGTCGACCGTCACGAAAGATCGCCAGGGTGGGCGCGCTTGCGCTCACTCTCACACCCCGTTGACTCTGCGGCACATCTAGGCCTCGAGGCTTGTGTGTCCACCATTCTGGCATGTGAATCGTCGCGAGCCGTGCGCGCACCCGCTCGACCCGCTCTTCACACGTCTCGTGGCGGCCTTGCGCTGGGGCGGAATTCGCTGGCGAGCCTCCGCATGCCGCCAGGACCAATACGACGAGTGCCGTGAAAGACTTTTGCATCGCGGCAACCGTACGGAGGCACGCGACAGGTGTCGAGAGCTGCCGGTGTGGCCGCACACATGAATCTGGACCACACTCGTTCGTCGAACCCGTCATGCTTTACCGCCACACATCCCTCCCGGTTGCCCTGGTTTTGGCGCTCAGCGTGCCGATGTTCCTCCGGTCCCAGGCGTTCGCTCAGAACCCGCAAGCCGCAGCCCAGGCGAATGGTGCGACCGCGTTTCTGCGATCCCGGCACGAGGCCGTGGAACGCATTCTTCGGCGTCCCGCCCGCACCCCCGCGGACCAGCAACGACGTCAGCGAGATCTCCTTCAGAATCTCGGCGACCTGCTCGACTATGCTGAGCTTTCGCGTCGGTCGCTCGCGCAGACCTGGGACGCCCGTTCGGAGGCGGAGCGCACCGAGTTTCTCAACCTCCTCAAGCAGCTCGTGGAGCGCGGATACCAGAAGAATCTTGAAGCGACGCTCGAGTACGAGATTGCTTACGTCAACGAGACCGTTGCCACGGACGGCGCGGTTACGGTGCGCACGAACGCGCGCTCCCGCGCCAATCGTCGTTCTCCACCCGTGGCCATCGACTACACGATGCGGCGCGTAGGCAACACGTGGCGGGTGTTCGACATCACGACAGACGGGGTCAGCTTGGTGCGGAACTATCGGAACCAGTTCTCCCGAATCGTTACTCGCGACGGCTGGCCGGCACTAGTCACTCGCCTCCGCCAGAAGCTCCAGTCCAACGCGGATTTCTGAGCGTTTTCGCACAGAGAATCCATCGAATCTCAACCTAGACGTTGCTTCTGTATCGCCGCAGGACCCGGATGCAGTCCTGAACTCACAGTCCTCCGAGCCGGACGCACTTATGCGCCTGCAATTGAAGAGCTGGTCTGCTAAAAGCCGCACCGAAAGCAGGTACGTGTGCGTCTCTTTAGCGGAAAAGTCCCTCTGATCGCCGAGGAAGTCCTTCGAGTGTTGATGGCGGGCGGCGACCTCGAAGTCGAGAACGCGGACGAAGCTCGAATCGACATCGAAGCTGTTCTCAAAGAGTACCTGCGGCTCGAGCGCATGGTTGGCGAGGAAGCCAAGAACCGGCTCGAAGAACGCGGCCTGCCATACGCACAACTCGGCAAGATGCGTTCGCAAGTCGCGAAGGACAAGAACCTCCCGAACTCCGACGACATCGTTCCGTACCTCATGGATCAAATCCTGAGCTTGCTCTTCCACAGCCAGAACATCGCAGAGGTGTTCGCCGAGGACGTCGAGCTTCGAAAGAAGATCACACCGATCCTGCGCAAGCACATGGACGTGGAAAGCGAGCTCGACAAAGAGGTTCGCGATCGCATCAAGAACTTGAGCGAAGGCACCGCGGCGTTCGACGTCGAGTACTCGAAGGTCATGGACCAGATGAAACGCAAGAAGGGCCTCGAATAGAGAGGTCTTCGGACTTCTCCACCCTTTGATCGCGCGTCTCAGAACAGAAGACGGGTCGTAGTCCGCCTGCTACTCTCGCGCCGTGACCGCAACGAGCATTCGACCCTCGGAAGGTCGTCCAAGCGACGACCTGTTGCTCTTGATCATCTGCTCCCCCTCAGGAGCGGGAAAAACGACGCTGACGCGTCGCCTGCTGGGACAGTTCAACGCAGAGCTTACGTTCTCGGTGTCGCATACCACGCGCCCGATTCGCGCCACCGAAGTCCCGGGTCGCGACTACAACTTCGTCGATCGCCCCAGCTTCGAGAACATGATCGTCGGTCGTGAGTTTGCGGAGTGGGCCGAGGTCCACGGCAATCTCTACGGCACCAGCTTGAGCGAGCTGAATCGGGCACGTGCAGAAGGCCGACGCGGAATCGTCTTCGACATCGACTACCAAGGTGCACGGCAGATCAAAGCATCACGGCCGGATGCCATCGGCGTTTTTATCTTGCCGCCTTCGCTCGACGAGCTGGAGCGACGCCTGCGCGGGCGCGCGACCGATGACGAGCCGACGATTCAACGACGGTTCGCCAAGGCCCTCGTCGAGATCGAGCACTACTCGTTCTTCGACTACCTCATCGTCAACGACGACATCGACAAGGCAGAGCGCCAGCTTCTCGGCGTCGTGTACGCCGAGCTTGCACGTCGTTACCGCGTCGCGCCTGCTGCCGAGCGGCTGCTGCGTACTCGTTCGGTTTGAACGGACGGTCGCGCCGAGCTGTCGGGAATCAGGCTGTGGGGCCTTGTTTCGCCTTGCGGTCGCGAATGACCTGCCAGATTCCCCAGCCAAGCAGGCCTGCGCCCACGGCGGCAAGCGCCATTGGGCTGTTCGTCCCTAGGAGCGACATCTTTCCAGACAGGCCGCCCACGATGAAGATGAGTCCGAAGATGATGTTTCCCATGTGGTCCTTCCTATCGGGCTAGAACTGAACGCCGAGGAGTGCTCGAAGAGTAATCGCTGTTTGCAGACCTGGATTGCGGCCGCCTGG
>CAZWQH010000078.1:10806-14664 GCA_964635815.1 uncultured Sandaracinaceae bacterium
CGTCCGTGCGTTCGGTGTTCGCACCGTCGGACAAGTATCCAAGGCCCTGCTGGGGGAAGAGCACACCGAACTGCGCGGTTGCGTAAAAACCATCCAAGAAGTTCGGGCCTTCACCACGTCGGTACGTGAGCGCAGCGTCGAGCTCGATGCCGAGGTCTTGTGCGTTGCCCCAGGTTTGAAGTCCTGCGACTGCGCGGCTGTAGACGAAGTCGCCTCGGAGTCGGAGAAGCTGACCGTCGCTGCCTTTGAGAATGTCCCAGCTGATACCCGGTCGGAAGTAGTACGCACCTTGAATCTGCCGAAGGACGTTGCGCCACAGAATCAAGTCGACGCGGTAGTTCGGATGGAAGCGGAACGTGCTGACCGTGCGATCGCCATTCGTGCCCAGCTGCGTGACGTTGTCATCGAACGCGGAAAGTCCTTCTGCATCGGCATCGCCGCTTGCGTAGCCGAACCCGAAGTGGATGTTGACGGGCGGATCTTCGAAGGGTTGGAGCTCAGCTTCGGCGGCCATACCGAACTGAAGAATCTGATAGTTCTGCGGGCGCCACGCTTCGGCCGCGCCTCCTCCGATGGACGCGCCACGCGAGGCGCTCTCGAGCGAGCCAAACTGCATTGCGAACTCGCCTTCGACGCGCAGCTTTCTCCAGAGGAACTGCACCCAAAGGTTGGGCATGAAGAGCTCCGAGTTGCGCCGCATGAAGAGCAGCTCAGCCGATGGACCCGTGAATCCGCGCGCGGTTTCCGCAAGCGAGAGGTCTTGCTTGCGATACGCGAAGAGGGCGCCTGCGTTCAGCACGAACTCGTCTCTGGCTAGCGCTGCAGCCTGCTCCTCCGGGCTCGAGCGCCGCGCCACGGAAAACATAAGCTGCATCGTGTTGTCACGCGTCGAGCGGTCGACCATGACGGCAGGATCCACGGACGGAGTCGACCCTGACATGCCCGTCGGACGCGCCGTGGGGAACTGTCCGAACCCAGTGCTGGCGAAGTCCCACGCGGCCATCACGTAGAGGCCTTGGATCTTCGTGATGCCCATGATGCGGTCGACATCCGTCGAGTAATCGCCATCGATGTCGTCGCCCGCATTCCAGGTCATACCGAGACCCCAGTGGAAGCCCATGCGACCAAAACGCAGCTCGCCGAGTGAACGGTTGCGGACCTCTGCCCACGCGCGTCGGGCGATGAGACTGCTTTCGAGATTGTTGCGATAGGGGGAGGGAGGAAGCTGTGTGACCGGCGAAACTCCCAGACCCGAGAACGCTGACCGAGAAGATGTGCCGTCCGGAAGGAACAAGCGCGTGTCTGGAGTCGAACCGAGCACGATGTTGTCGAACGCGTCGATCCACATCTTCACGCGAATGTCGTCCGTCACGTCGATCTGCGGCATCAATCGAACGCGCATGGTCGCGTACGAGAAGGCGCCACCACCGCATCGCGGGTTGCGCTCACAGTCCGGGCTCACCATCGAGGTGTCGCGTGCTTCGTCTTGGACCCAGTTCAAGAAAACGTCTGGGTCTGCGTTCATCCCGCCGATGCCACCGCGCATGCGACCGAGGTGGAAGTTGTCCTGGAGAATTTCGGTTCGCATACGAAGGTAGCCATGCAGGCTGACCATCGTGTCGACGTGTCTCCACGTGTCGCGCGTGGGATCGCTCGACTGCGAGACACTGCTCGTCACAGGCGCAGTCTCGGCCGGGGTCGACGTGGTTGTGGCCGGCTCCGTGGGTTCTGTGGGCTCTGGCTCCTCCGGCTCCTCGGTGGGTTCTTCAGTCACGGTTTGGCGAAGCAGATCCTGAGGAGAGAGGAGCGTCGGAGCGCGGAGCTGCTCGAACTCCTCGTCGCTGTTCGCCGGAGGCTGGGTTTCCCCCGGGGCGGGAGGGACCGTAGTACCTTGGCGGGGCGCGGTGCGATCTCCGCGCTGAGCGCGGACGGCACCCGGCATTGCCAAGAAAGCCGCGAAGGAAACGATCGTCAGCGACACCGGAAGAAAGAACAGCCGTGGGCCGGGGCGCCGGCAAAGCCTGATGGTGGTCACGAGAACGGCCGGGTTAGCACGCACCCGCCGGAGAGCCAACGGGAAGGGCGTGCTTGACCCGAGGCAGAACCGCGCGATTCTGGGGAGTGTCTTCGTTGTCTTTGCTTCCTCTTGGCGGACTCGGAGAGGTCGGGCTGAACGCGCTGGTTGTCGAAAGCGGAGATGACGCCGTTCTCGTCGACTGCGGCGCCGCATTCCCGGATCGAGGACTCGGTGTCGATCTCTATCACCCCGACTTCAGCGCCTTGCGGGACGCTGCTCCCCTTCGCGCCGTCGTTCTGACGCACGCACACGAGGATCACATCGGCGCGTTGGCGTTTCTCCTTCGAGAGCATCCGGTTCCGGTCTACGGACCGCGGTATGCGCTCGCTGTCGCCAAGAAGCGCCTTGCCGAGTACGACGTCGATGCGGAGCTTCGCGTGCTCGAAGGACGAAAGCCCTTTCACGTGGGCGAGCTGGAAATCGAGCCTGTCCGCGTGTGCCACTCCACAGTCGACGCGCACGGGCTCTACTTTCGTACCCCGAGCGCCACGCTGCTCCACACGGGCGACTTCAAAATCGATTCAAGCGGTCGCGGTGATTTCGACATCGATCGGTTCGAAGAAATAGGAAACGAAGGCGTCGACATTCTTCTCAGCGATTCGACGAACGCCGAGGTCGAAGGGCGAGCTGGAGACGAAGACGAGTGCATCGCCGCTCTCGCACAGATGATCGCCGAGGCACCGAATCGGATCGCGATTGCGTTGTTCGCCTCGAACGTCCGCAGAATCGCTGGGCTGTTCGATGCGGCTCGCGCCAGCAATCGTGTCGTGGCGCTGGTGGGTCGCGGAATCGAGAACCACGTTCGCTGCGCCGTCGAAAGCGGCCACTTGGTGGATCCCTCCGCAGTTATCGTCGCGCCGGATCGAGTCGGTGATCTTCCCCGTGAACGCGTTCTCCAGATCGTGAGTGGCTCGCAGGGAGAAGCGGCTGCGGCGCTCGCCCGCATCGCGCGGAGCGACCATCCCTATGTCGAGCTCGAAGCTGGCGATACCGTGGCCTTGTCCGCGCGCGTCATCCCGGGCAACGAAATCGCAGTCGGCGCGATCATCGACGCGCTCGAGCGCCGGGGAATCGAGGTCCGTCGCCCAAGCAAGACGCTCGGAATCCACGTCTCTGGCCACGCGTGTTCGGACGAGCTCCGGGAGATGATCGATCTCATCGCACCGCGATCCATGGTTCCGGTGCACGGCGCGTTCAGGCAGCTCGCTGCCCACGGTCGAATCGCCTCGTCCATCGGTGTCGACGACGTGCATGTCATCGAGAACGGATCACGGCTGGTCTGGAACACGAGCACCGAGCGACTGGATGCCGCGGGTACCGTGCCCGTCGGCCGTGTGGCCGTCAATCGTGGCCGATCGATCGGCACCGAGTTACTGCGGGAACGGGGCCTGCTCCGGGAACGGGGAGTCGTAGTCGTTAGCGTTACGCGCGAGCGTTCTGCCACAGGGCCATATACGTCGAACGTTTCATCGTTTGGCGTGGCTATGCCAGACGAGCGTTCCGCGTACGCGCTCGTCGAGCCTGAAGTGAACGCGCTGCTCTCACAGCACGCTCGAATGCAAGGTTCCGGAGGCGGCGGCGATATTCGAGCGCAGATCGAACGTCGCCTTGGGAAAATGCTCGAAGGGCAACTTGGACGACGCCCCGTCGTGCTGGTGCAACTCCTGAGCGATCGCATCTTCTGACCAACCAAGAACAACATGAATCTACCCGCACTGGCATCTGCTCCACAGCCACAGCTTTCGCGCTCAGAGTCAGCTTTTTCATCTCAGCATCCCATC
>CAZWQH010000079.1:0-14325 GCA_964635815.1 uncultured Sandaracinaceae bacterium
CCTTCGTACGAGCGTCGCATTGGGTCCGTTACGCGATGGCGTCGGACGGAGAAGAAGCGCAGGCAGCGCTGCATCGCGCCGCCGACAACGTGCCCTGGGACATCGCGACGTTGGATCTTCGATCGCGTTTCGTGAGCGGTGGTCCGGGCATCATCGAGTCGCAAGAGCGTGCGGACGCGATCGCGGCAACGTTGCCGCATCGCGTGAAGGAAGCTCTCGTAGCCGGAGAGGTTCGCGTCGCGTTGGCGACTCTCTTTGCCGACGCGCTAGACGGGAAACTTGCGCTTCCCGCGCACGAGCTCGCATCCAGGTGTAGCGAGCTCCTTCTCTTCCGTACGGGCTCGTTTGCTCAGCTCGCCAAGCGGCTGGCCGACCACGTTCCTGTTTCCGATGCTCCGCAGCACGCGCTCAGAACGATCGTCGAGCGAGCGTTTCTCGAGCAAGCCATTCTTCGCAACTCGCTCGCCGCGACAACGCTCTTCTCGAGTGCGCTCGAAGTGGCTCCCACGGACGTGCTCGCCTTGCGAGCCGCGTTCCGCGGTGCAGTGGAAAGCGGAGACGGTGTTCGTGCAGGGCACTTGTCCGAACGCTTGGCGGCCATTCTCTCGGCGAACGATGCGGCAGCGTACCTACGCTATGCCGTTCGGAAGCGCGCCGATGCGCGCGTGGATGCGCAAGAAGATGTCGAAGGTGTCGCGACATCCGCGGATGCGCTTCTCATGCGAAACTCTCGCCGCGCAGACGCTTGGCTCGCGCTCCGTACAGAGGCGGCTGCACGGGAAGCAGGCGATCCGCAGTCTGTAGCGTTCGCCATCCTGCGGCAGAGCGGGCAACTCGGCGCTCGTGAGCGATCGGCTCTCGCGACGCGAGCGTCTCAGACGTTGCGTGACACGGGTCTCCTTGCCGAGGCGCATGCGGTTCTCAATGAAAGCATCGTAGCGGTGCCGGACAGCACGTTTGCTCTAGAGGCTGCGGCCGTCGTCGCAGACGATCTCAACGATCACGCGGCTGCCGCCGAGCTTTACGAGCGAGCCGCGTCCATCGCCCGAGGCCCGGCCCGTCGCGCAGCACTGTGGCATCGAGCGGGAGTGCTCTGGCAGGACGCATTGGCCAATGACGAACGTGCCCTGACCGCTTTGCAATTTGCGGCCGACGCGAATCCGGCGTGGCTCGATGTGTTTGGCCGGCTCGAGGGTTTGCTGCGGGAGCGCGGCGACTTCCAAGGTCTCCGCAAGCGTGCGGAGCAGCGAATTGCGATGGGGGGCAGCGCGCCCGAACTCATCGAGTTCAACATGCGGGTCGCTCGACTTCATGTCGATGCGCGCGACTATCCCGCAGCTAGTCTCGCGGCCCGCCGAGCGCTCACTCTCGACGCACGAAATCTCATCGCGCTACGGCTTTGGGCCGACACCAGCGAGCTCGTATCCGATTGGAACGCAACGACCGAGGCACTCGTTCGGCTTGCCCGCCTGACGACGGACGTCGATGAGCTGCATTCGGCATTCCTTCGCTTGGCCCGAATCTACGATGTTCACGTTCCCGATCATTCACGATCGGAAGCAGCGTACCGTCGAGCGGCCAAGCTAATGCCAGAGGACCGCCGAACGCTCGAAGCGCTGGGGCGCTTTCTGGCGCGCGAGCGACCGACCGGCGAGCACACAGAGCATCTCACCGAGGCACGTGGCTTGTTCGAGAAGATCGTCGAAGCGGAGAGCGATCCAAGGAAGAAACAATCGTTCCGAGTGGAGCTCGCGGCCATTTGCGAGCGCTTGGGCGACACCGGCGCGGCGGAGCGCGTGCTTGAGAGTGCGCGGCGCGCAGCTCCACACGACATGACGATTCTCCGTGCAACGGCTGCATTGTTGAAACGCATCGAGGCACGTGATCCCAAGGGCCAAGGCGGTCCGTCCTCGGCACGTATTGCGCTCCAGGTTCACGCTTCGCGAACGATTGCCGCGTTCCGACAACGCATCGTGCGATCTCCGCACGACCTTGACGGTTGGCACGGCCTCGCGGAGGCAATGAGCTGGCGCGGTGCGGACAACATCTACATGCGCGCGGCGGCTTCATCCGCGCTCGCACTAGGAGTTCTGGACGCTACGCTCGGCGAATCCTTCGGGGTTCCCGAAGACATGGAGGCGCGGACGCTTGGGGGCGCGCTTTCCGAACTCGACGTGTTGCTTCTCCCTGAGCAGTCCTCTCCTTCGATTCTCACGTTGTTCCGCGCGTTGCGAGAGCCTCTCGCAAAAGCGTTCCCGCTCGAGCCCAAGACGCTGGGCGCGACCAAAATCGGAAAGTCGGACAAAGCTCTGCTCGAAGAAGCGCAGCGCGCATTTGGTCGGTCGATGGAGGTCTGGACGACAGAGCGCCCGGGAATTTGCGCGGTGTCCGAGGACGTTCTCGTGATCAGCCAAGAGCTCGTCACCACGGCCGACCGTCGTGAGATCACCTTTCTGTTCGCGCGCGCAGCACGTCTCGATGCAGACGGAGCGAGCTTCGTCACACGGTTGCCTGCAGACCGAACACGCGCGTTCTTGGACGCGCTAGTGCACCGTTTGACGGGCCTGCCGGACGAATCACTTCCTCCGCGGCTGGCTGAAATGGATCGCAAGCTTGAGCGCGTTCTACCGCGAGCGCGCGTCGACGAGTTTTCTGCCCTCACGCGAGAAATCGTGCGCGATCTCGAGTCGGGGTTGGCGATCGTTGCCTGCATGGCCGTCGCCGCGCGGTACGCGCTGCTTCGTACCGGCTCCGTGGTCGCTTCGACAAATGCGCTTCTGCGCCTCGAGCGCCGCTCGCGTGCGGACACCTTCATGGATCCGGCGGCGCGTATCGCGTATCTTGGCGAGGTGCCACAGGCTTTGGACCTCGTCTTCTTCGGTTTCTCGGATGCGTATCTACGCATGCTCGATATCATCGTCGGACCTCCACGGTCGCCCTATAGTCTCGTGCCCCCTCCGACCGCTACGCCGAGCAAGCCATCATGACAACGCGAGTCGGGATCCTCGGACCCTCTGCGGGCAACGCGACGCTTCTTCGCGAGGCTCTCGAGTTTCTCCTGTTCGGAAACGAACCGGTCTCCGAGGTCGTCTATCTCGGCTCGGACGGCCTTCTCGACCGCGTGATCGCTACGTGGACCAAAGAGCTCATCGGCACCGACGATCCCGACACTGGGTTGATGCGTTTTGCGAAGGGTGTTTCGCGCGAGACTGATTCGAGCGAGATTCGGGCAGTTCTTCGCGCGCATGAGACCGCGGCGCGCCTGGGAGTCGCACGAAAAATTGCACCACCACCCGCAGTGACGACGCTGATGTTCGGCGATCGACTCGCGCTCGCTGTGTTCGACAAATCCGTGCTCGATGGAGACGACATTGCGAGCGCACAGCTCGTCCTGTACGGGAAAAACAAGGAAGCTGATCTAAGGCGTTTTGGTCCCCGATTCTTTTTCTCACCGGGCCCTGTCACCGCGAAGTCGGTCGGGGTCGTAGAGATCATCGGAGCCTCGGTCGAGGCGATTGCACGCAAGTTCGACGGCTCGGTGCTCGCGCGTGAGCAGGTCGAAGGACGCCAGTCCCGCGTCGCAGTCATGCGGTGACGGATGGAGAAGGTCGAAGAAACGCCGAAGAGCATCGCGATCTTCGGAGGTAGCTTCAATCCTCCTCACGTCGCCCATGTCATGTGCGCCTCGTGGGTGCTTTCGACTCAGCCGGTCGACGAGCTGCTCGTCATCCCAACGTTCGAGCATCCGTTCGGGAAGGACCTCGCGCCCTATCGCCATCGCGTAGAAATGTGCCGTCTCGCGTTTCGAGACCTCTCTCGCGTTACCGTCTCCGAGATCGAGCGCGAGCTGGGCGGTGCGAGCTACACCGTCAGGACGCTATCGGCTCTGAGGTTGCAGCAACCGACTGCGATCTTGTCACTGGTGGTCGGATCGGATGTGCCGCCTCAGTTCGGGCAGTGGGAAGACATCGAGCGCGTTCGCGCGCTCGCCTCGTTCATCGTCGTGCCTCGGTCTGGATACTCGGACGATCCGTTTGCGTTGCCTGAAGTGAGCAGCTCCGAGATTCGCGAGGCTGTCATCCGCGGCGAGCTCCGAAAGGGAATCGTTCCCCTCGCCGTTGAGGAGTACTTCGCAGCGAACAGACTATGGGCCTGAGCTCCGTCCTGCTGATCGGCCGAGGTCGCTTGGGAAGCGCGCTCGCCAAGCATCTCAAACGAGCCGGTATTCGCGTCGACGTGCACGCGGGGCGCGCCGCTGCAGAAGGACGATTCTCGCGATCATTTGCGCGAAAGCTTGCGCGTGCGGAAGTCATCTTGCTCGCCGTACCAGATCGAGCCGTGGAGCCCACAGCGCGAGCCATCTTCGAGCAAGGGATTAGTCCTCGCGCGGCGCTGCTGCACAGCGCAGGCGCGGTCTCCCCCGATGTGCTCGAACCCTTTGCGAGGGAGCGCGCCGTTTGGCACCCGCTCACGGCGCTAGCACCGAAGAACTCTGCTCTGCGGACTAATCCGTTTGCGGGAGTCGCGTTCACGATCGCGGGAACTGGAACTGCCAAAGCGATCGCAGCCGCGTTGGTGCGAGCGTTGAAAGGGCGGGTCATTCGGGCAAGGGTGGGTGTCGACTACCATCGAGCAGCTTCGATGGCTGCCAATGGAACGGCTGCTCTTGCAGCGAATGCGGTTGCAGAAATCGTGGCTCTGGGCGCATCCCGTGCCGATGCAACTTACGCCGTTGCAGCGCTGCTTCAGAGCGTGGTGAACGGTCTACGTCATGCGGGTCCGGAGCGAGCGCTCACCGGACCGATCGCGCGTGGCGATGTTGAGACGGTGCGCGCGCATCTCGCATCGCTGAAGACTCCGCGGCAGCGCGAGCGCTACGTGGCAATCGCGCGCCTGATTCTCGATGTCGCAAGAAAAGGCGAGCTGACGGCGAAGTCCGCGAACGAGATCGAAAGGCAACTTGAGCAGGGTGTCGGAGGGCGCCTAAACAAGGTTGCCAAGAAGCATTCCAAGCCAGTACGCAACGCCAAGCCCTAGTGCGACAAGCAACCAGACCAGCGCAGAAGGCCCACTTGACGCGGCTGTCGGAGGACGACGACGCACCGGTCTCGTGATGACAGCATCTGCAACCTTCTCCGTCTTTGCCTGCTCGGTTTTCGTGGAGTCGTCGCTCGACTTCGGATCGGCAGCTTTCGTGTCCAGATGAGTATCCGAAGGAATCACGTCTTCCGGAGCGGGTGCGCTGATCTGCCTGAGAGACTCGAGCTTCTTCTCGTCGGCCGCGATCCCGTCGATGCGATCTGCAAGCGTACGCGCAGGAGGCGCGGACGAAACTCGGATCTTCGGGCGCTCGCTTTCGAGCGGCGCTCCCTCGGGTTGCGAAGGCGGCATGACGGAAACGATCGGCGCCAGTGCTCGCTCTTTCTCGCGACGAGCGGATAGAATCTCTTCACCGAAGCGTTCTCGTACGAATCGTGCGAGACGATGGCGCGCGGGAGTCATTCCCGCCAGATGCGCGTAGTCCGAGAGTGTCACCTCGAACTCACGTGCCGTCTGGAAGCGCGCGTCGCGGTCATACGAAAGGGCCTTTGCGAGCACGTCTCGCAACGCATCTTCTGCCGGGAGTCCGAGCGCAGGAAATGGGGGAACGTCTCCACGACGAGCTCGTTCGAGCATCTCTTCGTCCGTGCCGCGAATCATGCGGCGCCCAGCGCAGAGCTCCCAGAGAAGGACGCCAGTTGCGTAGAGATCGGAACGAACATCGATCTCTTCGCCGCGCGCTTGTTCAGGCGACATATAGGCCGACTTGCCGGCGATGCGCGCACGGGTCGGACTGAGGATCTCGTTGAACACTCCGTTGGTGTACGCGCGAGCAATGCCAAAATCGCAAAGCTTCACTTCACCGTCGAACGAAAGAAGCACGTTGGCGGGCGAAAGATCGCGATGGATCACTGTCAACGTGGGGCCCGCGTCGCGAGGCACGGCGTGCGCATGTTCGAGCGCGAAGAGCACCTCTCGGACGACCTGGAGGGCGAACTCGAGCGGTAAGCCGGCGCCCCGCTTCGAGAGTCGCTTGAGCAGCTCGTTCAGGTCGAGCCCTTCCACGTACTCCATCGCCATGTACAGTCGGCCGTCCTCGCTTCCTAGATCGAAGACTTGCACGACGTTTGGGTGATGAAGCTCCGCCGCCAAACGGGCCTCTGCGACCAACATTCGCGCGAACTCCTCGTCGTTGGCGAGCTCAGCGAAGATCTCTTTGATCACAACCCGCTTCGACCCACCAATGTCGGTGCGTGCACGCGCGAGATAGATGTTCGCCATACCGCCGCGTCCAATCTGATCGAACAGATCGAAACGACCGAACGAACGCGGAAGCGTGTCGGGCGGGTTCTCGGGCGGGGTCAGTTGGCTGTCCATCCGCCATCCACGACGAGGGTGTGCCCCGTCACATACGAGGCTGCATCGCTAGCCAGAAACAGCGCCACTCCCGCTACGTCCGAGGGCTGTCCGACGCGCCCGAGCGCGGTTCGCGCAACAATTCGATCGCGAATCTCGGCATTGTCGGTAAGTGCAGCAGCAAACTTGGTCTCGATCAGTCCCGGCGCGATCGCGTTGACGCGAATACCTTGAGCACCCCATTCAAATGCAAGTGTCTGCGTCATCGAAATGACCGCCGCCTTCGTCATCGCATACACGCCTTGAAGCGGGGAACCGATGAAGCCCACGACACTTGCCACGTTGACGATTGATCCAGGCGCGTCGCGCGAGATCAGATGTCGAGCGACCGCACGAGCGGCTCCGAAATAGCCCTTCACGTTGACTTCGAACGTCTTGTCCCACGCACCCCATTCCACATCGAGCATCGGTCCGAAATAGGGATTGGTCGCCGCGTTGTTCACGAGGATGTCGACCTTTCCGTAGGTCTTGATTGCATGTTCGACCAGCTTTTCCACTTCGTCTGGTTTGCCGGTGTTGCAAGCGAATCCGACGGCATCGGCCCGTGTGCCCTTCACGCTTTCGCGAATGCGCGAAGCCGCCGCTTCGAGCCCGTCCGGTTTTCGTGAAGCAATGACGACACGTGCGCCTGCTCGCGCCAGCTCCCCGGCGATGGCCTCGCCGATTCCGCGGCTTGCTCCGGTTACGATGGCCACCTTGTCGTCGAGACGTGGGTATACAGCGCCCTGGGTCGTAGTCGGGCCGTCGGTCATGGTCGGGTACTCTGAAACACCTACGAAGACGTGTCGAAACGAACCTGACCGGAATCAGCAAGCGCGTTCAAACGCGTTCCACGGGCGAAAGCTCCGGTTATCAGCAAGTCTGCGAGCGGCGCTTCCACGTGCCTGGCAATCGCGCGGCGCATGGGACGGGCGCCTAGCGAAGGCTCGTAGCCGCCGTTCTCGATGAGGAACTCCACGGACGAATCGTCGAACGTGAGCTCGATCCCGTGACTCTCGCGGGCGACTCGCGCCACGACCTCGAGCAACTGCCTCGCAACATTCATGATGCTGTCACGCTCCAGCGGCGCGTAGAAGAGCACCTCGTCGATGCGATTGAAGAACTCTGGAGGCAGTGCTTTTCGCACCAGCGATATCGCGTGCTCGCTGCGCTTCTCCGCCGCGCTCTTGCGGTCCGCGTCGTCGTTGTCTGCAGTGCGCGTTCCGAAGCCGACGCTCGCTCGAGTGACAGCGGCTTCGGCGCCCAGGTTCGAGGTCATGACGACGACGGTCTCCGCGAAATCCACGGTTCGCCCGCGCGAATCGGTAAGGCGTCCGTCCTCAAGCACCGAGAGTAGTGCGAGCAAGACATCCGGATGCGCCTTCTCAATTTCATCGAAGAGAAGAAGCTGGTAGGGGCGCCGGCGTACGGACTCGGTCAGCTGACCTCCGTCTTCGTGCCCTAGGTAGCCCGGCGGTGCACCCAGAAGGCGTGCGATGGAATGACTCTCCGCGAACTCGCTCATGTCGAATCGCGTCACGTTCGCGCTGGTGAACAGGCTGTCTGCTATGGCACGCGCCGTTTCGGTCTTTCCAACGCCCGTGGGTCCAAGAAGGAGAAAGGAGCCAAGCGGGCGATTGCCGCGGAAGCCAACGCTCGCACGACGAAGATGGCTCGCGATGCGAGAGATGGCGTCTCGCTGGCCGACGATGCGTTCGCTCAGAGCTGCGTCGAGCGCGACCAGACGTTCGCGATCACTAGAAAGCACGCGTTCTTTGGGAACACGTGCAACGTCCGCGACTACGCCCGCAATGCACTCGAGATCGACTTCCGCGCGTTGCAATCTGCGCGCACGCGCGCTCGCGGTGTCCAGGATGGATATCGCCGAGTCGGGAAGGGCTCGGTGCGTGGCGTAGCGCTTAGCGCTCTCGATCGCGGAGCGAGTCACGCTCTCAGAAATGGGAATGCCATGATGCTGGACGAGTCTCACGGCCGCCGCGGTCACCATCGCAAGACACTCGGCAGACTCCGGTTCCGCGATGTCCACACGTGTGAATCGCCGCCCGAGAACTGGGTCCCGTTCCATGAATCGTTTGAAGTCCTGCTCGCTGGTTGCTCCGATGACGGTGCAGATCCGCGATGCGAGGAGAGACTTGAGCTCGGATGCGAGATCGTCGCCGGTTTCGGTTGGCGCCGTGAAGGCCAGGTGCGTGTCGTCGAGCACGAGGATGACGCGGCGCTCGAGACGTTGAATCTCGGCGCGCAGCTTCTTCATCTTCTCGGTGATGGCTCCGCGCACGCCTGTGGACGCGAGAAGGGCGCTCGTGGTGATCTCGAAGATCGCGTCGCAAGGCCGATCCTGGCGGAGACGTGCGGCGAGCACGTGGATCAACGAAGTTTTCCCGGCACCGCTCGGTCCCACGAGCAGTGCGTGAGGCGAGCGCAAACGCTCTGTGGCATCGATCACCTGCTCGACCAACTGAGGCCGAAGAACAAGATGCTCGGCCAGATCGGAGACGAGCGTGAGGTCGCGCCCAATGCTTGTCAGGATCGGGAACTTCTCGGGGTCGAGCGGTTGTCTCTCAATCGCGTTCGTAGTCGCACGGGTCGCTACGTCGGGACTCTCGGCTGTTGACGTGCTGGTCCTCGCGCTCGTTTCCGGTGTCGCTTTCGGCTTCTTCGACCGACGTGCTTCCGTGATCGCGCGATCGAGAGCGGATTCGACCGCGCTGGCTGCCTCCAGCACTTCGACTGTGCTCGAGGCGTGGAGTGCGCTTCGGGTTTGCGAAGAGCTCGCATGCGAGGGGCCTCGTGAGCCGCCGACGGGTAGATTCGAGGCCCACGCTCTGGACGCGGCGGGCGGAGCTCCACGCGGAACCCAAGAGTCTCGGACAGGTGCACCGACGAAAATCGCGCGCAGACGCGCAACGTCTGCCCCGCATGCTTCGAGTCCGCGAACGACGGCGGAGCTCTGTCGCGCAAGCACGGCGCGCATGACCTCCCATGCGCTTGGCGGCTCGGGCGTACGGCGCACCTGGGCAAGGACGTCCTCGAGGATAAGAGCTGGTTCGTCCGCGGCCAACAGCGCGTCGATCTCGCGAGTTGCAAGGAACGATCGAAGCACGTTCGAAGCATCGCCGCCTTCGTCGATGCAGGCGAGCATCAGATGCGCGGTATTCACAGCGACTTTCCGCTTGCGGGCGATAGACCGCGCCACGGACAAGATGACGGAAAGGTCGCCTTTGCTTCGTGACGCGGTGCGGAGGCGATCAGAACCCGCACGGCGAGTCGTCATGTGCGGATGGTTGGGCACGCGGGCCTCAGAGAACTACATCGGGCCGCGAGCGGGGCCAAGTTTTTGGGGTATGCTGGGCGCTCCAGGACACATGATGAACCGTCTCCTCTCAGCGCTCACGGTATCGGCGTCGCTTGCGATGCTCCTCGTCACAGGCAGCGCTCCCGCGCAACGTCGCGGAGGAGGCCTGCGCGCGCAGATTTACGTAGTCCAGGCCGCGATTCCGCGGGGAAACAACGAGCGAGCGCTCCTTGCATTTGCCCGAGGACACAACGCACGACGTTTGACCGAGACCACGGATGTTCCGATTCCGGAGCGAAAGTGGCTTGGCTCCCTCATCGTTGCGTTCACTGCAGCACCCGACGATCTCGAGTACCACGTGATCTTCTACGACGTGACCGGTGGCGATCATCGCTTCATCGACGACATGACGACGCTGATCAACGATCGCAGCCAACGAACCTACGTACAGAGGCTTCGTCTCGATCGCCCAAAGTTCCGCCCGAATCGCCGAATTGAGATGGTGGTCACGGTGAAACGCGAGGAAGTGGGCCGCGCCACGTTCGACACTGTCGGTGACGAAGAGCAGCGTTCGGGTCGCGTAGACTTTAGCGACGACGATACTCGTCGACGCGAAGAATAGGCACGCATCCGTGCCCGAGATCGTTGAGCTGGTACGCGCGTTTCGCGGTCGTCCTGAAACCGCATTCCCTCCATTCGTAGCGATTGTGGGGACTGAAACGTTCTTGATCGAGCGCGCCATCGAGCTGCTCCGCAACGCGACCGTGGGCAATGTCCGCGGGATCAACGAAGACGTCGTGCATGCGAAGACGACTGAGATCGAAGTTGGCTTACGTGCGGCGCGTACCGTCCCCATGTTCACGAAGGGACGTTTCGTGTTGGTGCGTGACGGCGAGCATCTGGACGCTTCCAAGCTCGAAAAGGTCGCTGAATACGCGGCATCTCCGGTCCCGAGCACCTGCTTCGTTTTCACCGCACAAAAGCTCGACGGACGAGGAAAGCTCGCGCGTACCGGGAAGAAAGAGGGCTACTGGTACGACGCCGAGCCTCTTCGGGGCTCTGCCTTGCGCGGCTTCATTCAAGAGGAAGCCAAGATCCGCGGACACCAGTTTCGGTCGGACGCTGCGGACATGCTCCTCGATATCGTGGGGGCGGACTTGTCGGCGCTCGACGACGCGCTCGAGCGTTTGTCGTTGTTCGTCGGAGAAGGCCAACCCATTACGACGTCGCAGATTCCGCAGGTTGTTGCGAGCACCAAGGTGGATACGGTCTGGGCGCTCGTCGACTCGATCAGCGCCCGTGACTCGCGTCCGGCTCTCAGCGCAACCGCTTCGCTCCTGGCGGATCGCGAACCACCGCTGCGCATCCTAGCGATGATCTCGCGTCAGCTCCGCATCGTGACGCGGATGAAGCACGCGCTTAGTCAGGGCATGCAGCCGCAAGACGCCGCCGTAAAAGCAGGCGCACCACCGTTCAAAGCGCGCGAGCTACAGGCTTCTGCCGCTCGCTTCAGCTTCGAATCCCTGCACACCGCGGCGCGAACGATTCGGGACGCCGACTTGAGCCTCAAAGGCAGCCGAACTCCCGGGGATGTCGCACTGTTCGAGCATGTGCTGAAGCTCGTCACAAACGAGCCGCTGCCCGAACGCCGAAACGGGTTACCTCCCCGCGCTGGTTTCAAACGCACAGCGCGAGCGAGGTAGGGTAACCGTCAGGCTTTCTTCGCGGCTTTCTTCGCAGGCTTCTTGGCAGGAGCCTTTTTCGCGGCAGCAGGAGCAGCGGCTGCTCGCTTGCTGATACCGCCGACCGCCTTGGACAAGCGCGCGACGTAACGCGAGCCGGTCTTGCGGTGAAGGACGCCTTTGGAGACGGCCTTGTCGATCTTCGAGCGTGCATCGAGGAGTGCGGTCGTCGCAGTCGCCTGATCGCCACCCGTCACCGCATCACGAACGCGCTTGACGGTCGTACGCACGGTGGACTTCACGTGCTTGTTTCGTAGGCGACGGCGTTCACTCTGACGATGACGTTTTTCTGCACTCGGATGATTAGCCACGTATTGCTCCGTTCAAGTTTTCCTGGTCCGGGACCTGCGAGCAGTCCCGAAGCGTTGAATCTTCGTTCGTTCGGGACCGTGGGTTTGCCCGCGATCCCAAAGAAGGGCCGAAAACGTGGCCGAATGCCTTCGGGAAGTCAAGCTCGACCGGGCGCCCGCTAGAAATGGAAGAAGGCCGCGCTGTTCGACGTTGTTTCGGGACGAATCTTTTCCACCAACACCGCGATGAACTACATAGGAAGCGTGACTGCTGAAGTCCCGCCGACCGACCATGCCGCTTCGGTTACGCGAGGCGCCGGAGTCGTGGCCGCCGGGACTCTCGTATCGAGGCTATCTGGAGCAGCGCGTGACATCGCGATCGCGCATTTCTTCGCGGTTGCGCTGACGGACTTGTTCTACGTCGCGTTCACCATTCCCAATGCCCTGCGAGCGCTGCTTGCGGAGGGTGCGGCGTCGAGCGCCTTCGTTCCGGTGTTCGCGCAGGTGCGCGACTTGGAAGGGCGATCGCGAGCGGTCGCGTTCTATCGCCGACTCTCGTTCGTGATGATGGCGATACTCGTCCTGGTGAGCGTGGTAGGCGTCCTTGCGGCGCGACCCTTAGTGCACGCGTACGCGCACGGGTTCACGCGTTCGGTTGAGCGTTTCGAGACAACGATCCTGCTCGTTCAGATTGTTTTCCCCTACATCGCGCTGATGGGAATCGGTGCTCTGGGCCTTGGCGTTCTGAATGCGGAGCGATCGTTTGCGGCGGGCGCGTTCGCACCCATTGCCGCCAATCTCCCGCTCATCGTCGCGCCCGTCCTCTTCGTTCCGGTCGCACTTTGGCTCGGGTTTCCCGCAATCGCTTCGCTGGCGATCGCGGCACTCGTAGGCGGAGTTCTCCAGGTGTTGGTCCAGATTCCAGCGCTTCGTTCACGCGGACTTTCCATCGTTCCGCTCGTGCGAGGCGCGTTCACCGACCCGTACGTGAAGCGCGCGCTGGTGTTGCTCGGTCCTGTGATGATTGGATTGGGTGTCTATCAACTCAACGTCATCATCGGTCGAAACCTAGCGTCGCAGCTCGCACCGGGGTCTCCGAGTTATCTGTACTACGGGCAACGCATCGTGGATATCCCGCAGGGCGTCTTCGCGTTGGCCGTCGGAACGGCAACGCTGCCCACGCTCTCCAGCTTGCGAGCACAGGGCAAGACCGGCGAGTACGACGACACGGTTTCCTATGCGCTGCGGTTGGCGTTTTTCATCGGAGTGCCAGCCACTGTCTTCATCGGGCTGCTCGCAGAACCGATCGTCGTCGTCATGCTTGGGCGCGGCGCGTACCAACCTGCCGATGTTGTCGCCACTGGATACTCGCTTGCGGCGCAGGCGCTGGGCCTCTGGGCGGTCGCAGCCATCCGCGTAACGATCCCGGTCTTCTACTCGTCGAACGACACCAAGAGTCCTGTTCTTGGTGGGGTCGTGAATCTCTGTGCCTATGCAATCACGGCGTTCGCTCTGATGCGTGTTTGGGGGCACGTAGGCTTGGCGCTGGCCTCCAGTATCGCGAGCGTGTCGCAGTTCCTCATGCTCGCCGTTCTGATGCGGCGTCGCGCCGCGATTGGTTGGGGCCGCATATCCAAGAGCGTGGTGCGAACAATCCTGGCCTGCGTCCCCATGGCCGCGGTCTGTGTTGCGACCGCGCGTCTCGTAAGCGCAGAGCGTGGAGGAAACGACCTCGCCAACGTCGGACTCCTGGCCAGTGGCGCGGTGCTCGCGGGTGGGGCTTTTGTCACAGCCGCACTCGCACTTCGTAACGATGAGCTCCGGACCGTTCTCGATATCGTACGTCGACGTGCGAAACGACGGCCGCAGGCGTAGGGTGGCGCGCGCGACGGTCCTCGCTGATCGTTGAGACGCTTTCGCAATGCCACCCAAACCCGCGCTAGATCCTGTCGTAAACGCCGAATTCGCCGGTGCGGGTTTCGGCGAGAATTTGCCGCCACCTGTTCGTCCCGAGTTTGCGTTCGCAGGCAAATCGAACGTCGGGAAGAGCAGCCTGCTCAACCTATTCATGAACCGTCGCTCGCTCGCACGCGTCAGCGGCACTCCTGGCGCGACGAGGGCGATCGGCATCTACCGCGTCGAGCTGCGATCGGGGCCGACGATCGATCTCGTCGATCTTCCCGGGTACGGATACGCCGTTCGAAGCAAGAGTGAACGCAAGATTTGGAACGCCGAGATCGCCTCGTTCCTCGCTCAGCGAGCAGGCCTGCGAACCGTCTTCGTTCTCATCGATGGACGTCGAGGAGTTAGCGAAGACGATGCAGACGTCATCGATCTGCTCCAAGATCTCAAGCGCGAAGCGATCCCCGTTCTAACGAAGATCGACAAGGCCACCACGAAGGAGCTCGCTGCTGCGGAGCAATCTGCACGCAAAGCCCTCCGAAAAGAGAAGGCGAAGATCTACCGCACGAGCGCGACGACCAAGGAGGGGCGCGAGTCTCTCATTGCGCACATCGAGCGTGCGGTCGGCCCTCAGCTGAGC
>CAZWQH010000080.1:0-8041 GCA_964635815.1 uncultured Sandaracinaceae bacterium
GATCGAACAGCAGCTAGTCGTCATTCGTTTGCGCACTCGCGTCTCTCGGGACGAATCGAGCGAATCGTCCGACGCGGATGCAAGCGACCCGCACGCGACCTACGGGGCCATCATCACGCTGCTCGACTACGCGGGCGAGCTGGCGCCGGTCGCAGAGATGCTATTCCCGCGTACACACAAAGAGGCCGCGGTAGGCATTCAGACTGCCCTATTGCAAAGCGGTCGGTGCATCCATCGGGAACACGTGGACGGCCAACGCGTCCAGAACCACGACCCGTCTGACATCGAGGAGGGGTATAGAGCCAAGCCCGCTCAAGCCCGAGTCTCTGACGAGGTCGGTGCGCGGACGCGATCGCTTCTCGAGACCCGCGCGCCTCTTCCTCCTGGCGCAACGCTCATCAGCGAGACGCTCGAAGTCTTCGAGCTCGGGTTCGCGTTCGCGAAGAATGAAGCCGGCAGAGAGTTCATCAGTGCACACTCCGAGGGCCTGGCGCTCACGCGCCCGACCGCAACGAGTCCTTGGGTACGGTTTCAGATCCGAGCGGATAGCTGGCTTGGCTGGCCGCCAGATCGAGATGGAGGATCCCGACTCCACGGACGACTATAGGTGCTGCCCGGCGCGCCCTTAGAAGGAAATGACTGACGATTCCTTACAGCCGCGCCTGCGCATGCCTCTTGCTCCTCGGTGCTTCGAGGATCGATGCTCACACGCACCCGCCTAGTTTCTCTGTTCCCGACCTGCCAGCAATCGGGAATTTCCCGCTCCGAGAATGCCCTGCGGGATGTCTGCCGAAGGTCCCGCGTTGCGCGGGTGTTGTACGTCCTAATCGCCCTGGCGGGATGCGCGATCCCAGGTGCAGATGAGGGAATCCTCGAAGAAGGCGAGCTCGGCACGAGCTGCGGAACCGAGCGGTGCGACGGCGCGAACTCGAAGGTTCGCTCTGCGATGCGCGACATTCGCAAGCTCGATCTGAGCGATCTCGTGGGCAACGGCCTGGGATACGGCAGCGATGCGATCAACGACCTTCTCTCGCTCGGCGGATTCGAGCAGACCCAGATCACCCCACCGAGCCTCTTCGGTCTACCAAGCGTCGCCGGTGAAGACCTTCAGATTCAAGACATCACGGTCCAGAACGCGGAGAGGCTTCAATGGGGCTTGGCAGCACGATTCGGCGAACGTGAGCTCGCGACAGAGCTCGCTACAGCGCGCGTAAATTATCTCAAGACCGGTGCAGCCACTTTCTACGCAGAGAGCGGTTTCCGAATTCGCGCCGGATACGAGCACGGATGGCATCTCCCGGGTCTCGGCTTCAGCGGAGTCAATCTGCGAGTAGGCTTCGGTGACGGAGAGCTCAGCGGACGAACGATCACCGCTCACCGCTCAGAGTTTCAAGGCATCGCCAACTCCCTATTCAAGTCCGTAAAAGCCGGTCGTGGTTTCGTGCTTCCAGCCTCGCTCTCGGACGTGGCGTCACTTGCACCCGGTGAATCGTTTGCGCTTCACGGCGGCGGTTCGATCGGCGTGAACCTCGGAGTCGGCATGCCGCTCCTCGTCGGAACGCCGGCGAACACGATTGGCTACAACTTGGTGGTCACCGCGGGTCTCAAAGTGATGCTCGAAGGCAGCGTCGACGTTCAACTCGCACGTCTCGATGGAGACCTCGCAGTCGTAGACGTCGGAACCGAAGGCGCACGCGTCAAGAGCGCGTCACTCGGTCTCGAAGACGCATGGGGCGTTTCGGGTCTCTGTGGTCCGTCGTTCCTCGGTGTCCCCTGCACCGCGAGCATTGCCGGTCAGAAAGTAGATCTCAAAGGACGCATCGAGGCAGCGCTGCGCGATCAGCTCGACTCGAAGCTCAACCTCGTGAGCGCGCGTCTCGACCGCACCTCGCGTAGCTCCCGCATCACGCTCGCACGAGTCCGCTTCGACGTTTCCCGCCGGACACCCGAAGTCGAGGCCGCTCTGGGCCAAGCGCTTCGTGGAGACGTTCGCCTTGCCCAGGCTTTGGCAGCGCAAGACCGGGAGAACGTCCGAGCCGGCGAGCCAGCGGTCCATGGCGTGACCTTGGATTTCGACCTGCTTCGCTCGGGCGAAACACAGACGAGCTACGCAGGAATCGAGCTCTTCGGAATGAAGTTCTTCGCGAATGAGGCTCGCCAATCTGGCGAGATCTTCGTCAAAGGTGATGACTTCACGCGGACCCTCTCGTTCGACTCCCTTCGGCGTCAGACCGGGTTCTTCCTCTCGAAGCATGGCTTTCAGCGTGTCTCGATCTCCGGCATCACCAAGACGGCTGACACGACCACCGCCGAAGCAGGGCTCTTCATCGAGGTCTCGCAAGACGCGCGCGGAATGCGACGCGATCGTCTGGTCGACCAGCTCAACGGAGTCATCCGAGGCCTCGGCGGCGCACGAGTGCTTTCCGCGCTCGACGCAGAGGGCAACACGATCGAGCAGTACGTCCAAAGGCGATGCAATCCGAGCCCCGCATTCGACCCATGCCGCCTCTCGGTCATGCAAGAATCAGCAGTACTTGAAGCACGTGGGCGCGCGCTGGCTGCGCTAGGCGACGCAGCAACGTCACTTCCCCCCGGACACCAGGAGCTCCTGCGCGCCGCCACCGAGCTACGTCTCGCGGCGCAATCCGCGAGGGAGCCCGACGCCATGCTCGTGGGCCCGCCCATGAGCGTTTTGATCGGAGTGCGCATGGACGACACCGCGCTCACGACCCTCTTCACCAGGAGCAGCGCGAGCATGCGGGCGTCGATCGAAGCGTCGCTCGAAGCGCAGCTGGGCGACCGGCAACGAGCGGATTTCGAGGCTCACCGTACGCGCGAGATTCAAGACCAGTCACAGAACATCTCTGCGATGCTCGCCGCCTTCGAGACTGCTCGGGCGCGATACGTCGCAGCACTCGATCTCGAGGCGCAGGCTATCGAGACGCTGGGGCCCAACGGAGTGTCGACGCTGTTCGTCAACATCAGCCAAACGAGCCCACGCGCCGAGCTCATTGCCGAAGAACGCGCACGCGCCGCGCGGCTTGCGTACGATTCGATGCTCAATGCAGCCAAGCGCGTCGGAAACGGGACCACGGCAGAGGCTGTCGCAACATTTGCGCTGCTGAATGCCACGGACCCTCTGCACATCGAAGCAACCCTCGACGTAAAGGTGAACCTCGACGACAACTCGCTCGCGCAATATCGAGCAGCGGGATACACGCCGCTGCATCAGGTCGGCCGCGGCGACCGCATGATCTCGATGAGCGGCGGTGTCTTTTCGCTCGACTCGCTTCTGCAGGTCGACGACCTGTAGGGGCGAAATCACCGTGCGAGATTCGCATTCACGTAGCGTGATTCGGTCGTGACCTCACGAACGACGTGCGGTTCCAGCCACGCAGGAAGTGCAACCTTCTCTTTCGCGCTCTTGAGCTCGACCTCAGCCAGGACGAGCTTCCGATCGAGAAATTCGTCGATCTCGAAACGTCCGAGCTTGTAGCGACGTTTGACGACGCGGCGTCCACGGGTGAGGCGCCAAAGCTCCGCGAAGAACTTGGCGTCGATTTCCTCTTCGAGCTCGACACGAACGAGCCCACGGCCCGTTTTGATGGTTCGGAAATACTTGCTCTTCCCGCTCTGCTCCACGTGACGTACACGTTCGATGATCGCTTTTCCGGGGAGATATCCTTGTCGCATCGCGAAGACTTTCGCGCGCGACAGCTCGGGTAGCCCGCTCAAGAGATACTTTCGCTCGATCTCGAGTGAGTCCTTATTTCCCATGCCCGCGGTTTACGCGGCATTGGCCATGGTTGCTAGTCATGGCAGCCTACCTGCGTGAAACAGCTCACGTTGCTCCTCGTCTTCGGGATACTCGGGTGCTCGGAAACACGCCCACCACCCGCAGGGTCCTTCGATGGGGGCGGTCGCGAAGTCGGTGCAGCTGAAGGCGGCGCCGGATCCGAAGCCTCGAGCCGCGAAGCGTCCTCGATCGATGTGCTTGGCGTCGACGTTGTCGCCTTCGATGTCCCGGGAGACATAGTCTTGGCGGATGTGCGTGTCGATTCAGCGCGAACCGACGCAACAAGTGACGCTCCGGCAGATGTCCGATCGGACTCGCCTGACGTCGCGTCGATCACCGATGTTCGTCAGGACGTCTTCGTGTCCACGGGCAACGCGTGCGATGACAACGGCGGCATGTGCGTCGTCGATCCACCCGACTGTCCATCTCAGTGGTTCAACTCGGCCTTCGAAAGTGATTGCCGAGGCGCGCTCACTCTGTGTTGCATGCCTTCACCGGAATGCGTCACGGACAGCGGCGGCGGGAATCCGGAGTGGCGTTTCCGCAACGAGACCATCTGCGAGATTGGCTGCCAACTGGTCGAGCCGCGTTGTGAGATAGGCCCCGAAGGCGAAGGTTGGTATGCCGACGTCACGGCAGCTGGGTGTCAGTCTTCGGGCTTGATCGTGCTCGCTCCTTGCGGAGCTTTTTGATCCGTGCCGTCGCCTTCGGACGCATGGCCCGGCTGATTTACGGCGACGCTCTCGATTCGGTCGGCGCGCGCCAGCTTCGGAAACATGGCGGCCCACACCGCGACGATGCCGAGTGAGAGAAACCCGCCGACGCGTATTGCCTGTGGGGTTCCCCACCATTCGGCCGTTAGGCCCGACTCGACTTCACCCAGCTCGTTTGACGCACCGATCAGGAGCTGATTCGCGGCCGTCACACGTCCCCGCATTTCGTTCGGCGTGGCGAGCTGAACGATCGTGTGACGGATCACCACGTTGAACATGTCGAAACCGCCCGCGCAGACAAGGGCGACAAGCGCGACGGGAAACGTCGTCGAGTATCCGAACATGACTATCGATCCCGCGAACGCGGCGACTGCCGCGAGCAAGGTGGGTCCGATCCTTCGTGGCATTCCGGTCATCGCTAGCACCAACGCGGCGATCAGCGCGCCAATGCCTGGAGCTGCTCGTAGGAATCCCGACTCCAGCGCGCCTGCGCGAAGCACGCTGGTGGCAAAAGAAGGCGTGAGCGCGACAGCACCTCCGAACAGAACCGCGGTCGCGTCGAGCGTGATTGCCCCGAGCATTACGGGGTGACCGGCAATGAACCGAACGCCCCCGAGCATCTCCTGCATGGCAGGGGGTCCCTGCGTTGCGGAGACAACCGGCGGAACGCGCAGAACCATGAATGCGTAGAGCCCTACAAAACCGAAGGCACTCGCGGTTCCGAATACCAACGTCGAGCCCCCCACCGCGTGAAGCACTCCGGCCATGGCTGGTCCGAGAATGATCGACGACTGGCGAATGATCTGACCAAAAGCAATCGCGCGAGCGAAGAGGTCTCCCTCCGCGAGTGACGCAACCAAAGGCGCGTCGGCGGCACCGATGAACGTTCGAGTCACCGCGTGCACTGCGATCAAGCTGTAGACGAGCGCGGGCGTTGCCATCCCCTTCCACGTGAGCCCCGCGAGAATCGCTCCATTCACCGTGGTCAAGAGCACCGATGCGAGGACGACCATGCGTCGGTCGTATCGATCCGCAACGGCACCTGCGGGAAATGTAAAGAGGAGCATCGGAATGAACTGCGCGAGCCCGACGAGCCCAACGGACAGCGGTCGTCCGGTGACCTCGAACAAGTGCCATGCGGCGCCGGTCGCTTGGATGTGCACAGCCATCGAAATCGCGAACCGACCGAGAAGCCAAAAGCGCAAGTTGCGCGACGCGAACACGTCTCGGGCTCTTACTGGGGCGGATTGCACGTGCGCGGCCTTCGGAACAGCAGCCTATCAGTCAGTACCTTGCCGCGAGTACAAATGCGCGGCACAAACTCCGTCGAAACGCGAGAAACATGGCAAGTGTCCCTGTAGATTTGGAGAAGGTCGAGCGATGCCGCACGTATGCGCGGAGTATCGCGGGCGACGTTCAGTCGTTCATCGACAAACACACAACCACCGGCGCGGAGCGAACCACAGCGCGAGCGCTCGGTGTCGCGGGTGTCGACCCCAACGGGACCCCGTTGGCAAACACACTGGTCGATCGCATCAAAGAATCCGGAGAGCTCGAGCGCGGCGTGTGCTTCGCTCTCGGCCGCGAGATGCAGCGCGGAGCGAGCTCGGTTCAGGACGCCGCGGAGCGCATCGCATACTCGACGCCTTCCGCGACGCCCGCTGCGAGGTCGCCAGAACCGGATCCCGACGCCGTCGCTCACATCCTGTCAAAAGACACCCGACAAGCTCTCGAGCGTATCGACCGAGCTCGCCTCGAACGACAAGAGCGACGTGCTCGTCTTACGATGGCTGGCACTCCATGGAAGTACGTGATCGTAGCGACCGGGAACATTCACGACGACGCGGTGCAAGCAAAGGGCGCTGCGTTCGCGGGCGCGGACGTCGTTGCTGTGATCCGAGCGACGGCTCAATCGTTGCTCGACTACGTACCCGAGGGCGCGACAACCGAGGGTTACGGCGGAACGTTTGCGACACAGGAGAATTTCCGGATCGTGCGCGCAGCGCTCGACGAGGCCTCCGAGCAGCACTCGCGGTACGTCATGCAGACGAACTATTCCTCCGGCCTCTGCATGAGCGAGATCGCATGGATGGCCGCCGTGGAGCGCCTCGACATGCTGCTCAACGACTCGATGTACGGAATCCTTTTTCGCGACATCAACATGCGTCGAACGTTCGTGGACCAGTACGTGTCGCGACGAATCATTGCTCGCGCCGAGATCATCATCAACACGGGTGAGGACAACTACCTGACGACTGCCGACGCGGTCGAGAGCGCTCACACAGTCATCGCGAGTCAGTTCATAAACGAAGCCTTTGCACACCGCGCGGGGCTTCCGGACGAGCTGCTCGGCCTTGGGCATGCGTACGAGATCAATCCGTGGATCGAGAACAGCTTTCTTCTCGAGCTGGCGCAGGCCCAACTGATCCGGCAGGTCTTTCCGCGACACCCGATCAAGTGGATGCCTCCGACCAAGCACAAGACCGGTGACATCTTTCACAGTCATGTGCACGACGCACTTTTCAACCTGGTCGGCGTAACCACGTCGCAGAGCATCGAGCTACTCGGAATGTTCAGCGAGGCCATCCACAATCCGCTGCTTATGGATCGCTATCTATCGCTCAAGAGCGCGCGGTACGTTTTTGGCGCGGCGAAGGATCTCGGGGACGAGATTCAATTCAAGCCCGATGGCCTGATCGAACGACGCGCGCGCGAGGTCCTGGATAGCGCGCACACGCTGCTCGAGGAAGTTTCGTCCGAGTCGATTTGGAACGCGATCTCTCGCGGTGCGTTCGCAGACGTAAAACGGACGCCCACTGGAGGAAAGGGGCTCGCAGGAGTCGTTGCGCGACACGCGCACTACTCGAACCCGTTCCTGCGAGCACTCGAGACGGGAGTGACTCCATCATGACTCGATACATTCGTGCGTACGGAGACCGCGAAGGCGACGGCATGATCCAGCTTTCGTTCACTCTGCCTGTAGCGCCGGGTCCGCTCGCAAAGGAGGCCGCGCGACGTTTCGCGGAGGCCCACGGACTTCGTGAGCCACTCATTCCCGCGATGGAGGAGTGTGGGCCTGGATTCACGTACTTCGTCGCGTATGGATACTCCTCGCACCAACTCGATCTGGACGAGATTCACGTACCCGTCGTGGACATGCCCAACCTCGAGAAGAAAGAGATTGAGCACCTGATCGAAGAAGAGCTCGGTCGAAAGCTCGTCGTCGTGGGCGCCTGCACGGGTTTCGACGCTCATACGGTGGGCATCGACGCGATCATCAATCTCAAGGGCTTCGCCGGCGACAAGGGCCTGGAGTCCTACAAATGGTTCGACGCACACAACTTGGGCGCGCAGGTCGAAAACGAGGCACTCCTTGCGCGCGCGCTCGCGTTGGGCGCGGACGCGATCCTTGTCAGCCAAGTCATCACGCAACGCAACTCCCACAAAGAGAACGCAGTCGCGCTCATCAAACTGATGACGGATCGTGGACTGCGCGACCGCTTCGTCATGCTCCTTGGCGGGCCTCGCATCG
>CAZWQH010000080.1:8051-14309 GCA_964635815.1 uncultured Sandaracinaceae bacterium
CGATCACAAACTCGCAATTGAGCTCGGCTTCGACGCTGGATTCGGACCTGGAACGCTCCCGAAGCATGTAGCCGCGTTCGTGGCGTATACCGCAGTCAAGCGTATGAAGAGCGGGTCACCGGCCAACGTACCTACAGAACGCTAGGGTCCGGCTTCACTGCACCCACTACTCGTCGATGCGCTTCTTGCACGACATCACGAATCAAGACGTTGAGTGATGGGTCCCCTTTGGGCACGAACTTCGTGACTCCCATGTGCCGTAGAAGCTCGACGTCGGTCGCCTGTGCTCCCGCGCTCACGCACACAATCGAGCAGTTCTCTCCCACACCACTGCCGCGCAGGAACATGCAGACTTCGATGCCGTTCATTCGAGGCATCTGCAGGTCGAGGAGCATGAGGTGCGCGTTGCGCTGACGAAGCGCGGTGAGCGCGCGGATGCCATCGCTCGCAACCCGGATGTCCGCGTCGGGGACAGCGTGCTTCACGTAGAAAGAAATGACCCGCGCGATGTCCGGATCGTCGTCCACCACGAGCACGGAGAAGCTGGGCGCCATCGCACCGGTTTGTGTACCGATCAGCGTCCGCGCGTGGCTAAGGGTGAGCACGACATCGTCCACGCTTTGAGGACGCTCCTTTGGATCTTTTGCCAACAGCTCATGAACGAGCGCAGTCAGAACTGGTGGAAGATCTGGGCGCAACAACGCGAGGTCGGGAACTTCCGCAGCGACGTGTTGCTTCCAAACCGAGGCGATATTCGGTCCGTCGAACGGAACTCGACCGACGAAGAGCTCGAACATCATGATCCCCAGCGCGTAGAGGTCGACGAGATGCCCTTCCCCGCGCGCGATGTTCGCCGTGATCAGCTCGGGCGCCATGTACAGTGGCGTTCCAGCCATGTTGCGACGAGACGAGGCATCCGTCTGAGCGAGAAAGAGTCCGAAGTCGACGATCACGACGCGGTGGTCACTCGTGAGCATGATGTTCGACGGTTTCACGTCACCATGCGCGATGCCCGCGCGGTGAACCGCGCCGAGTCCGTCCGCAACCGCGAGCAGAATACGTAGGGCCTCTTCGACTGGAATTACCGGGGTGGCACCTGGAACACCCGAGGGCACCGTTTCCCGCGGTGCTGCCTCAGCGAGCGCGTCAGCCGTGCGCTTCGTCGCGTGGTCACGATGCGCGGCAAGAAATGCTTCCATGGTGACGCCGTGAAGGCGCTCCATCACTAGGAAGTCCATTCCACGATGCTGACCTAGTGAATGAACGACGGTCATTGCCGGGTGACGAATCGTCGCAATCGCTTGGGCTTCTCGACGGATCGCACCGCCATCCGAAAGGGGCACGATCTTGAGTGCCACCTTGCGATTGAGGGACTTGTCCTGAGCTTCCCAAACTTGGCCGCGCCCACCCTCACCCAGCAGCGTCTTGACCTCGTACGTTCCAGCGACGAGCTCGCCCTCGACAAGGAGGCCGATGCCGTCGGACGCATCCAACGCGGCGCCCTCGTTTGAAAGCGTCGTGCTAGCAGGGGGACGTGCGGTCGGCGCACTCACAAACCTGCATCGTACACAGCATCGCCGTAGCGCTGAACAACTTTGTCGCGAGCGTGGGGCTAGAAGGTGCCCATGACGCTGACTTGGCCGCCGCCCGGCAGTACGTCGAACGACATTCGCGCTGTGGGGGACGGCACTGAGGCACGCGTATCCGCGCGTCCTTCCTGAAACTCTTCCCAGTCCTTCTCGGGGTCCGAGGGCACGAAGACCGCGATCAAGCCGACGACGAGGCCGACAACGGACACGGTCGCCCCAGCAATAGCCAACGAAAGCCTCTCCCCGTCGCGAAGAGGACTAGGTGCCGCGGCGAAAATGCCACCGACGAGCGCCCCGAATCCCGCAAGACCGAAAGAACTGCCGGCAACATACATACGCTCTTGCTTGGCGACCTCGGAAATAGCGAGAAGCTCACCCGCGAAGCGTTCGAAGCTGACGCGAGATAGCGTGTCGAGCTCGTCGAAACGCCGCAAGCGATTCTGAGATGGCGTCGGCACCAGGAGCTGCGTAAGCGCCAGGCCGAGTCCGATCGGTACCATCGCAAGCCCGAAGCCCGCAACGATCACGCCGCCCGCCTCTCGCGTGTTCGTGTTCGCGAGCCCAATCCCGCCAGCGATTCCACCGCCGACTGCAAATGCGAGAGCGGTGACACCCGCGGCAACACGCAAGCTTCCGTCGACGTTCGAGCGTCGGCGGATGATGCGCTGCATGAGCTCACGCTCCGCATCCGTCGTGAGGTCCGAACGCACCTGCTCACGGACGTCGTCCGTCGTGCTCACCGGTGATTCCGGTGCGGTCACAGTCGTGTTGGAGTCTGCGGGAGCTTCGATCGCGAGCACCTCGGAGGACGGCGAGTCCGTCGCATCTGTCGCATCTGTCGCATCTGTCGCATCTGTCGCATCTGTCGCCTCGGAGTCCGCTCTGGAGGAACCAGTTGCACTCGAAGTCTGTGCGAACACCGACGCGGGAACTGCGAGCGCGGCAAGGACGCTCAGAACGGAAAGGAAAGCTCGGGTTCGCATCACCCGACTTAACCACGCGAGAGATCACGCGTCCAAAAATCCCCGGAGCCGCTAGCGCTCTGGGGCCTATGACCTCGGGTCTGCGAGCAACCCTCGTAGGCTAGTGTCTCGGCTCACGATCCGCCTTCACTGCGGCGTCGACTGCGTCGTCGCTTGCGAGTGTGCCCAGCATCCAGTCGAAGAGTGGAATCGTGACGTTGAAATTCCATCGCTGCATGAGTCGCGGATGATGATGACGACTATGGAGCTCGGCGAGCGAGCGCACCCATCGCATGCGCCCGAAAAACGATTGCCGTGGCAAGTGGTAGAGCAGATGCATCCATTCATAGAGTCCGACGTAGCCCGCTCCCGTGGCGAGCATGAGCCATCCAGCGTTCGGTGAAGCAAGCCCGACGAGCAAGCTTGCAGGAACTGCGGCCAGCACGATGACGAGAATCCCGTAAGGCGGAAGCAGAATGAGTGCCCACTCCCGGGAGGTGTTCGCTTCCATCTGGTCGTACACGAAACACGCGTGATGGGTGCGCGTGTGCCGGTGGTAGAGGATCCGCAGCGGACGGAAGATTCCCTGTCCGTAGCGGTGCAGAAGACGGGCATGCGCGCGCCACTCCGCGAGGTTCGAGAGCGCGAACATCGCGGGCACCACCAGCCATTCGAACCACTGCGCGGCGTTCACTCTGCTCACGGCATAGGCCGCGGTACCCACGCAGATTCCGGTACTTGCCAGCAGGTGGAGAACGCCAACGTAGAACCGCGGAATCTCGCCAATGAACCTGCTACGCGCATGGGCACGCGCATCCGCGTCGATCAGTCGGTCCTCGTCCGCACGTTCGACCTGCGACACGGACAAACCTTAGCACCAACGCAAGGACGCTCGCGGGTCCGTGCGCGTAAACACTATCGTGAAGAGACTCGCACTTGAATCGGAGAGCTGCCGGTTCCGCTCGTCGGGTTTAAAAACCAAACATCATAGTGACCAGGACGTGGCTCTCGCACGGACATCCCATCGGCGCCGCACTTCCATCCGCCGTTTGAGTCATTGATCAGCACGTTCGCGTGACCGCGTGTCACTCGAACCGACAGCTCACGCGCGCGGCGAGATCCAACTACCACGATCAGATCGGGTTGTGCACTTGCGAAGCCGGCACATCGCGCCTCCGGGTTCGTTACGCGCACGTCGAGCGAGCCACCGGATTGCACCACCAACGTGCGCGTTCGCCCTTCCCTAACGTTAATCGTCGCGAAGTTCGACGCTCGACCACCGACGGTCAACGCGCGAGGGGCTACACGTTCCGCTCGCGCTGACGTCGAGGATGCGAGGCCTAACACCGCCGACAGCACGAGCCGACAAGCGCGGGCCGATGGCGTCTTGGCAACACCTCGATTGCTATCCAGGGCGCACACCATCGAGAGCCGCGAGAATCTGTGTCACTCGCATCAAGTCGTCGTATTCCAAGTACGGAGCATCCCCGCTGGCCTGCGCGAGCTCGCGAAGTTGACCCATACTCCGGACGCCGGTCGCTACGCTGCTCACATCCTCATTCGCCAGCACGTACCGAACCGCTGCCTCAGCCAGTGAGCGGGCGGGCGGCTTCGCGATGAATCCTAGACGCGCAACGTGCCGCAGTCGCGCATCGAGCGCGGTCTTCGACCAACGAAGCGCGCGGTGATCGTCTGGAGGGAACGTTCGAGTTAGTGGCCACGTGCCCGATAGCAAACCGTAGGCAAGGGGACTGAGTGCGAGGACACCCACGTTCTTCTGCTGAATATCGACTGCGGCGTGCAACAGGTCGTCGGTGTGAAGCATGTTGTGCTGCGTCGCGATAACTTCGGCCCCCTGAGCGATTGCCGCTCGCAGGGTCTCCGCCTTTGCCGCTGTCACCCCTGCTGCCCGGATCTTTCCGGAGCTCTTCAAAGTGTCGACAGTCTCTCGCCAAACCGAGCGCTCGAGCGCGGACGTGCTTTCCGCGCTGAAAAGCCACACATCCAAAGAGTCTCGCCTCAGCGAGCGCAAAGATGCTTCGACCTGTGCGACGAGCTCGTCTTTGGTGGAGAGCAATCGCCCGCCGTCGGCCGCTCGACCGCCGCGAGTCACGATGATCGCGTCCCGTCTCATCATCATCGCTGAGCCGACGAGAGCTTCTGACTCGCCCCACCACGGTGCTACGTCGAATGTCGTGATCCCGAGTTCGAGAGCTCCACGCAGCATTACGTCGAGCGATTCGTAGACTCCGGAATAAGCCCGAGCGCACGCGCCCCATGTTCCGAACGCAAGCTCGGAGACCTTCATTCCAGTGGAGCCGAGATCGCGCTGCTTCATGACAGAAAAATCACGCTCGCGATCGAAAAGTAGACGACCAAGCCCAGCACGTCGACGAGCGAAGCGATAAACGGGGTCGACGATATCGCGGGGTCGAAACCAATCTTCTTGATGAACAGCGGCATCATCGCGCCGACCATTGCCCCTGCGACGACCACCGCGATAACGCTCGCTCCCACGGTTGCGGCGAGCATCAACACATGCGTGCCACCTCCGAAAAGGACGCGGACGAAGCCCACGACTCCGAGAATCGCCCCCAGCGAAATACCAATCAGGGACTCGCGGATCAGGATCGTCGACCAGTTCTTCGGGGTCACCTCCCCCACCGCCAGCGCTCGAATGATGAGTGAAGAAGACTGCGAGCCCGAGTTTCCACCGGCAGAAATGATGAGCGGTACGAACAGAACCAACTCGAGGACTTTGCTCATCGCACCCTCGAACGCGCGCATCACAGTTGCGGTCAGCAGACCGCCAAGGAAGAGCACGACCAGCCACGTCGCGCGACTGCGCACGAAGACCCAGTGACCGGTCTCCAGATATCCGTCTTCGATCGGCACGACACCACCGAGCCGCTGGACATCCTCGGTCGCTTCCTCGATGACGACGTCGACGACGTCATAGACCGTGACCACGCCGTGCATTAGCCCGGTGGAATCGACAACTGGAAACTCGGAGAGATCGTACTTGGCGATCGCTTGCGCGACCTCAGCTTGCGCCATGTCTGGATGAACACGGACAACGTTCTCTCGCATGATGTCCGCGAGAGCCTGGCTTGGGTCAGCAAGGATCAGCTCCTTGAGCGACACCACACCGAGCAGCTTTTCTCCGAACGCGGAGATGTAGATGTAGTTTGCGGTTTCGGCCGAGCCGTCGCGAACGCTCCGTCGAACCTCTTCGACGGCCTGCCAGATTTTCGTCTCGGGCGGCAGTCCGATGTACTCGGTGGTCATGATGCCACCCGCCGTGTCGTGACCGTAACGGACGAGCTCGCGAGTCTCATCGGCGACTTCGGGTTCTGTGCGCTCGATCTGCGCTAGAAGGGCTTCGGCGAGCGCATCGGGGAGGTCCTGAATTGCATCGACGCGATCGTCCGCGCTCATCTCCGCAAGAAGGCTGGATGCTTCCTCGGGACGCACGGTTTCTAGAACGTGGGACCGCGCGCTCTCCCCAAGCCGTTCGAGCACCCTGGCGCCCATCTCTTCGGGCAACGCGCGCATGAGCGCGACCGCGTCGTGCGCGGGCAGGTCTTCGACGAGCTCTGCGATGTCTTCCGGGTGGAATTCTTCGAGCGCTTCGATCAGCTCGTCCGGATCATTCGCGAGAGTCTCGTGAAGATCAGGCCCCAGCAGAGTCGCCAGCCGCATCATCG
>CAZWQH010000081.1:0-14253 GCA_964635815.1 uncultured Sandaracinaceae bacterium
CGCGCTCGCGTCGTAGAGGTCGCGGGCAGCGCGAGCCGTGGCATAGCGCGCGCTCTCGAACGTGCTGTGGGGCGTAAGGTAGTGCGTCAATGCGCGGAAGAAGATCTTTCCGGCTTTCTCGATGCCGAGCGCCGGAACGGTAACTCCCATAAGCCGGGCGTGCTGTCCGCCGACGCTCAGCAGGTAGAATGCGTGGTTGATAATGCCGGAGTTGATGTGCACGCCAAAGTTGTCCTCCGGCGTGGTGTGTCGGCTCGCGTAGTGATCCCGCGAAACGCCGTCTTGAGTCGGGTCTCCCATGTAGCGCAGCGCATCGCCGGGGGCTCCTGGTGTGAAGGTCTCTTCTCCAACCGTCCACACGTGCGGAGCGACCGTTCTGCCGGCGCGCATCCAATCCATGAGTGCCGCGGCGATGTCAGCGTAGCCCTCATTGAGAGCGCCGGATTCGTCGTTGTAGATAAGCCCGGCGGTGTACTGGACCAGACCATGCGTCAGTTCGTGACCGACGACATCCGGAACTCCAAGCGGACCTAGAATCTCGCCGTCGCCGTCGCCGTAAACCATCTGGTCGCCGTTCCAGAACGCGTTGTTGAAGCCGTTGCCGTAGTGAACCGTCGAGGTGAGCTCGCGTCCTAGGCCGTCGAGCGAGTCTCGTCCGAGGAGCTCCTTGTACATGCGATATACGTCGGCGGTGTACTCGTGCACGCGCGCGACAGCGCTCTCCGGGCCAGAATCCGGAGGACTCTGATTGGGTGCAGTGGACTCGCCGAGCGCGAGACGACCGGGCAGAATCTCCGCGCCGTCCGCGGAATGCGTTCGCCGTGCAAGTTCCGTCTGTACGAGGGAGTGCTTGGACAGGATCCTTCCGGCGATCGCGTCGACCGCGACCAGATCCCGAACCGGCAACCCCGCACGTTTGCCCGTGACGGAGTAGCGGTGCACATAGGAAGCGCTCGCTCGCTCCGGTAGCGACGCAAACCCTGTCCCGAGGTGAGTGATCGTCATGCCAGCATACTCGGGGAGCTCTTCCACCAGACGTCGCGCACTGAGCTCCGCGACGGAGAGTCCTTCTGCCACCTGCGACTGCACCTCTGCGGTTACGGTGCGAATCGTGGACGATGCGGCCGTGATTCGAGCGGCGACCACGACAACACACAACGTGGCCCCGTCGACCAGGTCACCGTTCTTGGCGAGCTGTGCGTACGTGAATCTGGCGTCTTCGCTTTCGACCTCCGACTTGATCAAGCGCAGCTCGCTGGCCGCGATACCAAACACCTTCGCGATCCGCTCGAGGACAGGACGGCTTGGCTCGACCGCGCGCCCGCTTCGGACTTCTACGACGCCGAGCTCTCCCTCGAGGAATCGCACCCCGTCGCTCTGCCGAAGCGCAACGTCTACCGAGAATGAGTCGGAGCCGGAAGTCCCCGCCGTGTCCGCCTTGTCGGCGGCTTGGGCCTCGAGCGCGTCGAGCTCTTCGATGCTGAGCTCTCGATCCCGAGCGGGGCTTGGCGCAGCGCATCCAAGCGCCACGATCACGTACGCCAGGCCCACTCGTTCGACCTTGCTGATGCGAGTGGGGGTCATGGCGATAGCTACGCAATACCTATGCCGCCCGGAGGACGCGCCAGAGCGCCCTTAAACCAGTCCGTTCGGCATGCACAAGGTCGCGAAAAGCGCTCGTGACGCACGTCGAGGTGACCATTCAGCGAGGCTGGGTGGCCGGTTACGCAGCCTCGGTCAGCACTTCGTGTAAAGTGCCGCGGGTGAACGTTCGGCTTTTAGCCGCGCTGAGTCTCTCCGGCTTTTTCGGCGCGGGGTCTGCGTTCGTGGTCCGCGCGCAAGTGCGCCAACGTGCGCTGTCCGTGATTGCACGGGACGAGGGGACCGTAGTCCTCAGTGCTCCGGTCTCGGGTGCCCGCCGTCGAGGAACCCTCGCGCGTGGAACGCGTGTGCCGATCCTCGCTCGCGTCGATGGGCCCGGATGCAATGGAGCCTGGATCCGCGTGATGGATTTCGGCTACGTCTGCGAGGCGGATGTGGTTGCGTCGTTCGAGTCTCCGACTGGAATCGCGCAACCTCAGATTCAAGAGAACGCCCTGCTGCCGTTTCGATACGCCTTCGTGGCCAGTGATGGCACAGCGGCGTACTCGAACCCGCAAGATTACGTGTCTGGCGAAGAGGCTTTGTCTCTTGGCAAGGGTTTCGGCGTGGTCGTGGTCGGACGTCGCGACTACGACGGAACGGGATTCGCGCGTACTCGACGCGGCTACTACATTGTCGAGTCAGAGCTCCGCTTTGCACGTGGGAGTGACTTCCGCGGATTCGACTTCCTCGCGCCCAGAGAAGGCGCACCGATGGCGGCTCCGGATCGAATCAACGTCGGTTGGGTCGCGCGAGCCGGCGTCACGCTGCGAAAGACCGGAGGCCGACGATTCTCTTCGAGACGATCGCAAAAGCGTGACCCAGTCATCATCGTGAGCGAGAACAACGGGAGACTCCAGCTCGAGAGCGGAGAAGAAATTTCCGCACGCGACATCGTGCGACCGACGGTTGTGGCACCTCCGGCTGCGGTGCCTCCCAACGGTCGATGGATCGACATCGAGGTCGCAACCCAAACGTTGGTTGCCTACGAAGGGACGCGCCCCGTGTTTGCGACCTTGGTCTCGACCGGGCGTGCGGGTCGTGAGACTGCGACTCCGCTGGGCGTGCACAGAATCTGGGCGAAGGTCGCCACAAGCGATATGTCGAACATCATGGAAGACGACGCGGGGAACTACTACGCAATCGAAGCGGTGCCCTGGGTCCAGTTCTTTCAAGGCAGCAACGCGATTCACGCGGCGTTCTGGCACGACGAATTTGGAAAACGGCGCAGCCACGGCTGCGTGAATCTCTCGCCCCGCGACGCGCGCTGGATCTTCGAGTTCACAGCCCCGGCGCTTCCAGACGGGTACACCGGCATCTTGCCGACGGACTCCGAGTACGTCACCGTTATCCAAGTTCGATGAGGGTCGCTTGCGGACCCGAGCCCAGAAACACTGTGAGGTTGGTTTGAGCGCGCGAGAGATTGCGTTCACGAAGTACGAAGGGCTCGGGAACGACTTCATCATCGTCGATAGCGACACCGCGCTCGACGTAGAACAGGCCGTCGCGCTCTGCGACCGCCACCTGGGAATCGGCGCCGACGGGATTCTCTTCGTTGGCGATGCAAGCAAGCCCTCCATGCGCGTCGTGAACGCGGATGGAACCTCTCCCGAGATGTGCGGAAACGGGCTTCGATGCGTCGCGTTTCACATCGTTCGTAGTGCCACCGAGAAGGGTTCCACGCAGCCGCGAACGCAGGAGCTCGTCGTCGATACTGACGCCGGGCTTCACCGCTGCAGCGTCGAGTTGCACACAGATCTCCAAGCTTCTGTCGAGATCGAAATGCGTGCTCCGTCGTTCAATCCGACCGACATTCCAATTCGCAGCGGTCACCCGATCATCGAAGAGAGCCTCGAGCTGGCGGCTCGCGGGTTAGGAGACCTCCAGCGGCCGCGCGGCACATCGATAGTTGGCACTGCGGTGTCGATGGGGAACCCGCATTTTGTGATCTTCGAACCAGTCGCGGTCGACGAGCGCGAGATCTTGGCTCGCACGATTCAGGCGCACCCCATCTTTCCGGACGGGGTGAACATCGGCTTCGCGCACGATCTTGTGTCATCGCGATCCACGGGGCGCGTGGATTCGATCAGTCTCTCGGTATTCGAACGCGGCGTTGGTTTTACTCAAGCCTGCGGAACTGGCGCCTGTGCAACCGTAGCGGCGCTCGCCGCGACCAAGCGCGTGCACGTGGGCGATGTCGTGCGCGTTCGCCTTCCGGGCGGCGAGCTCGACATTACTTATCGTGGGCCGAATGAGCGAATGCGCATGAGAGGGCCCGCTCGTCGAGTCTTTTCCGGCACTTTCAGACTGTCTTCGTAGACTCGCCAACGTTGAGAATGCGCGCGAACACGCCGCGCTCGACACCACACATCGATTGCACCATCCGCTTACGCAGATAGGGCAGCTTGCAAGCAAGAGGCATCCCGTAGTCGCGCAGAAGTGCCAACGTCCGTGAATCGCTCTGGAAGAACGGCGTCATAAGGCGTGTCACCCACTGATAGAAGCCCAAATGCGAGCGACGCGAGGCGCTGTAGAGCTCGAGCGCGCGCTGCGTGTCGCTGTGATCTCGCAGGGAGTCTGCGAGAATCATCGCGTCGTAGAGAGCGAGATTTGCGCCCTGACCGAGTTGCGGGCTCATGGCGTGCGCGGCATCGCCGATATAGACAACGCGCTGCCCATGCCAAGGGCGCATCGTAGCGTCTCGGTATCGTGCGAACCCCAGCTGATCAGGGCTCTGCAGTTGTTCGAGTGCAAACTCAGAGCGAGGCTCGTATGCCAATACCTGCTTCTTCCACGCGTCGAACCGGTTGCGCACGCTATCGAGACGATCGCGATGCACGCTCCAAAAGACGCTTGTCGTCGGCGCTTCGATTCCCGGCGCGCGACCCGAAGGGAGAAAGCCCATCATCGCGTCCGAGCTATCCACAATTTGATGAAGCGCGCGCGTGAAGATGCCTTCCGGATCTTGGACGACTCCCCACATCGCGCCCCACTCGTACTCGCGCACCCGGCGATACACCTGATGGTCATCCGTGAGCTCGTGGTTGGCTCCGCTTGCCACGACGACGAGATCGAACGGTCCGTGTCGTTCTCCACCATCGTCGACTACGAAGCGCTCGTTGCTGGAAAGCTCGAGGTGTTTTGCAATGACGCCCAGGCGCAGCTCGATCCCCGATTGGCTTCGGCAGGCGCGAAACAGCGACTCAAACAAGGTCCCGCGATGCAATCCGATCCCGAAAATATCTGGACCCGCGTCTCCGTAGCTGAGCGCGAGCACCGTGCGCTTGCGTGCAGTAACGCAGCGGAGCGCGTCGATGTGGGCACCGAGTGATCGGATTTCATCGACCAAGCCAAGGCGTGACAGAACATGTTGCCCGGTGGGCTGGATAAGAATTCCGGCTCCGACGGGGCGTGGGTCCGCAACACGTTCGAGAACAGTTACCGTGTGTCCCGCACGCGCCGCAAACAACGCAGTGGCGGCGCCGCCGGTGCCCGCTCCGATTATGCCGATCCGCACGCGAGCACTCTAGAACGGCTCGACATGGCGCGTCATTCTCAAGCACGATGACCCCGATTGACGGCATCTGCTAATACGGCGTATCGGACGCTACCGATGGCGGTGATGTGCGTGTCGATTGTTGCCGCGTGTGGACGCGTCCGCTTCGGGGGGGCGCTCGGACATGACGCAGCCGTGGGTGACGTTCGCGGTAACGCGCGGGGCGATGGTGGATTCATCGGCAACGGAGCTGCGGATGGCGGTGCAAGTGACACCGGGTCGATGGACGCGTCCGCGGGCGACGGCGGTGGGCTCGATGCGCTCTCACCGCCGACCGACGCCGCTCCGCAGGGTGCCGCGAGCGACACTCGCGATGACGTCGTGCGCTATGGCGCACCGGTTGAGTACGACTTCGCGACGGGCTTGCTTGCGAATCTTCCTCCTCTCGGAACGACCGGCGCAGACGGCGGCGTAGCGCAAAACTTCGCGAGCGGGTGGACGTACCGAGTTCGCGCGCGAACGGAGTTCGGCTTCTACGGAAACCTGGTCGCCGGTGGAAACGTCGCGAGCGCGATTGTCATGCCGCTCGGCTGGAACACTACCGGGATGAGAGGTTGGGGCTGCTCTGGGACCGCTGCTGCATCCGTACGAGGACAGCGAGGTGTGATCATGCTTGGCAGTTGGGCGCTGCGACGCGTCGCACAACGAGCCGACCCGGTCGATGCGCTCGCGGTGTTTCCCGAGAACTCCTGCCAGCCTGTTCTGGAGTGGACGCCGCCGCGCCGAGGGCGAGTCGAGATTCACGTAGAGATCATCGTCGATCCGTGTACGCGTGGCCCGATGGGAAGTGGTGGCGATGTGGAGTGGCACGTCGTCGCTGGGCGTCCGGGCATGTTCACGCAGTATGGCCCCGCGCGTTACATCGGCTGCGACGATCAGAATGGGCGCGCTACGACGCCAGCCCCGATCACCGCACCTGCAACGCTCGATTTCACCGAGATTCCGCTCGAAGTTGGCGATGTGATCTTCCTGGCTGCTCGCGTAGGCGATCATGACGGCGGGGACGGAACGTTGGCGCGTGGCCGCATCGTGTTCGAGCCTCGCGAGTAGTCGGACGTATTCTGTTCACGACCTGCGAGGCGTGGGGAATCATGCTCCGAAGCGACGTGTGCGCTTGCGGTAGGACGTGATCGCTTCGAGGAGATCGCGCTGACTAAAATCCGGCCACAGCACGTCCGTGAAGTGAAGCTCGCTTTCCGCGCTTTGCCAAAGCAGGAACCCCGAGAGTCTGCGCTCTCCCGAAGTGCGAATGATCAGATCGAGAGGCGGCGCATTCGGCAGGTAAAGGTACTTCGCAAGCTCCGTTGCCTGCTTGCTTGAGGGGATCGCTGTCTCAAGCATCTTCTGCACGGCGTCGATGATCTCTTCACGACCACCGTACCCAACCGCAAGGTTGATCTGCATTCCTCGGTGCGAGGATGTCTGAGCACGCAAGCGCTCGAGCGCGTTCTGCGCAGAACGCGGCAGTAGATCGAGGCGTCCAAACGGCGTCACGCGAATCTGGTGTTTCGCGACGCGCGGGTCCCGCAGCATCGAAAGCGCTTCTTGTTCGAGAAGGGTAAACAACTCCTCGAGCTCGTCAGCGGACCGCTTGAGGTTGTCGACGCTCAGTGCCCACAAGGTGATGCAATCGAGCTCCAGCTCGGCGCACCACTCGATGACGTTTCGCGCGGTCTGCGCGCCGCGGATGTGTCCGGTCGCCCGGTCGAGCGAGTGACTCGCGGCGTAGCGTCTGTTCCCGTCGAGAATGAAGCCGACATGCCGCGGCATCGGTCGAAGGCTGGCTTGTACCGCGACCTCGTCGGGCGTCGCTTCGCTCATGGCATCTGGCGAGTGCTGATCGAAAGCATGGAGGCTCATGAGCCGGGAACCCACGACTGGCGTGGTTTGTTCCACCGTCTCGCTCGGCGGCGATAAGCACGTGCACAGCTCGCAGTTCTCGGCAAACATCCGCGGATGTCGGTCGACCAAATCCTCACGGCACATCGGGCGCACGTGTGGCCTCCGTACACGTCGCCAGAGCTTCACGAGGCCGAAACACCGCTCGTGGTGACGCGCGCTCAAGGGGTGTGGCTCGAAACGCACGACGGGCGCAGGCTCATCGACGGCAATGGCTCTTGGTGGACCAACACGCTCGGGCATTCGCATCCACGACTGGTCGCGGCCCTGATCGATCAAGCGCGTACCCTCGCGCATTGCGCACTCTCAAGTATTGCGCACGAGAACGCGGCGTTGCTCGCAAAGGAGCTCACGGAGACCGCGCCTGCCGGGCTCACCCGAGTTCATTTCAGCGACGACGGTTCAACGGCGCTGGAGGTGGCGATCAAGATCGCGGCCCAGTATTGGGCGCAGAATGGTCACCCCCAACGAACGCGCTTTCTGAGTCTGGGCGGCGGATTTCACGGAGACACGATCGGAGCAATGAGTGTTTCCGGCTTAGAGATTTTCAAGGGACGCTACGGAGCGCTGCTCTTCGATTGCGTGACTCTACGCGGTGATAACGATGCGGTTGACGAACGGACGATGCTCGCGCTGGAGTCTGCGCTTGCTTCCAATGATGTCGCCGCCGTTGTCATCGAGCCGCTTATCCAAGGTGCTGCAGGCATGCGGATTTGGTCGACGAGGTTTCTCTCGCGAATACGAGAGCTCGTCAGCGCGGCCGGCACGTTGCTGATTGCGGACGAGGTATTCACGGGCCTTGGTCGCACAGGTGCGATGTGGGCATGTGATCTCGCGGGGGTGGCGCCGGACCTTCTCTGCACTGCGAAAGCTCTCGGCGGCGGAATGCTGCCTTTCGCGGCGACATTGGCAACAGAACGCATCTACGATGGATTTCGCGGCGGAGGTTCTCGCGCGGAGCGCGCGCTCATGCACGGCCACACGTTCTGCGGAAACCCGCTTGGTGCTCGAGTCGCGCGGGAAGTCCTTGCGGTGTACCGCGACGAGCGAGTGCTGGAGCGCGTGGCGGCTCACTCGATCCGGATCCGGGACGCCTTCGACGCGCTCAGCCGGGTCAAAGGTGTGCGCGCAGTTCGGTCGCTGGGAATGGTTGGCGCTGCGGACTTGGGGGACCGAACCGACTACGAGAGTGAGCTCGGCTGGGAGATCTATCGTGCGGCACTTCGCCGCGGCGCGTGCCTGCGTCCGCTTGGGAACACCGTCTATGTCGCGCCGCCCTTCCTGATTTCGGATGAAGAACTCGACCGCCTGCTAAGGATTCTTTCGGACTCGATCTCGGAGGTGATGTGATACAAACACCATCCGGCGGAACTCGTGAGCGGACCATCTTCTTCAGCGCAATCTCGTACACAGCTCATCCTCGTCGTCGAAGACGATGAAGACCTTCGGCGTATGTTGGAGCGAATGCTCAGCTCGACCGGTACCGTGAAAACCGCGGGAGATGGACAAGCCGCGCTCGATCTCATCAATGGCGGGTTCACACCAGACATCATCATCACCGACGTGATGATGCCGCGCATGGATGGGCTCTCGCTTGTGAAGCACCTCAAAGCGGATCCCAAGACGGCAAAGATCCCCGTTTTGGTACTGACCGCGAAGACCGGTACGCGCGATGTCATCTCGGGAATAAACGCGGGCGCGAGGCATTACCTGACGAAGCCTTTCACAGCCGACGATTTGATCGGCAAAGTGAAAAAAGTCCTCATCACCCGTTAGACCCGTTCCCATTCGAGCGGATCCTGGCTCAAGCAAACGGGTCTAGACGCCTCCCCGGCTGACTTGATGCAAAAACCACGATGAGCCCGAAACGCAGAACAGAGACGAGCGCGTCGGGCACGATCTCTCCCGCAGCCGAGCTTCGTGCCGTGCGGAGTGCGCATCGAAAGCAGCTCGCGCGGGACTACGGAGGCGCGACGGTTGGAGGTCTCCTCACGTTCCTGGGCTTCGCGGGATTCGGAGTCTGGCCACTCGCATTCATCGCTTTCGTTCCGATCCTGTTGATCGTCGAACGAACCGTGGTTCCTTCGAGCCCAGGCGGCGCCTCTACAGTCGAGCGCCCGTGGCGACACCTGTTCTTGGTCACTGCGTGGTACGGCCTTGTCGCGAATTTTGGCGGTTACTACTGGCTCGTTCCCACCATGAAGCAGTTCGCTGGGTTTCCCGATCCCGTGTGCGTGCTGCTCGCGGCTATCGTCATCGCATACACCGGTGGCACGTTCGTAACGTTGTGCTTTGTGTACGCGTTGGCGCGTAGGAACGCGGTTCCTGCAGCGCTCGCCGCTGCGATCGGCGTCTCGTTTTCCGAGCTTCTGTATCCGCTGCTGTTCCCGTTCTACTACGGCACTAGCTTTCACGAGCTTCCGGTTCTTTTGCAGGTGGCGGACCTTGGCGGCCCAATTCTCGTCAGCATCGTCGCGCTCATCGTGAACGGAGCAATCGTCGACGTCTGGATTGCGCGCTCCGCGCCATCTCCCAAGCGCGCTCTCTTTCCCGTGATCGCCGCAGGTACATACCTTGTCTTCGTGCTCGCATATGGAGCGCTGCGTTTGGGATGGACGGATGCCGCGGTAGAAGCTGCGCCGCGCGTTCGCGTGGGGTTGATCCAAGCGAACATGGGCCTTCTGGAGAAGCGAAACGACGCTATGGAGGGCGTTCGACGTCACGTCAGTCAGAGCCGCGAGCTCGCCGGCAAGGTGGATCTGATCGTGTGGCCTGAGACTGCGTACGCAGACTGGGTTCCACCAGGAGCCGAGCACGTTCCTTTGGCGACCGCAGGCGTGAACACCCCGATGATCTTCGGTGCGCTTGCGGCCCGTGCACCCGCGAACCCGACCCCCAGCATGCTCGACTACGAGATGTTCAACACCGCGCTCCTGACCAATCGCGAAGGGCGCATCGAATCGACCTACGACAAAACATACCGGCTCGCGTTCGCTGAGTACCTCCCGTTTGGAGACGTGTTTCCCATTCTCTACAAGTGGTCGCCCAACAGCGGTCGCTTCACCAAAGGCGCTCACACGCGTCCGTTGGTACTCGCAAGAGGACCGAACGGGCTTCAGCACGAGCTGCGTGTCGGCACACTGATTTGCTACGAAGACGTCTTACCTGGGTTCGTCCGAAAAGTGATGGCGCACAAGCCCAACCTGCTCGCGAACATCACCAACGACGCGTGGTTTGGCGATACTCACGAGCCGCACATTCACATGGCACTGGCGAAGTTTCGTGCCGTCGAGCACCACCGTTATCTCGTGCGTGCGACCAACAGCGGCGTGAGCGTGATCGTGGACCCGAGTGGTCGGGTCGTCGCGACGAGCGGTACGTTTACGCGCGAGAACGTCACCGGTGAAGTCCGACTGCTCGAAGGTTCGAGCTTGTACGAGCTCGTCGGCGATTGGCCGGGATATCTCGCCGTCGCGCTCGTTGGATTCTTCTTGCTGAAGCCCGTGTTCGCGCGAAAACGCAGCTCCAAGGCCCCCGCGGCCTAGAGGGAGGAATCGACAAGCAGCTCGAAGGCGCCGTTGGAATCCGAGATCGCAGACCCGACGCCGAGAAGGTCCGTGCGACTCGCCGTACCGACTCGAGTCGTGAACACGTCGACGCGAGCTCCCGAGATGCGTTGATTGGCTGTGTCGATGACGCGCCCGCGAATCACGCGAGGTACACCGACGGTAACGTCGAGAACGGTGCGATCGCTTCCGAGCCCGGAGGCTCTTGTGAGGGCTTGATCGTAGACGTACGTCCACGGTAATCCCGACGCGAACGATGGACGAATGAGGAAGTGATAGACGCCGCTGTCGTACTTCGCATCGACGGTGCCGGACGAGCTCGTGAGGTCATCGCGTGTTCGACTGAAGACTGCGGCTCGGATCTCGGCGTCCGTCGCGCGCGCTAGGAAGTCAGGAGACGTCGAAGGCGGCAAGGGATTCGCGCTGACATTCGCGCCCGAGACCGGCCTCAACGAAAAGCTCCGCACCCGTGCGCTGAGCAGTACGCGTTCGGGAAGTGTGAAGACCTGGCCACGAAGGTCCGCGCCCACGCTCTCCTCCGCGATCACGACCCGCTGAGCGAGGACGCCGTAGTTCTGCGCGGCCATGGCGCGCGGCGGAGTGACAACAAGGTCGTACATTCCAGGAAGCAACGCCGCCTCGAACTCGCCAAGGCTGTTCGTCATGAACGGAGCTGACTGCAACGTGCCGCGTGCACCCGTTTCCGGATCGACGACAGAATCTGCGCGAAACTGGACGGACGCCCCAAACAGCGCGCGACCGTCGTAGCCCTCAACGCGTGCAGAATAACGAGCAGCACGGCGTTCGAACTGGGGAACCAGGATTCGCGCGATGCCCTGTTCGTCGGGCCAAACACGGCGCGGATCTACGACGAGCGTCGGCAGAGGCCCCGTGGAGCTCTCGCTCTCGACGCGAATCAGATATGCGGCGCTGCTCGTTCCCGCAGAGAGTGTGATAGAAAACTCGCCCCGACCGTTCGTCCGCCCTAGCGACGAGAACTCGCGCCCATCCGGTGTGACGGCTCGCAGTCGTGCGTTGACCTGCGGGCGCCCAGCCGTGTCTTTGACCTCGCCGCGAAGCACCGTGCTCTCCGGAAAGCGGATCTCGAGCGGAAATATGTCCGCTTCAACGGGCGCTCGGAGCATGCTGGGAAAAACCACAGGCGGATACACCTCCGCGTCGCTGCCCAGGGGGCTGACCGTGACCGTGTAGACCACGTCGCGGAACAACGACGCTGTGTACTCGTACCGCACCCCGCCAATTTCTATTGGCGTCGTTAGCTCCGTCGCTCGCAGGGAGTTGTCACGTCCTGGAAGCTGGCCGTCCGGGGTGAACGTAAGCTCGACGTTCGGCAAGATCTTCGTGTCGTCGGCTGCGCGGAGCGTGGCGTACAAAGCAAAGCGACGAGGCACGACGATATTCATTTCGTTGCTCGTAGTACTCTCCACCGGCACCACTGCGACGCTGGGTAGCCCGCCCATCGTTCCCGGAATTGCAATCTCGAAACCGATCGGCACAGGTCGAGCCGGCCAACTTTCGATCACGCAGATCTGGCGGGTCGGATGACACGTGGATCCGGGCGCGTAGTCACAATCGAGGTTCCCACGGCAAAGCTCGGCTGGCTCGATGCGACCGGCAGTTCCGAAGCTCGCGCACCGAGCAAGCAATCCGACGCTCACAAGCGCGATCCAGATCGAGCGGCGCGACAGCGACTTCATTGCGGGCAATCCCGCATATCGATCTGCTGCGAACCGTTCTCGAGCGCGAGCCACCACACTGCGTTCGCAACATCTCCGGGCTCGCGCGGCGTCTCCACCGTCGCGAACTCACGCGAAACGCGGAGCTCCACGCGATGGCACTTGCGGGGGAGCATCAGCGTCGAGACGCGCAACGTGATCGTGTTCGGCGCTCCGGGTCTGCTGAGCTCGTACTGCCGTCCACCGGTTTGGACGACGCCGTCCAGGAGCAGATAGTGTGCGAACCGGTTATCCGGCTCGATGTTGGTGTCGTACACCTGCACTCGAAGCTCGACCACAGTGTCCTGAAGGCCCCCATCGCCCGTCGGAGCCACCCGAATGACCCGAGTTAGCGGGTACGGAGAATCCGCTGGAATCACGATGCGCGGCGGCACGTTAATGTCGGAAACATAACGGCGCTCTGCGACGACGCAGCTCGAGGACACTACGGAAAAACCCAAACCCGCAATGGCGAACACGACGACACTCCTCAATGCAACTCGATGAGTTGCAAGCAGTGCGCCAGGGAGCTTCCCGGTGTGAGCCCGAGCTCGGAACATCGCGATCTGCCGAGGTTACGGTCTATGGACGAACTTCGCCACCTCGCCGAACGACCGATTCACCGGGTGCGACGCGTCGCCGCGCGACATTCGTGTCGCGAAATGCGAGTTGTTGCGCCGTCGGGCGTTCCACCAAACAATGGCGCCTCCATGCTTACCTCGCGCCTTCGGGAGCTACATCCGCGCCGGTTCTTCCTCGATACCTGGCGCACGCTGAACGAGGAAGCAGTCCTCGAGCGCGAAGCGTTGGGTGGTGCGACCGACTATCGGCCGTTCATTGCGTTCTCGGTGGGGTGCGTGTGCCTCGCGCTCATGGAGTACATGGGCCATCGCGACATGGGCCAGCTCAGCGTCACGAGTTTCACGCACATGGTGAGGTGGATCGACGAGACCTTCGAAACAAGCTGGTACTGGAACCTTCGCGGCTCAAAGTGGGACGAGCTCGCAGGTTTCGTCTGGTGGTCGCTCTGGCGCGTGCTCGGCTTCTTCATCATCCCCGTGCTCGTCGTTAAGTACGCGTTCAAAGGGTCGCTCAAGGACTACGGGCTCGAGACGAAGGGCTTTAGCGAGCACGCGTGGATCTACGGCCTCTTCTACGGGATCGTTTTGGTCTTGGTGATCGGAGTGAGCTTCTCGAAAGAGTTCACCTCGTACTACCCGTTCTACAAAAACGCTTCGCGCAGCTGGTTCGACTTCGTCTCGTGGGAGCTGCTGTACGCGGCGCAATTTTTCTCGCTCGAGTTTTTCTTCCGCGGTTTCCTGGTGTTTGCCTGCAAACGCTCGATGGGTGCGGCCGCGATCGCGGCGATGGTGGCCCCTTACTGCATGATCCACTTTGGTAAACCGTTTATCGAAACGCTCGGCGCCATCATCGCCGGCGTGGTGCTCGGCACGCTGGCTATGCGGACTCGCTCCATTTGGAGCGGCTTCCTCATTCACGTCTCGGTTGCAGTCACGATGGATGCAGCGTCGCTGCTTCAGGGAGTCGGGCTTCCCAAAGCGTGGTTTCCGTGACGTCGGTCGTGCCTACAACAGGTCGGCGTGAAAGGTGAAGAGCCAGTCTCTTCCATCGATATCGAAGGCGCTGATATAGCCGCACGGAACTCGGGTGATGGAAGGAGTGATGGGGGTTGGCGGTACGTTCCACATGTTGCCCGGATTGAGCTCACGTGAGGCGAACCGTGTTGGTAGGGTGCGGCCGGGCTCGTGGCTCGCGGCAACGAACTCGGGATTCCAACTCCCAGCGGTCCCCATAGCAACAACGCCCGCCACCTGCATGACGTTGCCCAATCGCG
>CAZWQH010000082.1:0-14197 GCA_964635815.1 uncultured Sandaracinaceae bacterium
GGCAACGCGAAGGTCCTCTTTCCGGCTACCCGTGGTTTCGACGTTCTCGACGTGCAAGCGTACTGGGGCCCTAGCGTGCACTACAACACCGAGCTCAAGACCTACGTGATGCTCCTCAACCGAATCGGTGGAGCTACGGTGGACTCGCGCTGGCGGCAAGAGGGCGTCTACGTTTCGTTCTTCACCAGCCCGCTCAACTTCGAGTCCATGTCGTGGACCGAACCGCAGAAGATCCTCGCGCCGACAGGGGCAGACTCGTGGTACCCGATATTTGTCGGAAGCGCTCCAAACAGCACTCAGAAGCTGGGCAACGGTGACGGTCGGCTGTTCCTGCGCGCGGACACCGGCGACCCGCAGTTTCACAGACTTGTATCCCGATGGGAGATCCGATTCTGGAAAGCGGGCTCAGACGAGTGATCGCCGGTGCAACGTCAGCGCGACGCTAGGATGGCTCACCTACGAGAGTGGAGTACCGACGTGGTGAGCCTTACGGCGCCCACGGTCTCGAGACTGCAATTCCAACGATCGCTCGCGCCGACGCACCGACGCCGTTCGCTGCGATCCAGCAATCGAGGCATATGTATCGCTGTCCTCGAGATCACGCGAATCGCTTGTCGAGCTTCGTGAGCTGGCTCGTGAAGCCTTCCTTCTGCATCTTGGTGAAGTCGTCGGTGTGCATGCCATGAAGGGTCACGACCATCAGAACGTTTTCGCCAACCACCGATAGAGCAACTTCGATTTGGTTCTCGTAGGGCGCGACACCCGGCAGAAAATCGATCACGGATGTGATGACGAGTCGCTCGTGCAGCTTTAGATCCGAGAACTGAGAGTGCGTTGCATGCGAAACGGGCTGCCCCATCTGTTTCATCGCCGCGATCATCTCGGGCGAATCCGCGATCATGTCGTAGCGAAGCTTGCCCCCCACTCGCGCGTCGATCTCATGAACGTCCGCGCGGAAACCCTGAGGACCCCACCACGACTCGAAGCCCTTCTTCGTGGTCCACAGCTGCCAGATTTCTTCGACACTCGCTTTGTAGGAGCGTTCGATCACGATCTTCTGCTCAGATCGCTTCTTGTCCGTGTTGTTCATGTGCGCTTGTTCCCTTGTTTCGTGCGGCGTTCCTGTTGGTTCTTCTCGAGCACGGCCCCGAAACGATCGAGACGTGCCTCCCAAAGTTCGCGGTAGCCTGCGAGCCAGCTGTCGATCTCGCGGAATGGTTCTGGCTCCAATGAATAAAGGCGCCGCTGCCCGTCGGGGCGCATCGACACGAAACCAGCTTCTTGGAGGATGCGGAGATGACGAGAAACACCCGACTGGTGGATTCCCGCTTTCTCGACGACATCCCCGACCTGCTGCTCACCCTGAAGCAACGTCGCGATGATTCGGCGGCGAGTCGGATCCGCTAGCGTTTGGAACGCATCTAGTTGCATGAACGCGTATATACACCATCACGCATATACACGCCACGGCATTCGTTCGCGCGGTGCGGCGACACGTATCTCTACCCGTGCGGCTCAGTTCCCAGCGCGAGCCTTCTCGATCGTCGCGACGTGCGAAGTCGGGAGCGTGCGGGATCCCCATTGACGACGCGATGAGGCGTCGCAAGGTCCGTTCGACTCAATCGGGGGGTGTATGGCACGACGAGATTCAAGAAGCAGCGATTGCATTCCGATCACTCTTCACGAGAGCGGCGTGCGCTATCTTTTGCGGAGCTCCCCGTGAGCGCAGTCCTCGTCACGGGTGCAGCGGGGAATGTCGGGAGGGAGGTGGTCCGAGCGCTGCTTCGACGTGGCACGCGCGTCGTCGCTGCGGACCGTCGGCTCGACCGCATCGCCGCGCTCTTTGGCAGCAGTGTAGTCGCGACCCGACTCGATTTCCGCGATCGCGCGACCTGGGCGGGTGCGTTCGACGGTGCCGCGCATATGTTCTTGATGCGACCACCTGCGATCGCAGACGTGGAGAAGAACCTCAACCCGTTCATCGACGAGGCGCGTTCGCGCGGTGTGGATCACGTCGTATTCCTCTCGGTGGCCGGCGCGGGGAAGAACAAAGTCGTTCCCCACCGGAAAGTCGAGGACCACCTGCGTGCTCGCGGCGATCATCACACAAACCTTCGGCCGGGCTTCTTCGCGCAGAACCTGCAGTCTGCCTATTTGAAGGACATCGTCGATGACGACCGTATCTACGTTCCTGCGGGCAACAGATCGGTCAACTGGATTGACGTACGCGATGTGGCTGAGGTAGCTGCGATCGTGCTCTCAGACCCCGAGGCACACCGCGGTCAGAACTATACGTTGGCGGGTCCGGGCCCAGTTCCCTGGTCCGAAGTCACCGCTGCCCTCACGCAGACACTTGGTCGCCCGATTCGCTACGAGTCGGCATCGATAGTGGGCTACATGCGGCATCTCGCGGGGCAAGGGCTTCCGCGCGCGGCGATCGTAGTGCAGACGATCTTGCACTTCCTTCTGCGGTTTGGTCAGGGTGCTACGGTTGATCCGACCCTGGAGCGCCTTCTCGGAAGGCCTGGCCACAGCATCCGCGAGTACGTGTCGGACCACGCGCAGATTTGGGCGCGACCAGCCTCCTTGCTGTCTGGATAGTCGAATGCGTTGATGGATCGCGCAGACGTCACTGTCGGGAAACGTCAGGCGCGGGCGCGCGGTCTCGCGCTCTTGGGCAACTTTTGTCCAAGTTACCTCGTCGCGGAGAACATTCTTCTTCGGAGCTCGGACTCCGCGTCGCTACTGCGCGCGAGCTTACAGTCGCCCTGCTCTGTGCAGCTAATTCCGAGTCGCTGAAATATCGCATCGAGCTCGAGCTTGCTGCCGCCGAGAAAGGCTTGATCGAATGCAGAAACCGCTCGACCCCCGGGTGCGCCGCTCAACCTCGCGGTCAGATCTCGAAGATCAGTGACGCTGTATCCGTTCTTCCCTCCGAACTCTTTGACGAGTTGCTGAAACCAGGACGTAACCGATTCGACGCCGTTCGTTTCGTCGCGCAGCGCGAGATCCAAAAGAATCGCAACGAAGGGACCTTTGCTGTATGCCAGATCGATCAGTTGGCTGTCGTTGGTCAAGAACCCAGACTGTATCTGAGTGAAGTCCGCACCAGGGTACCTCGGGTTTGCTTCGAGCAACTGGCGATACCGCCAGAGAAACCGCGCGAATCTCTCCGGCGAGATGAGGCGAGCGCGAACGAGAGCCGCAACCGCGAAGTAGTTCGTAAAGCCCTCCGATAGAAGATAGGCGCCGTCATCCGACTTTGGGGACACATAGTGGAGGTTCCACTCGTGAAAGAGCTCGTGGCTCACGGTACCCATCGCTTGGAAGTTGAACGGTTCCAGCGGCGTGCCCGATTGCATGTTCACGACGAACGCGTTCGTCAAAGCAGTTCCTTTGCATTCCGTTGAAGTTGAGTCCTGAACTACGACGAGCAGCCGTGACGAAGGAAGCGGCCCGGCAATCTCCTGTTGCGCCCGAAGGATTGCTCCAAACTGATCGCGCAGCTTCATCTCGTCGTACTCGCCTCGGAGCGCAAACCGCACGGTTGTCTCGCCCGCGGTTTCCACGGTGTAACGAAAATCCCCGAACGCGATCATTCCCGAGACGAGGTGACGAACACTATCGACTCGCGTGGTTGATGCGCTTCCCCAGCTATGGTGCGCGGGCATGTTCTCCGGCGTGCTGACCTGGAGACGTGCGGGCGCGTTCGCGTAACCCCGGGGCGTCAAGAAGGTGAGGTTTCCATCGAATCGTCCGTGCGCGCTGTCGAGCGTAGGAAGGGAGAGGTTCACTTCGCCGGACTTCGATTGCGGAACGCGGTACGTGTAGCGAAGCGTGAAGCGCTCAGGAACATTCACACCGTGGTTGACAACTACCTGGTTGTGTCTTCTCTCCACATCGAGATTTCGACCGCCCGTCGTTGTGGCGGTGATGTCCACCAGAAACTGGAGAAACACTGGTGCCCCGCCGTAACTGAGTGGAGCTTCGAAGACTGTCGCGTCACCGGGGACGGCAGTAGCAATGAACGCGTTGCGTTGAGCCATCGACTCGGCGGTAACCGACAGGCTGTACCAAATGATAGTAGGCTTCGTCCTAACTGCGCGGCGGCGAGTCGCGTTGCATGCGAAGGCAAGGATGGTTACCAGACAGATGGCCGTGCGCTTCATGGCGCGATCTAGCCACGGTCTGCTGGCTTTGAAAACCTAGGCGCGAAGCTCGGAGCCACGCCACGAGCCGATGACGCTGGGATCTCTCGCCTCATTTCGACGACTGCGTGATCTACGTGGCTGATGAGCCGGCGCCCCCAGCGCTTCGTTATGTCGTAAAAACCGATGCATCACGCCGAAAGTTCCTTGTTTACGATGTGTCGCACTGAGGCGCAGGGTGGTCACTCACGGCTCCGTCGCAAACTAGGAGATTGAAATGTCCATCGGCCCGAAGTCACTCTTGAGCAATGTGTGCGTAGCTCTCTTGCTGTTGTCGATTACCGACTGCAGCGGGTCCACGACGTCAGTTTCTGACGGATCTACCAACGGTTTCTCGGATGGGTCGTTCACCAGTTTCGCTGACGGATCAATCAACGGATCCTCTGACGGGTCCTCGGACCGTAGATCGCCACCGATACCGACAGTGCTCTCAACCGCACCGACCAATGCCGCTACGGACGTTCCACTCAACGGAAATGTCACGGCGACCTTCGATCAGAACATGGATCGCGGCTCACTCACCCCGAGCACCTTCACACTGACCACCGGCAGCCCAGCCGCGCCCGTAGTGGGCACGGTGGTGACGCGCGTTTCGCAATCCGTGTTCTGGCCCGCGGGTAGGCTGGCGGGCTACACCAGGTTTTCGGGGACCATCACGACGGGTGTGAGGAGTGCGGAGGGTGCGTCGCTCGCTAGCGCCTTTGTGTGGACCTTCACGACGGGTAGCGCAGTTGCTCCGGGGCGACCCGTGAACCTCGGGACCGCCGGCGGATTCGTGATCCTCGCCAAGTCTGCAATCTCTACGGTACCGACCTCGGCAATTACCGGAGACATAGGGGTCAGCCCCGTGGCGGCGACGGCCATCACCGGCTTCCCGCTGACGGTGCACTCCAGCAATGTCTACGCGACCACGCCCCAGGTTACCGGAAGAGTTTACGCCGCCGACTACAGCGCTCCGACTCCGGCGAACCTCACTGCAGCGATCGCCGACATGGAGCTGGCCTTGACCGAAGCTTCAGCCCGGGCTCCGGACGTCACCGAGTTGGGCGCGGGGAACATCGGCGGATTGACCCTGGCACCGGGCGTCTACAAGTGGGGCACCGGCTTGCTGATTCCTACCGATGTCACGCTTAGCGGGAACGCGGACGCGGTCTGGGTTTTTCAGGTAGCTCAAGGAATCACGTTGAGCAACGACGCGAAAGTGATCCTCAGCGGAGGTGCGCTGGCGAGGAATGTTTTCTGGCAGGCCAGCGGCGCGGTCGACCTCGGTACCAGTTCGGAGTTCGCAGGGAACGTCCTAAGTCAGACCGCGATTACGGCGAGAACCGGCGCAACGATCCGCGGCAGGCTGTTGGCTCAGACCGCGGTGAATCTCCAGAGCAGCACCGTCACAGCACCGTCTCCCTGAAGAAATTCCAACGTCCGAGCGGCTACGCACTTGCGAAAATCTCCTGCCGCGCGGCTGCGCAGATCGCGACTACGGACGGGTGCCTGATTTTCCGCACCACCGAGAGCGCATAGAAATGCTGGCGGACGTCTTCGGCGCGTCCAACCACGCGGACGCCAAAATCCTTCACCACCTCGGCTTCGATCACACTCGGCGCGGCGAAGATCCCCATTCCTTGCCTCCCAAAGTCCTTGGCCAGAGCACTGTCGTCGAACTCAGCAACCACCTGTGGCCGTATGGACTGTGCGCTGAACCATTGCTCCAAGGAACGCCGCACCGTCGAGCGCGCACCCGGCAGAATGAAAGGCGCCCCATCCAGAGATCGAGGAAACTTTCGCCGGTTTTTCGCTGCGAGCTTTGGGGCGGCAAGGAAAGTGGTGCCGCACTCCCCGAGCTTGTGGCTGAACGCTCGAATCGCCGTCTGCCCTGCCGGCCCGTCCGCGATAACCACGTCCACGGTGTGGAGCGCCAACTCGGCGACGAACTCCGCCACCGACTTATCACCCCGGCAGACGACTTGAATCGGTTGGCCAGTGCGGAAAGCCGGCTCAAGGAAACGCCGCACGAGTGACGGGGGCAACACGTCCGCGACCCCAACCACGAGCCGCAATGGCCTCACGCTCGTAGCCTGGCCCTTGATGGTGTCGAGAAATTCACTGCCCAGCGAGAAGATCTCGTCGGCGTATCGGAAAGCGACCCGTCCGGCTTCGGTCAGCACCAGGCTTCGCCCGCTGTGCGAGAAGAGCTTCACCCCAAGAACTTGTTCGAGCCGATGGATCTGGCCGCTGATGGTGGGATGCGCCAAGCGAAGCTGTTTGCTTGCTGCGACGATGCTCCCCTCCTTCGCCACGACCCAGAAATAGAGGAAGTGGTGGTAGTTGAGCCATTCCATCACGCGGGAGGGTACGCCCAACACGCAGCGCATGCGCGGCTGATCGCTCCCCGCAGTTCCCCGCAGGAGTTCCGTTCGGGCGCGGTAGCAACGCGCTGCGAACAGAGAATGCGCCAGGCGCTAGACCTTCAGAGAACCTCGGAAGCCCCTAGCCGCATAGTAGGACTCCGCACCGTTGTGGTAGACGAACACTGTGTCGTAGCGGCGATCGCAGAAGAGTGCGCCGCCGAGTCGCCTGATGTCGGACGGCGTCTGCACCCAACTCGAAGTGGTGGTGTCGAACTCCCCGAGGTGCTGCAACTGTCGATACTCGTCTTCGGTCAGCAACTCGATTCCCATCGCGTCCGCCATGCGAACCGCGCTGTCTTTTGGCTTGTGTTCCTTGCGCGACTCGAGAGCTTTGTGATCGTAACAAACGCTCCGCCGCGCCTTCGGGCTCTGCGCAGAGCAGTCGTAGAAGACGTACTCGCCGCTCTTCTTTTCATGACGAACAACGTCGGGCTCGCCGCCGCTGATCTCCATCTCGTTGAGTGACCAAAGTTTGTCGCGGCTCGCAGCTTCGAGCCGCTTTCGGACGGCGTCCCAAACCATGCCGGCGTGACGCCTCGTGTTCTTCACGAATCGCTCTTCGAGCAACTCGAACAACTCCGTTTTGCGTGATGCGAGTAGCGTTTTCATGGCACGCGCACCGCGATCTTGCCTATGCCACCCCCGCGTTCAAGCCGCTCCTGTCCCTCCCCAGCTCGTGCCAACGCAATCGGCGCTTCCAGCGGAAGTCGGAAGCGGCCTGCAACGACGGCATCGAGGAAAGCTCGCGTCACCCTTGCATCGGGTTTGGCGGAAAGGCGATTGAGCTCGAGTTGCGGATGCCTCGTGACATCGGGAGGCGGCGTGACCACGGTGCCGACGACGCCACCGTCGCGCACGCACGAAAGCAGTCTTGTCGTGACGCCACCAAGCGTGTCTGCGATCGCATCCACGGTGCCAAGCGCCGCAAGCGCCGCAAGCGCTGCCTCGTCGTCGATCGCGAGCACACCATCTGCGCCGAGCTCGCGTGCCTCGGCAGCGCGCGCCGCACGCACGCCGGCGATCGCTCGAGCACCAAGCTGCTGCACCGTGTACACCGCGGCCCGACCTACCGAGCCCAGCGCGCCGGTTACAAGCACCGTCTGGCCCGCGCGGACCTTCGTCGCGATCCGAACCAGCTGCTCGGCAGTCAGGCACACAAGCGGATACGCCGCCGCTTCGATGAGTTCCATGCCGTCAGGCACGAGCGCGGCGTCGGCCGCAGGCATAGCGAGCAGCTCCGCATACGTCCGCTGTGCGAATGCCGCGACGCGGTCTCCTGGCTTGATTGCTTTCACGTTTGCACCGACCGCGCGAACGATACCGGCGACGTCGCGACCAAGGATCGCCGGAAACGTTTGCGGGAGCCGCGAGGCCGCTGCGCCGCTGCGAATCTTGTAGTCGATCGGATTCACACTCGTCGCCGCGACCTCAACGAGGATCTGATCCTCCGTGAATGTGGGTGCTGGGTGATCGTCCACGTACTTGAGCTTGTCGATCCCTCCGTACTCCGTCAGCAAGAGCGCCTTCATGGTGGATGGTTGTGCGTCCGTGGTCACGGTCGCGCAACGCTGAAGCGCGCGCTTGGATCGTGATGCCGACGGGTCACGATCCGCGCCCTGGCTTGGAAGTCGTTTCCCTCACCTGACGATCCTGGGATGGAATCCTGGGACAGGTGTAATTTTCAACCACACCGTTCGGTTTGCGGGACAGGGTGGTTAGAAATTACACGTTGTATCTTGAGGAGCACCTGACGTGGCACACCCTGACACGTGCGAAGCGAGCAAAAGCACGGGTTCTCTAGGCGATGACTGGCACGCCATTCGCTTACAACGCGCGACGGGCCGCCGTTCGACGACCTGGAATGAGCACGCTCCCGTGTTCGATCGGCCTTGGCGGAGACTCACAATGACCTCTACTCCCCTTCAACAACTGTTTCGACGACACTGTCAACGCGCCTGTGCGGTCGTCGTTCTGCTGTGTTCCGCTGCGTGCGGTAGCTCGCATGGTTTGGTGAATCGGCCAGACGCCTCAACCCTCCGCGACGCCGCGGGCAGCACACCCGATGCAGAGATCCGTGCGGATGGCTCTCAGGGTCCCCCACGGGTGGACGCAGCGGCCGCGTCCTGTGCTCCGCAAAATGCGCGCATCGTGGCCTTGTGCGGTCCCGCAACGGATCGTGTCGGTGCATTTTGGGACGGAGCGAAGTGCGTCCCGCACGAGAGCAACTGCGAAGGCCCTGACTGCTTCTCGTACTCTGGAACAAGTACGATGACGCTGCTCGACCGATGCGAAGCCGATCACGCGTCCTGTGAACCGACGTTGTGTCGGAGAACCGGTGGCGCATGGGACAGCTTTGGAGCGTGCGCCGCCGTGTATCGCTGCGGTCGACTTGAGCGAGTCGACTGCGACGGGCCCCATCGCGCCTTGTGCAACTGCGGAGCGGGGGCAAAGTTTGATCCGATCCGCGGCTGCATCAACGACTCAACGTGCGGCGCTGCTGAACTTTGCGAGCGCACGGATGGACGCTGGCTCGACGTGGGCGACTGCGCACCTTGCAATTCGTGCGACGGCGTCTGTACAAGGATTTGCAGTATGTTGCGAGCGCCCGTTTGTGACTGTGGTCCGTTCGCCAGGTTCGACCCGATCGAGGGATGCAGGTCAGACGCCACGATGTGTGCGCAGTCCCTCCAGCGCGCTACTTGCGAGCGCGAGGGCGGCCGTTGGATCGCTCGTGACTGCTGCACGGTCGTCGATGAGTGCGGCGTTTTCGGGCAACCCTTGTGCAACTCGGACTGTGTTCAGACCGATACGTGCGTATGCCCGACCGGAATGAAGTGGACCGGCCGAGGATGCGTCTCCGAGTTCTGCCGACCGCGTCCCGAGGGAGGGCGCTGTAGCTCCGATGGTCAATGCCAGTCCAACCTCAAGTGTCACTGTGGGCAATGCGCCTTCCCGTCTTGCCACATGGACACCGGCTGCCCGTGCTTCGGCTGCTAACGCCGAGGAAGCGGTCACGCCCGCAATCGAGCAGTCCTTACGCGCGCCGCGGCGTGCTCTCGTGCGTCGCAGTCGAGCTGGCCGAAGCGATCGACGCCGCGCAAGGGTGACGTTCGAGAGAAAGGCGACCGTGAGATCATGATCTGGGCGCGCGAACGAGTACCAACGAGTCGCCGAGATTCTATTGCGACGCGTCGGTTGTCTCCGGGCGGGCCTTCGCGAATCGTCTATCGGTGAATTGCCGCTCGCGCTCACGGGTATAGCCAAACTGCGCGTGGGGCGCGGCCCGCTGCAAAGCAGCGTAGAGCGCGTCGTTCGCCTCGAGGCCCAACGCAATCCAACGGTGCAGGTCCGAACGCGTGAAGAGCTCGAAGGAGTGAGTCGTCCCAGTGGGAATGAAGTTCACGGAATGACGGACCGACTTCGCGTAGACCCACGTGATGTCGTCGTGCCGGACCACGGCGCTTGGCCAGCTCTCCCTGATAAGAAAGGAGGAAGTGAGCGCAATCTCGCCGAAGCGTTGCACGTCCGGCGACTGCATTTCCTCCTCGACCTGCGCCGTGACTCGCGTTGGCTCACCGTAGACTCGCAGGTCTTGGAAGATGGGGTGGGTTTCCGGCTTGCTCGCACGCTGAGCGGCGACCTTGGCGCGCCACCCGAAGAGCATCGCGACCAATCCGAGAAACGCCATCGCCGCGAGCGCCCCAGGCGCCTTGGCGGTCGTGAACCACTGAACTCCGTACCCGAGGGCGGAAGCCCCGAAGATCGAGAACAAGATGAGGTTGCGGATCAGCGCAACCTTGGCCGAACGCAGCGCGCGACTACGAAAATGTCCGGGTTCCATCAACAACCTTTGGTCCCGGACGCACCCGAAACCGTGAGCCCAACAGTAGTTGGGCGGAGCGACGTCTTCCAGCCGCCATTTCATCCATGAATGTCGATGGCTCCGCGTGGGGAGCGGACTGCGAACCGCTCCCGGCTGCTCTTGGCGGACGGGCAGCCAAACCGCCGATTTCCGCCGAGTTGAGTGCTCGCACCGGGACGGCTCGCTGCGTTCGCACTAGACTTCGCCACCTCGATGACGAGTTTCGTAAGCGACGCGAACGAGATTCTCTCGTTCACCAACGGACAGCTGGAGTTCCTTGAACGAGCATGGGCGGAGGTCGCGCGCTCGTCTGGTTCCGCTGGTGGCGTGGTCCTCGCAGATTTCCTCGAAAGCATCGTTGAGATGAACGCAGCGGGAATGTTTGGCTTCTCGTTCGGTCGGCACCCGTTCGACCAGCGTGAAGTTGCGGAGTCCATGGGTTCCGCAGTTGCGGAGATCGCCCGCGCCACGACCAACGTAATCTTGGGCCGCGGCGCGAGCGAACGGTTCGCCTTCCTCGCCAATGTGGAACGCAGCATCCAGGTCATGTGGATCACAGACCAGCTACTTTTGCACCGGATGGTCCAGCGGCACGCGCCTGGGGTGGAGGCGTTAGTTCTCGATCTGCCGTCGACACTCTCCGCCGAAGTGGAGCAGGCGATCGCTGCCACATCCGCGGCAGCACGCGAACACGCTCAAAACGTCAACAGGTGAAAAGCCGGGATCGGGTGATCTGACGTGCCGCGCTCGCACCCTCGATAGAGAAAATCCTTTCGTCCAAAGTAGATCTCAACCGCCGTTCGAACTGCATTCGGACCGACGTCCCAACTGCGGCCACCGCTCACGCGACTTCGAACGCGGCCTCATCCGCGATGTAGGGCACGTAGCGGAAATCGCGAATCGACTTCACGCGGCCACCCTCGAACTCGAGCAGGATGAAGTACGCGGGCTTCTCGGCGCCAGCGACGTGTGCGGCGAAGGCAAGCTGGCCCTCGAGGCGCACAACGCGGAGAGCGACGTCTTCCTTTTCGTACCGGCCGAAGTACATGCCGACCGCCTTGCCGCGTCGCTGCGATTTCGACACGAGATCGAGTCTGCAGTCATCGCCAACGAGGGCACGCACGCCGTCCCAATCGCGCGCGTTGAACAGCGTCGCGTAGCGATCGAGCTCCGCGCGAGCCAGAATGGCCGCATCGGCGTCTCCGCTTTCGGTCTCGAGCAGCTTCTTTCGTCCGCGAACGAGCGCAGCTTTGACGGCCATGATCGTGGTTCCCATCGTTTCGGCAGTCTCCTCGAGCGAGTGCCCGAGGACGTCTTTCAAGATGACCGCGCTCCGTTGCGTAACCGGCAACGAAAGAAAGCGTGCGAGCGCAGTTCGAACGACCGAGGGATCCGCCTTGTCTTCGAAGCCGGCGATGTCGTCCATCTCCGCGTGCATGTCGACGTACTTTCTCCCGTGGCTCTTGAGAAAATCGATCGCTGCGTTGTGCGCGATACGGAAAAGCCAAGGCCGAAGCGGCGGCACGTCGGATGACAAGCTGAGTGCGTAGAAGGCCTTCGCCAGCGTGTCCTGCACGATGTCCTCTCCCTCGATCACCGAGCCGGTCAAGCGCGCGCAATAGCGATGAAGCTCTGGGCGCACGCCCTCGACCATGGCAAGAAACTGCTCGCGCGCATCGGCAAACGTTGACGGTGTCTGGGTCACCAAAGCACCCTACCAGCTGTCATCCGAGCCCCTCAAGCGGAGCTACTTCTTGCCGATCGCCCGCATGCGGTTGTTCTTCGGATTGTGTTCGAGCTCGGCGAGCCCGAGTGCTTCGAGAACGGGAGGAACGTACATGGCGAAGCGGCCACGAAGGCCTTTCTTCAGGCCGTACCAGCCCTTCACAGGATTCGCGCTCGAGCGTCCCCAGGATTCAACGGTGCCCTCGGCCGCGGGTTTCTGTTCGTCGGCGCTGCCGAGAAGGATCCAGTCGCCGTTCTTCTTCAACATCGCGTGGAGGTCTTCGATGCATCGGAGGTGATAGCGAAGCTGCGTCTTGCCCACCTGGACGACAAGCGCCGGGGGATCGGCCGTTTCGTCCTTGTACGCTTGGTACTCGGCTGTGCCGGGAGGCGTCTTGAGCTCCCAGGGCTTGTCAGCCGTTCCCGATCCCTTGATCTTGCTCATGACGCCCCGCCTTCCGCGGCGCGCTTGAGATCCGCGGCGTACGCCTCGAACACGGGAGCGAAGTCAGGAAGCGAGCCCTTGATCATCGGTAGCATCACACCGGCGAACTCTTCCTTCATCACAAACTCCGTCGTGCCATCGGCGTTCGGCGTCAGCGTGAAGGTCCGAACCCCTTTGAACATCGGCGCCATCCCGTCGCTCCAGATCATCGAACGCCCCACTTCGACGCTGGAAACTTTCGGCTTGAACGTGCGGCCGGGCGCCGAGGGGACCGTCAGCTTGAGGGTATGGCCCTCGGCGATCTCACCTTCGATTCCGCTGACTGTTGAGTTCCACCGGGGGAAATCGACGGCGTTCGTGAGCAGCGCCCAGATCTTGTCTGGGCTGGCTGCGATAGTCGTGCGAATCGCGCAGTCCATGCGGAAGGTGCTCTCGCTCTTGGTGGCTCTTGCTTGTTGGGTGTTCATGGCTTCTCACTTAGACGACGAGTGGCGGACGGGAAAGGATGCGGCTCAGTTGTCTTTTTTGGCGGCATTCGTAAAAGGTTCGAATAACCGCGCGTCACGGTCTCATGTTGTACGAGCCGATCGGGGAGAGCTCGCTGACCACAGGCGGCTCGGTGCATCGCGCGCGCAGATCCTTCTGGAAATTCTTGAACGACGGCAAGACCGTGAGCGGGTTGACGTCGGCGGTATCGAACGTGGCGATGTGCACATAGGTCAGGCCATCGGCGAGCCGAAAGCTTGCATATCGGACGCCCGCTGGGCGCTGAGTCGATAGCTCCTCGAATACTGCCCGCACCAGCGCTTCGTTCGCGCTCGCCTGCGCTTCTGTCGTCTTGTACTGCACCATGATCGTTTTCATCGATTCCTCCTGGGTTCATCGTGACGACGACTGAGTCAGGCGAAAAGATGCGGGCCTCCGTAGTCTCGGGGCTATTCTCGCCTCCGGGCGGCTGGCGGTGTCTCAATCATCGAACTCACGGAGAGCTTCTTCGAACTCCTCGAAGCTCTCGAGGATTCGAATCGGCCGCTCCGCAACCTCGACGCCCAAAGCTCGCGTGCGAACAGCTTCGCGCACAGCCGCGATCAGTGAGTGCTTTGCAGGGACCCCTAAAAGAACGTGCACCTGTCTGTTTAGTTGTTCGAGGCCGGACGCAAGTTCGCGAAGCTCGCTGTCCGAGAGGTCGCGGCTTACGGCGAGGACTGCGGTGCGAACGGAGAGCCGGCGCGCCGCGTCGGCAATCTCTTCGAGAGGTGAGTCCCTTCCGAGAAGGATTGGCGCGTAACCCAGTCTGCTTCCGAGCAGCGCACAAATGTGAAGCCCAAGGTCGTGCTGGTGCCCGGATGGCGCGGCGAACAGGATTCGAGGCGAGCTTCCCGACTCGGCTCGTTTTCGAAGGAGCCGCAAGCAAACTGCGCGAATCTCCTCGGACGCGAAGTGCTCCTGCCCGATCGAGGTCAAACCGAGCGTCCACCGCTGACCGATCTGCTGAAGCAGCGGACGGACAACATCGAGGGCGAACACGCGCGAGTCCAACGTATTTGAG
>CAZWQH010000083.1:0-14102 GCA_964635815.1 uncultured Sandaracinaceae bacterium
CTCATGGCGGATCAGCACTCGGTCCGAGACAAGGGCGCCACGATGCGTCTGGGCGCGTATCCGTGCGTTTTGACCCCCGGATCGCTGGCCTCGGAGGTCTACGGCGCGACCGAAGTGAGCGAACGTCATCGACATCGCTACGAGGTAAACAATCAGTACCGCGATCTGCTCGAAGAGCGTGGTCTGCGATTGTCGGGAGTCTCCCCCGACAAGAAGCTCGTCGAGGTCGTCGAGCTTCCCGGTCATCCGTATTTCCTTGGGTGTCAGTTCCATCCCGAGTTCAAGTCGAAGCCGCACGCGCCACATCCGCTTTTCTCCCGCTTCATCCGAGCAGCCTTGGAGCGCGCAGAACGCTTGGGTCACACGACTCAAAGTTCCGCCGGAGATCGCGAATCCCCAAAACGCCCCTCTGCCGTCAACTGAACGCTATGAAATCAATTCCCCTGTCGCCGACCCACACACGGTCGGCAATCGCTCTCTTGTCCGCCGACTTCGCGTTCGTTGTCGCCCTCTGTGCATGCAGCTCGAATACCAGCGCGGGACCCGGCACTCTGGACGCCGCAATCGAAAGCGGAATGGTCACCACCGATCGTGTCATTCAGACCGATACGCCCCGCGCTGAAGGTGGCGCAATTGCGTGCACCGCACCGAGTGGCGCGTGCAACGTCTACTCCGGTGAAGGCTGCACAGGCGCCGAGTCGTGTTACTTCGCCTCGCTTCCGTCGGACGGCGGCACGCCACAGGCACGAGCGATGTGCATCGCAACAGGTACGGTTGCGGTCGGCGCCGCGTGCTCGTTCGTCAACGAGTGCCAGGCGCAAGCAACCTGCTTCAACAACGTCTGTCGACGTGTTTGTTGTCAGGGCAGCACGGAGTGCGGCGCTGGATCGACCTGCATCGGCCTCCGCGATGTGGCGAGCAACTCGCTTGGCGTATGTGTAGCGTCCGCAAGCTGCAACGCCGTTGACGGAAGCGGATGCACCGCGGGAACGGGAAAATGCTACTTCCAGAATGCGGCGAGTGGGCAGACCGGTTGTTTCGCCGAAGGTTCTGCCGCGACCGATGGGGTCTGTGACGCCCTCAACGGTTGCCAACCTGGCCACCTCTGCGCGAGCGTGGGTGGCGCAACTAGTCTTACCTGCATCAAGCTTTGCCCGACGGCATCGATCGGGAGCGATGCCGGTGCCAGCGAGTGCGGTGTGGGCAAGCGCTGCGTCGCGGCCCCAACGGTCATGGGCGCAGGCGTCTGCCTCAACTGATTTAGCTGATCCGGCAATTGCCGAGCGCGTGCGGGCCGGGAACCTAGGACTTTCCTCCTGCAAGCGAGCGTTTTTGTCACGCTCCCCCGAATGCTGCTAGATTCACTGCATTCGCGCTTATCCAGCCGGAGGACCGGCGATGCTTAGTCAGTTGTATCGGTTGCACAGCTCGTTGCTTGTTGTCTCCATCGCCACTTCGGTAATGGGATGCGGGGCTGAGCGTTCCAACGGGGTCGTCCCTATGGACGCGAGCGTCTCACGAGATGCCGTGATCGTCTCGGACGCGGTTCTTGTGTTGGACTCGAGCTCAGCGCGCGATGTCCGCTCGGACTCGCGATCGACTGTCGATGCGTCGTTCGCACCTGCAGACGCGTCCATTCCCGGATTCGACGCCGGCTCGGTTTCAGACAGCTCGCGTCCCGTCCCAGACTCAGGCTTCAGTGCGTGTGCGACCGGGTCTTGCGATCCAACTCGACCGGGCACGTGTGGGGACGCGGCGAGCTGCGTACTCTTGAGCACAGGCGCTCGGTGCGGCGTCGCTGGGGCCGTCGGATTGGGCGAAACATGTAGCGTGGCGCGAGATTGCAGCGGCGGTCTGATGTGCATGCGTGTAGGCGATGCACTGCGATGCGAACAGCCGTGCTGCGCTGCTGACGGGAGCACCTCGAACACATGCCGCTTGGGCACCTCATGCGTCGGAATAGCAACGACCGCAGATGGCACGCCGACCGCGTTCGGGCGTTGCGTGGCGTCACGCACATGCGCGGTCTTCGGCGACGACTGCGAGCCCGGCGAGGCCTGCTACATCGTCAGCGGAACTGGAGCCACGGATTGCCGCATCGCAGGGGACTTCGGTGACGGGGACCTCTGCAACGGGCCCAACTCCTGTCAACCTGGCCTTGTGTGCGCCGGAATCACTGACCGCACGTGTGCGCGTCTTTGCACGCTTTCAGACGGCGGCGGCAACGCGTGTGAGGCGGGGTTCGAGTGTCGCGCGTACGCCTACACCCCGCCTGGTACCGGCGTCTGCACTGCTCCGTGAGACCGCAAGGTTGCTTGATCTCGCTTAGCGCGAGTCCATGAGCGTACGAAATCGCCGGAGCAAGCTCGCGGCGTCGGGCGTCGCGCGCACGCTTGAGAGCAAGCGCCCCACGTCGAGTGCGCGTCGCTCGTAGTCCGCTTTTCGCGCGGAGAAGTATGCGCGCATCACGTCGGCGGAAAACTCGGGATGAAACTGCACGCCCCAGGTCCGGTCGTTCAAACGATACGCGTGATTCGGATCGTGGTCGTTACTCGCCAGGCGTGTCGCGCCTGGAGGCAACGCGGTGACCGTCTGTAGGTGTGATGCTTGTGCGTCGAACAGAGTCGGCAGCGCACCGAAAAGCGGGTCCACGCCCGCGCAAGATTCAACGCGGATCGGAACGGTTCCGACCTCGATGCCGCGTTCATGGTAGTCCACGCGCCCTCCCGTCGCGAATGCAAGGATCTGATGACCGTAGCAAACGCCAAGTAGAGGCACGCGTGCGCGGATGACCGTTGGGATCCATGCAGCCAACCGGACAGCGAACGGATCTCGCTCGGTCACCATCGAAGCGGAGCCGGAGATGATCACGGCACTGTAATGCGATGGTGACGGAAGCTTCGTGTCGGCCGCACGCGGATCGATCACGACCAGTCGTGTGCGCGGAAGGTCGAGGCCAAATCCAAACCAGTCGGCAAAGCTACCGTGCGTTTCGCGAACCGCAGCGGGAGGATCTCCGACCTCCAAGATCAAGGCTGGTGCGCGATCGTTCGGCGCGCATAGGGACGACATGTGCCTCTAGCGTGTTACATTCCGCGCCGCCGATGCAAGGTTTTGCCGTATGCACCGCTCACCCTAGAGAACGCGCGGTGGGGGTCTGCGTACAGTGTCATCGTATGTCGTGCGATGCGTGCCTGACCAAGGTCGACGGCATCAATCACTGCGTTATTTGTCTCGCGGCGAAAGGCGCGCGCGCCCCAAGCGCTCCTGCCACTGCCTACTCGAGTGGCCTGCCCATAGCGTCGCTTCTCCTTTTCGCCCTCGCGATCTGGGGCCTCCTCGAAATGCGCCTACCATGACGGGCGCGTTCGAACCGGCGGACGGAGTGTCCGCGATCGATCGTGCGTTCCGATCCGTGCACGCAGGAGGTCTGCGCGCGGCGCTCATCACGTGGATGGGCATCATGCCGTTCGTGTTCGTCGCCACCGGAATCTACTACGCGGAATTCGTCGAAGGCCTGCGCTTACCGCGCGCCGGATACGCCGTCCTGATTGCAGGGGCGTGGGTCTGGAGAGGTCTTAGACAAACAGAAGCGACTCGGATCTACCTCCAAACATTGTGGCCAACCGCCCGACTCTCGTCCGAATGGGAACGTGCGGGGCTCACGTTCGCGGTGTTCTCGGGATGGTCCGCACTGGTGTTCGGTGCGTTCGTCGCGGCGACCTCCATGGATTCGCCGGTGCTCGTGATCGCGATCTGGCCATTGGCTGCTCTTCGCGCGTTAGGCATCCCCGGTTTGTGGGGATTCGCGGCACTTGCCGATCGGAGTAACACACATAGCTATGCTTGGGCGTGGCGAACAGCAAGCTGGATTCGCGCGGGCGCGTTCGGAGCTGCGTTGTTGTTCGAGCTCGCCATCGTAATCACGTGCATCAACCTGACAGCTTTCGCGTACTTGGTTTCGGCACTAGCAAGGTCGATGCTCGCGATCGACACAGCGACCGTGAGCGAGTTCCTGAACCCATCGAACGGGCTGTCCGCAGGGCTTCTCCTCGGCGCAACGCTCGCTCTCGCTGAACCTGTGCGCGCCGCGCTTTCTGCGGTCCATGCCGTAGATGCGTTGAGTCGACGTGACGCGCTCGACCTTCGCGAGCGCATTGCAACCGCCGTCAAACCTCGAGAGACCGGTACGACGCGCACCAATCAGAGCGCCAGCATCGCGCACGTGCTGTTAGTCCTCGCGGCGTTCACGACCGGCTCGCTCGGCAACTTGATTTGCGCGAACGACGCGACTGCACAGCCTAAGCAACCTCCGGAGTTCGAGCATCCTGTGCAGGCGCCCAGGCGCGCCGCATCGCGTGAACGGGTTGCTTCTGAGGTGAGGACCATCCTGAAAAAGGATGCCTACCAAGACTTTGTCGATCATCGAAAGGGGTCGGCATCGTCCGTTGAATGGCTCTTCGATCGCCTAGGCGAGCTCTTGAAGAAGCTGTTCGAGGGCGAGCGTACGCAGGGACCATCGACCGGGCTCGTCTTCCCAGGACTTGCCCTTCCGTCGGGTACGGTTTTCCTCGCACTCGCCGCGGCAGCGCTGATCGCCGTCGCGAGCTGGCGAATCTGGACATGGAAGCGTTCGCCGGGAAGGCCGATCGACGGAGAGACGCACGCAGATTCGCAATCGCCCCTCGAGTTGATCGCACTTGCAGACGAGCGAGCCGGCGCCGGCGATCTGCGCGACGCCCTTCGCGCGCTCTATGTGGCAACACTCGTGGCGCTCGATCGCGACGGTGCAATTCAGTTCGAGCCACACCTCACGAACGGGCACTACGTGCGTGGAATGCAGCTTCGCGCACGCGACGCTTCTTCGCGTGAGAACGAGGCCGCTGTGGCGTTCCGCGAGTTCACAAGAATCTTCGATCGGGTCTGGTACGGGAAATCGCCTCCCGAACGCGCTGAGTTCGACGCATGTCGTGTCCTGGCCGTGCGTGTCTGCGGAGAGAAAGCGTCGCCCAGCGCTGGCGGCGTAGGGGGCAATCTTGCGAATGCCTAAGGGGTTCCTCGTAACCACCGCTGCTGTCGTGGTTCTGCTGGTGTTCGTGGTCACCCGCACGGCAGAGCGCGGCCGTTACTTCGATGCATACTCGAGCTTTAGTGCCGGCCCGAATGGCACGAGCGCTCTCTACGAAACACTAGCAGCCGTCGGATTTCACGTGGATCGCCTCACGAGCGACGTTGGAGCTTTGCGACGCGATGATGTCCTTCTCGTGTTCGACGGCTGCGATACGAAACGTTCGGGTCAGGGCGCTTCCAACGTGACCGACCGCACTACTCTCGACAACTGGGTGAGACGCGGCGGAACGCTCATCGTCGCCGGAGCCGAGGGTCGTGCGCGCATCGCGGGATGCACGTACTCGGTGATTCGATCATGCGGCACGTTTGAAACCGCGAGCGACGCGACGGATGAACCGAGAGTCGAGACGCTCCCAGCTCAAAGCAACACGAGCGATCCGATTTCCGACGCCCGAGCGGCCGCGGAGAACGAGTGGCACCGACTGTTCGCAGGACACGAAACCGACAAGCTGTTTCCAGGCACTCAAATTTCGACTCACTTCTGCACTGGGCCCGATCGACACCTCGACTTGGATAGCTCGACAGCCCCGCCGTCTCGACTCTTTCGGGAAGGCGCCGGGCGAATCGTCCTTCTCCCGAGCGCGGACGCGTTTCAGAACAAGGCGCTGCGGGATGCGACCAAGATCGGTGCGAGCACCAGCGGTGCCGCGTTTCTCGCACAACTGCTGAGCGGGCTGGGCGTGGCCGATCAGCGTGTGGTGTTCGACGAGTTCCATCATGGCATCGGTGATCGACGCTCCACAGTCCAGTTCTTGAGGAGCCACGGGTTCGGCGTGCCACTAGCTCAAGCCGCTCTGGCGGCGATTGTATTGCTCATCGCTTCAGGTGGAGTGTGGGGAGCCTTGCGAAGTGTCGGCGCGCCTAAACGCCAGGCCGCGTCATCCTACGTGCGTTCGTTCGGCCTGCTGTATGCGCAAGGCAAACACGCTCGACACGTTCTCAACGCAGTTGGGCGCCGAGCGATCAAACGGATCGCTCGATACCACCGTCTACCGCCGCTCGAGAACCTGAGCACCGAGCTGGGAGCGCGAGGATTCGCCGATGCGCAAGCGTGCGTTGTGCAGATCCAGTCGATCGAGGCGTCGTGGAAAACGGACGCTGGGCACCACGGTCGAACCACCGACGCTGCGCTGGTGCGCGCAATCGGTGAGATCGATCGGCTGACGGAGCTAGCGACCCGACCGCGCGCAGCCGCGTTATAGAAGCTGCCTTGACTGCTCCCGTCTCAGCGGCGAGTGTGCCGGGCAAATGTCCGAGCTCGCACATCATCTAACTGGATCGTCTGCGGACGCTCCGTTGCTTCACGAGAGGCTGCAATCCGCACGCGCTGCGGTTCAGCGCGAAGTAGCAAAGGTCGTGGTGGGAATGGACGCGGTCGTCGACGCGATGTTCGTCGCGATGCTCGCTCGCGGCCACATCCTTCTCGAGGGAGTGCCTGGTACTGCGAAAACCTTGACCGTGCGCGCCTTTGCGGAGGCCGTCGGGCTCACGTTCGGTAGAATTCAGTTCACACCGGATCTGATGCCGAGCGATGTCGTAGGCACGAACATCTACGACCTGAAGGCGGGCTCGTTTCGCCTCGCGAAGGGTCCCATTTTCGCAGAGGTGATTCTTGCGGACGAAATCAATCGAGCACCGCCCAAGACTCAAAGCGCGTTGCTCGAAGCGATGCAGGAACAGCAGGTCACGATCGACGGGCAGCAGCAGAAGCTGTCGGATCACTTCATGGTCCTTGCCACGCAGAATCCAGTGGAGCAGGAGGGCACGTATCCTCTGCCAGAGGCGCAGCTCGATCGGTTCCTTCTCAAGATCGTGCTCGGGTATCCGGATCAAGCCACCGAAGACGAGATCCTCCGTCGCTCCCTCGCGAGCGTTCAGAGCACGACTCCGGTGAACGCCGGTATCGTCGCGGTGTTGCATGGCGAGACCATTGCAGCCATCCGGCAGCTCGGTCTCCACGTTCGGGTGGAGGACAACGTGCGGCGGTACGTTCGGGATCTCGCGCGTGCCACGCGAAGCTCGCCCATGATTGCGCTCGGTGCGGGCCCGCGAGCTGCGGTGCACCTGCTCGTCGCTGCACAATGGTTTGCCGCACTCGGCGGTCGACTCTTCGTCACACCAGATGACGTTGTCGCTATGTTGGCGCCAACCCTTGGTCATCGCCTAATTCTCACACCGGAGGTCGAGCTCGACGGGCTCAAGCAGTCCGATGTTCTTGCCCAGCTAGCACGGTCCGTCGAAGTTCCTCGATAGACGATGATGTCGAGTCCAACGCCTACGCAATGGACGCTCGAGAAACGGTTGCCGGGTCGTGCGCTCGGGCTGGTGCTGCTCGGCGGTATTCCGATCGGGCTAATGCCGGTCGCGTTTGGCCCAAGCTCGCTGGCTGGGTCTGCGCTCGTCAGTGTGCTGATCTTCGACCTTCTGTGCTGGCTCGTCGCGGGCATGGATGCTCGGTTCGCGTTGACGCTCACGCCCGAAGTTTCGCGAATCACGCCGCAGCGATTCGTGATCGGCGTGCCATCCACGATTCGGATCGTGGTTCAGAATCGAACCCCGAGACGCGTCCGAATCTCGATTCGAGAGCACATCCCCGCATCGTTCGACATCACTCAAACCGAGCTCGCTTGTGAGGTTTCTCCGAACAGTCGGAAGGAAGTCACGTACACGGTGGTTCCGCGCGAACGCGGCGCGCACGAGCTTGGAGATACGACGACGTTGGTCGAGGGACCGCTTCGACTCCTGCGCGTCGTGCTCAGGCACTGCACTTCCCAAACCGTTCATGTGTACCCCAATGTTGGAGGCACGAGCGCAGGCAACCTCAGAGCGCGGGAGAAGCAGCTTGCGCTGGGACTTCGCTCGATTCGTGTCTCCGGTGGTCGCGGTGAGTTTGCAAGCATGCGCGAGTACGTTCCCGGTGACCCGTTCCGTTTCATCGATTGGAAGTCGACCGCCAAACGCCAACGCCCCATTACCCGCGCGTTCGAGCACGAGCGAAGCCAGCTCGTCGTCATCGGTGTGGACGCGGGACACGCGATGAGCCCGTACGTGAACGACAAGACAAAGCTGGACCACGCGCTCGAAAGCGCACTGGTTCTCGCGTACACGGCGATTCGACTCGGCGACCGCGTCTCATTTCTCGCGTTTGACGAGAACGTTCATACGTACGTGAAACCGGGCCGATCCGTGGCGCACTACTCACGCATCCTCGAGGCGTCACACCGCATTCAGCCCTACAAGACGTACTCGGACTACAACGCCGTCTTCGATTTTCTCGAGCTACATGTGAACCGGCGCGCGCTCGTCGTGCTGGTGAGCGATCTACTCGATGAAACCAACGCTGCACCACTCCTCGACCGTGCGGCAATGATTCGTCGGCGGCATCTGCCTCTCTTCCTTACCCACGATGACAGCAGCACCGAGCGCGCGTCTGTACGCGCAGTAGCCTCCCCGCAAGCCGCGTACACACGGGCCGCCGCGATCGACCTTTCGGATGAGCGCGACCGTCTCAAGTTACGATTCAGCAGAGCAGGGATTCACCTTGTCGAGGCACCGGCCGGACAGCTCGGAGCCCGCGCGGTCGATCGCTATCTCGAATTCAAGTCAAAAGCGATGATCTGATGGGAGCTTTGTACTCCGCGGCATGCTCGGGACGAGCGGCTACAAGCACCTCGTTTCCCCGCATTCTGTGACATCGCTCGGAGCGCGCGAGCGACTGCTTGACCCGGAGTTTCGCCTGGGCCGAAACTCACACGCTCATGGATCCCCGCCCCCCAGCCGCTGAGCCGCCACCCACCGCGAGCGCGCAAACCCCGCCGACGCCGCCCCGCAACGCTGCCGGTGCTCGCGCAACGCCAAGCGGCCAAGAAACACTCCCAGCAGCCGATGGTGTCGCGCCTGCACTTCAAGGTTCCGCGCTCTTCTTGAATCGCGAGCTGAGCTGGCTCGAGTTCAACCAGCGAGTGCTCGAGGAAGCACGGAACGCCGAAGTGCCACTTTTGGAGCGTCTCAAGTTCATCACGATCGCTGCGAACAATCTCGACGAGTTTTTCATGGTGCGCGTGGCGGGCCTTCAGCGTCAGAAGATTTCCAAGGTCGCAGAAGTGCCCGCCGATGGGATGACGCCCGTCGATCAACTGCACTCGATCGCTGCTCGCGCACGTCGAATGTACGAGGATCTCGCGGCGACTCTGCGAGAGCAGGTCCTACCGGAGCTGCGTGCAAACTCCGTCAACGTCGTACTCGCCGAGGAGCTGGATGAATCCGCGCGTGCGTTCGCGCGCCACTACTTTCGCTCGCACGTCATGCCCGTGCTCACCCCGCTCGCGATCGACCCCGGGCATCCATTTCCGCACCTGCGCAACAAGAGCCTCAACCTGATTGCACTCCTGTCTGGAACGCGACGCGCCACGGACGGAGCACCCGCGTTCGCCGTAGTGCAGGTGCCAGGCGTGCTCGAACGACTGGTCCCGATTCCATCGATCGAAAGCCCGATAGCGCACACGCCCGGCTCTTCCATCCTGCCTTCCGCAGGGGGAATCCGATACGTCTTGCTCGAAGACTTGATCGCACTTCACATCGGTGATCTGTTCCCTGGCTTCCATTGCGTGGGCGCGTGGCCGTTTCGCGTAGTTCGCAACTTCGATCTCAGCCTCGACGACGAGGACGCCGAAGATCTTCTCGAGAGCGTGCGTCAAGAAGTCCGACGCCGCGATCGTGGAGCCGCCGTGGCACTGACTATCGATTCGCGAGCATCCGCGGCGGCGGCGGAGATGCTACGTGCCGCGCTCAGGCTCGAGTCGGAGTTCGTGTTCTCAATCGATGGTCCGATCAACGTCGCGGATCTCGGCCCACTCGGACGTACGCTCGATGACCGAGCGTTGCGAGACGAGCCCTTCCGCCCAGCACGGTTACCGCCGCTTCACGATGAAGACGGAGACATCTTCGAAGCGATCGCACACGCAGATATCCTGCTCCACCATCCGTACGAGTCGTTCGATCCTGTCGTGTACTTCACCGAGCGTGCCGCTGCGGACCCCGACGTGCTTGCTATCAAGCAAACACTATACAGAACGAGCGGAGACAGCCCGATCGTCAAAGCACTCGTGAGAGCTGCAGAGAACGGCAAGCAGGTCACCGCGCTCGTCGAAATCAAAGCTCGCTTCGACGAAGAGAACAACATCATCTGGGCACGAAAGCTCGAAGAAGCAGGCGTGCATGTCGTCTACGGTCTGGTGGGCCTCAAGACCCATTGCAAGACCGCGCTCGTTGTCCGGCGCGAGCTCGACCCGAACGGTCGCTCGAGGATCGTGCGGTATGTGCATCTGGGCACAGGGAACTACAACCCCAGCACAGCCCGGCTCTACACGGATATCAGTCTATTCACGGCGCGCCCCGAGTTCGGCGAGGACGCCACGAGTCTGTTCAACCTTCTTACTTCGTGCACAGCGCCGTCAACATGGCGAAAGCTCATCGTTGCGCCTCTCGGTCTTCACGAGCGAGTGCTCGCCCTCATCGAGCGAGAAGCCTCGCTCGCACGTGCAGGCCGCCCTGCACGCATCATCGCGAAGATGAACTCCCTGGTCGATCCAGACGTGATTCAAGCGCTCTACCGAGCCTCACAAGCAGGAGTCGAGATCGATCTGATCATTCGAGGCATCTGCTGCTTGCGACCGGGCGTTGCGGGATTGAGCGAACGGATCCGCGTTCGGTCCATCATCGACCGATTCCTGGAGCACGCGCGCGTGTTCTTCTTCGAAGCCGGCGGTCATCGAGAGGTCTATGCAGCTAGCGCAGACTGGATGCCTCGAAACTTTCAACGCCGCGTCGAGGTCATGTTTCCCATCGAAGATGAAGCGCTCAAGGTTCGAGTGGTTGACGAGCTGCTTCGAAATCAACTCGACGACAACGCGAAAGCTTGGATTCTCGCTGCCGACGGAAGATATCAACGTGCAGCCCGCCCGGAGAATCGCGACCCACTACGCTCGCAGCGACGCTACTTGGACCTCGCGCACGCTGCGGAGAAGCGCGCCGAACAACGCGCACTGCGCGATCGACCGTTCGTCGTCAGGCCCGTCCGTGTTCGACCGACTATGGAGATCGAGGCACCTGCGCCCTCGAGTGGAACGACGCGAACAGAAGATCCCACCAAGCTCGACGGCACTTGACGCGCGGATGCTGCGCGTTATGCGTTCGTCATGCTTCGCGGGGCGTCAGGACTCGTTGTGCGCTTGCTGGTCTCGTTCGTTGTCGCGCTCGTTCTTCACGCCGCGCCGGCGCGAGCTGGCAACGATGATGGCGTGTTGATAGGCACCGATGCGGCCCTGACCGGCGGCGCGGTTACTGCGATCACAGGAGACGGCACGGCAACCTGGTACAACCCTGCCGGACTTGCGTGGGTCAGCCGGAATCAAGTGGATGTTAGCGGCAGCGCGTTCATGGTCCGAATCGTCACGACACCGCGATTGCTGACGTTAGGCGAGAGCCACGCGGGCGACGAGTCAGTGCAGTTTCTCAGCATTCCTGCTGCGGTGACGTACGGGCGCGAGATTTCCCCGGATGTGAAATTTGGCTTCGGTCTTTTCGTGCCCCGCGTCTCGAACGCAAGCCTCGAGGCGCAGCTCGAGTCTACAGGCTCGGGTCGTACGGAGCTTCGCTTGTTGAGCGTCACCGACAAGAGCACAGAGACATGGGGCGGGCTTGCCTTTGCGTGGCGTGCGCGCCCTGAGCTCAGCATCGGCGCGGGTTTGCTGGCGGTCTATCGCGAAGACTCGAGCTACGGACAGGTATGGGCCGGTGTGCCCGGCGACCCAGCCATGCCCGCAAGCGGCGCGTTCGTCGCAGCCAGCGGGGAACAGCTTTCTCAAACCGTCGGGCTCGCAATCTCGGCGGGTCTCCAGTGGCACCCGAATCCGAACTGGTCTTTCGGCGCTTCAATTCGCTCTCCCGGTCTTCAAATCGGGGGCGTCTCACGAGGGATCGGCGCCCGGGGAGTCGGCGCGCCGAGCGCGCATTTCTTCACTTCCGATCGTGCGGCGAGTCAGCTGCACTTCGACGTCGGCGTTTTTTCCCCGTTCAGTCTTCGCACCGGAGTCGCGCACCATTTCGGCCAGGGCCACGTCGTCTCTCTCGACGCGAGCCTGGTGACGCCCCTCTCTAATCCCAGTCTCGGGATCAATCGCGAAACGCTGGTGAACGTGCGCCTCGGAGCGCGCGCAAAGATCGATTCGCTGATGTCCGTTGGAGGAGGTCTCTTCACAGACCTCTCGCCCGATATCGTGGCGAGTCAGACCGGAGGGACCGACGCCGAAGAGCGCATCCACTACGTGGGCGGGTCCATCGGTATCGAGTTCGGAAACGTCCATCACCTTGCGCAGGGAGCACGCGCGGAGAACGTGACGTTCATGTCGACGATCGCGGTTCGTTACGCTTACGGCTTTGGAGAGAAGCGCGGCATTCAGTTCGACCCTGCAAATCTCCTGAGCACCGAGGGTGTCCTTGTGTCCGCGAGCGTCCACGAGTTCGCGCTGCAACTCGGGTCAGGGCTCTTCTTCTAGCTGGACGGCTCTGTTTTCGTTTCGCCTCTACCCGCAGGAGCCTCAGCGCCGCTCGGTTTTGGAGTCCAGAGAAGCCAAAGCGCAGCGGCAAAACATACGAGTGCAAGCGTGCGCTTTACATCCAACGGTCGTGTTGTGACGCCGAACCAGCCGAAATGATCGATCGCGAGTCCTGACGCGATCTGCCCGAATAGGCCGGCAACCATCATTGTCGAGACCCCAAGCTGGGGGACCGAAAGAATGACCGCTGTAACGAATCCTGCGCCCAGCAACCCGCCGATCCATGTCCACCAGGGAGACAACGCGACGGCTGTGACCGAACCCCGACCTAGGGTGAACATGAGAGCGAGCGTGACGATCGTTCCAAGCGCGAACGAGAAGAACGCGGCCTCGTAGGGGCCAGCCACTCGTCCGAGCGCAGTATTCACGGGTGCCTGCACGGCAACAGCGGCTCCCGCGACGATCATCATGACGACGTAACCGAACGCTGAGGCAGTCATAGGACGCGGACTCTGAGCGCCTGCGCACGAAACTGCAACGCGCACCTGAAGCCGATGCTACACCGCACCAGCATGAAAACGCGGGTCATCGAGAGCATCGAGCAGATCCCACCCGCGGATTGGAATGCTCTTGCGCCCGCCAACGATCCCTTCGCGCTCCATGGATTCCTCGCAGCTCTCGAGGCGAGCGGCTCTGTAGGTCCAGGAACCGGGTGGTATCCCGCGCACGTCGTCCTCGAAGATGTTTCGCATCGTCTCATCGGCGCGCTTCCGCTCTACGTGAAGACCCACAGCTTCGGGGAGTATATCTTCGACTTCGCGTGGGCCAACGGCGCCGCCCGAGCCGGACTACGTTACTTTCCGAAGCTCGTGGCAATGATCCCGTTTACGCCCGCGACAGGAACGCGGCTTCTGGTGCACGCGGACTTTCGCGAACGCGGCGACGCTGCGGACATTCGCCGTGCGCTGCTCCGCGCTGCGTTGGCGCTCGCGAAAGAAACGGACGCGTCTTCAATTCACCTCCTATTTGCGAACGACGACGACCGCGTCGCCGCCGAACGCGAAGGCTTCTTCACACGCGTCACCCATCAGTTTCATTGGATCAACGCCGGATACTCCAGCTTCGATGACTTCCTCGGGGCGTTTCGATCGGAGACGCGAAAACAGATCCGTCGCGAGAGGCGACTCGCGGATGCGCATCCACTCGACGTGAGCTCGATATCCGGAACCGAAATCGACGACGACACATGGACTCAGGTGGAGCGCTTCTATCGCGCGACTTGTGAGGCTCACGGCTCGGATGCCTATCTCACGCGGGAATTTTTCCCGGAAGTAAAGCGGCGGATGCCGGAAAACATCCTGGTTGTCGCTGCGCGAGAACGGAGCAATGGAGAGCTCGTTGCCGCATCGTTGAGCT
>CAZWQH010000084.1:0-14090 GCA_964635815.1 uncultured Sandaracinaceae bacterium
GGCGGGGTGTATGAAGACTCTCGCGTGCAGTCACAGCCTTCGATGTGACACGAGACTCCTTCTTTTCCTTGGGTACCACAGGTTCTGTTTGGTTATGACGACGCGCAGGCGCAAAGGTTCTGAGGTCGACCGTGCGTCCGGGCGATCTTGGAAGAACCGCTAGCTACTCGCATGGAGCGGAACAAGACTACGATCTCGGGCCCGCAAATTGCTTCGTTTCCCAGAGGGAAACGTGGTTATGACGAAGTTGCACGGCAATCTAGGAACTGACCGCAGGGATCACGTGACGTTCGAGTCACGTGTGAAAGCGCGGCACGCCGCGCTTTTGGCGATCGCGGCAGTTGGCCTCGCCGTCGCACCGCGGGCGCGTTCACAGGAGTCGTTGCAAGCAGCCGCTCCGGCGGCCCCCGCACCCCTTCTGGCGCGCGCGGCAATGAGCGGTCGCTTCGCTTTCACCGGAGGTCCGACTGAAGCCGCCCGCATCGAACGCGCGATCTCGCGAGCGGTCGAAGGCCTGCTTTTCGTGATTCGCCCGATTGCCGCCGACAAGCTTCGAGGTGAGAACCCTCTCTATCGAACCCTCGACATCGCAGTTGCGAGCTCCCCGACTGACAGCCGCGAGTCGGTAAGCGTTCAATACAACGAGCGCCGCGTGGTCACGACGAACGGCCAGGTCGTGCGCGTAATCAGTCACACCTCCGAGCCGCTCGATGCCCGACACGAATGGCTGCCTCGCGGCTTCGCTCACATCTTCGACCTCCGGGCGGACCAAGGCGGGATCAAGCGCAACGACTTCGCGTACGCCGCGGACGGCAACTCGTTCGAGCTGCGTGTTCTTCTCGAGAGCTCGCGGATGTCCGCGCCGCTTCGATATCGCCTCAGCTATCAGCGCGTTCGGTAGGCGCAAGCGTAGCGAGGAGCTGCTCGATCTCGCCGCTGTCGAACACGCCCACGTCGCATTTCTCGCAAACCTCGAACTCGACGATTCCGTTGGGGGAGCTCGAGAAGCAGAGGGCGGACAACGAAGCGAAACACTTGGGGCAGTCTGCGCGCGGGTTCTTGCCTCGCTGGAACCGCGCCGAGGTCCACACGGCGTGGTGAGTGAACCCGAGGTCTAGGAGCGACACGGCAGTGACGTCACACGCCGTGCAGCGAAGGACGCGAACTCCCGTTTCCGCAGCTTCCACAATCATGAGCGCGTAACAACGAGGGCATTGCGGTTCACGCGCGACGGTTGCGGAGCCAGAAGCAGTCATGGAACGAGACTCGAGATTGCCCGATCTCGCCCTGCACCGCACGAGTTTGTGTCGCGCCCCCGACACCCGCGCTAAGGTGCTCGACAGTGACGCGCATTCTCGGCATCGATCCCGGATCTCTGCGAATGGGCTTCGGCGTCGTCGAGAAATCGGGGACGAAGCTTGTGGGCATCGCCGCAGGTGTCATCCGCGTACCGCAATCCATGCCGATGCCCAAGCGCTTGATGTTGCTCCGCCGCGCGGTCGTTGACTTGATCGCGCAGTACGCGCCCAACGAGTGTGCAGTCGAAGACGTGTTCTTCTCGAACGACGTGCGAGCCGCCTTGAAGCTCGGACAGGCTCGCGGCGTCATCCTCGCGACGTTCGCGGAGCACGATCTCGAGATCGGGGAGTATCCGCCCGCTGTGATCAAGCGAGCCGTGGCAGGATCCGGAAACGCGGACAAGACGCAGGTCGCGCGGATGGTCATGACCATGCTCCGATTCGATTCCGCTCCCACGGCGGATGCAACGGATGCTCTCGCCATAGCAATAACGCACGCGAATCGCAGCCCGCTTGCGAGCCTGATCGCCGCAAAGCGATCTCCACTCGTCAAAGCCGGTGCGTGACGCAGCCCAAGCCGCGCAGTAGAGTCGCCGCGTGATCGGGCAGCTGACCGGAAGCATTGTCGAACGGGTCGCCGAGGGGGCGTGTGTCCTCGACGTCAGCGGCGTGGGTTACGAAGTTTGGGTGCCCATGGGAACGCTCGGACGTCTCCCCCCGGCCCCCGATCGAGTCACGTTGTTCGTACATACACACGTTCGGGAAGACGCGATCTCGCTCTACGGGTTCGCGACTGCAAGCGATCGCGCTGCGTTCCGGGCTTTGCTCACCGTGAACTCTGTTGGACCCAAGCTCGCGATGTCGATCTTGAACTCGATCGATGCTCAAGATCTCGCAGCCGCCGTGGCACGCGGTGATCGAACACGGCTGAAAGGCATCTCCGGCGTGGGTGGGAAAACGATCGAGCGCATCATGCTCGATCTGAAGGACAAGCTTCCAGTCGCTCCGGGCGCGCGCGGCGAGCCGATCAAGGCACCCATCGCCGCTACGCCGAAGAACGACGACGTGCGAACACAAGTCGCTCGCATGCTCATCAGCATGGGTTATCGACAGAGCGAAGCCGAACGTGCGACAGCGAATTTTGACGACGTGGCTCAGGAGCGCGGCGTCGAGACCTTGCTTCGCGAGGCGCTCCAGAGCTTAAGCTAACGGCCCGGCGCCAGATCAGCTCAAATGACGCTGCTCTAAAGTTGGTGCCGATCGGGAACACTGTTACGTTGCGGACGTTCCATGGGGGCGACCGTGGTGCTTGTGAAACGAACAATATTTCTCGGCGTAGTTTTTGGGTTGGTGGGTCTCGCGACGACGTCGGCGCGCGCAGACAGTCCTGCCATCCCGATTTCGGACACAGGTGAGACGACACGCGGAGGTGCCCTCGGGACCGGCGTGCGTTCTTCTGCAGCCGGAACCTCTGCTGCTCTGTACAACGCAGCCAACCTTGCGACCTCGCGCACGTACCACGTGGACGCGACGGCTCAGTACGATCCGACGTTCAAGAGGCTGTCGCTCATGACCGCCGTCGCAGACTCGGTGAGCAACCGAATCGCAGCGGGCTTGATTGCGCGTTACATCATCTCCGATGGAAACACCGGATACGACGGCTGGGAGACCCGCGTCTCGATCGGTTTCCCGCTCGGCGATGGAATCGCAATCGGCGTTAGCGGTCGGTACCTCAGTTACGGGCGCACCGGGGAGCTGTCCGCCGGGCAGAATCGGAAGATGGCCGAAGGCATCACGGCAGACGTCAGTCTGACCGTCACGCCGCTGCCTGGCCTGCGCATCGCTGCGTTCGGATACAACCTCGCCGACTTCGGAACTTCGCTGATCCCGCGCCTCGTCGGTGGAAGCGCCAGCTACACATTCGACAACACCTTCACGATCGGTGGCGACGTGCTCGCAAACCTTTCGAGCCACATCAGCAATGCACCGTTGCTTGCGGGCGGTGGCATGGAGTGGCTCGCCGGCGGAAGCGTCCCACTCCGGTTTGGCTACCAGTGGGACCAGCTTCGCAACATGCACGTTGTCACCGGAGGACTTGGATACGTCGACCCCTCGTTCGGAATCGACTTCTCGTTTCGTCAGCAAGTCTCGGGAGGGTCGGATTCCACGTTCCTCGCGAGCCTTCGCTACTTCGTGCAGTAGCTTCGACCGCTACTCGTCGCTGAAGTTGTCGAGATCGTAGTTTTCGTTGCCTTCGTCGCCGGCGTCGTAGTCGGCCGCACCGAAGTCGGCCTCGTCTTCGTAGGCTTCCGCATTGTCTTCTTCGGTCCATTCACCGAAGTCGTCGTAACCCTCTTCGTCACCGGCGTAGTACGAGCTCTCATCGACGGAGTAGTCGATGCTCGAGTTGACGTCGTCCGTGTCGGCGAAGCCGCAGTCTTCTGCAAGGCACGTCGCCGAGTCACCTTCGCCCGAAGATTCGTCACCTGTTTCGTCGCCCTCGGTCTGGATCGAGCCTTGATCCGTGCGACCGCTCGTGACGCCGCCCGCGATACCGCCTGTTGAGGTGGATCCGGTAGAGAGATTCGTGAGCGCCGCCGCCGTCGAGCTCGGCTTCACGCGAGAAAGCAGCGCCGCAAACTGTTGGCGGTTTCGTTCAAGCGACTCGACCTCCGCGTCGTGCGACATGACGATGTAGTCCGAGCCGACGAGTGCCGGAATTTGCACGCCGGTCAGCCGGGCTTCCACCATGACCGCAATCACGTCCGCGCCGAACTCGCGCTTTAGAGCGCTGATCGTCTCGAGGAACCGTCGCTGGTCCTTGATCGAAAAGCGGTTCGAGCTTTCACGAATTCCGAACGGGGAGTCGATGTCTCCGTTCCGGCGAGTCTTCATTTTGAGCGCCGCCATCCGCGAATCTGCGTTGATTGCCTGTGTCCCAGAATCGAAGGAAGCCGTGTAGAGGTACGTTCCGGCGATGAACCAGCTGATTCCGAGCTCGTAGGTGTCCGCCGGAAAACGCACGACGCCATTGGAGTCCACCAGAGGACCGTCGGCGGGAACCAGCTCGGAGTTACCGCGGAACTGGAAACCTTCATTTACGAAGAGAACCTTGGGGGCACCTGTTGCCGCGGGTGTTGAAGCACTGCGGTAGGCCTTGCAGTAGTTCATCACTTCGAGCGTGCGCCTCTGGTCGCTACGGTCGCCGAGCGCTTGGCGTTGGACGCGAAACGTCTCGGCGGCGGGGCAATAGGCCGTGAGGTTGGCGAGGGGAAACGGCGAGATCGTTCCACCAGTTCCCGTTCCCGGGATGCCTGGCACGCTGCTTCCGCCGCGGAAGATCGCGATGATTCCTTTGAAAAAGCCGCCGAAGATTCCGCCGAGTGAGATCGCAGCTTTGCTCGTGCCGGCGCTGGTCGCCGCTAGCGCGACGCGACTCACGACGGTGTCTCCGAGGAGCTCTCCCGAAGCGTCGTAGACGGACAGGGTGCCGGGCACCGACGGAACAACGAACTCCGAGTGACCAAAGCCGAGCGTTCCGATCGTCCCGCCGCTCTGAACGATACGTGGATCGATTACCGATCCCCGCCGCACAACGCGATTGTAGCTATCTCGATACGAGTAGGTGAGTGCCGGGAGAGTGCCCGGGAGAGTCACGCTCTTCGACGGCTCTGCCACCGCAAAAACATCAACATCCGACTGCTCGATCTCGGCAAGCAGCGCGACATCGCGAACGGCTGCGCGCGGGCTCGAGCAAGCAGCAAGGGTCGCCATCAGGAGGAGGAGGATGGAAGGACGTCCGAGCTGATGAGATTTGTCGTTCATAGAATCTCCGTGGGCCACCGCTCCCTGCTGCGTTGGCGAGGGCTTTCACGAACGGAGCTGCAACATCGATGCCGCGCGACTCCGCCGGGATCTGCCGTGATCGTCGAGGCTTCCCCTATCTTAGGCACTCGACCTGGCGGTCCGCACAGCCAGGACAGATGGCACCGGCACCTGGAGCGCCCGTGCTATACCGACGCGCTTACGGGACATGTCCGTGATTACCGAAGGGAGCACCACAGGCGCGCGTGTCGCGAAGCCCATCGTTCTCCTCAAGACATTGAGGCCAAAGCAATGGGTGAAGAACCTATTCGTGCTCGCGCCCATGGTGTTTGCGCAGGCTCTCCTCGATCGGGGCACCGAGCTTCGCTCGCTGATCGCATTCGGCGTCTTCTGTTGTCTCGCGAGCGCCGTCTACGTGATCAACGACGTCTCCGACGTCGAAGGTGATCGCGCGCACCCGGTTAAGCGAAACCGCCCAATCGCGAGTGGGGCGCTCTCGTTGCCCGCAGCGCGTGTGCTCATCGCCGCACTCCTTGGGGTTGCCGCGATCACGTCGGCCATCGCGTTACCTTGGTTGGCGACCGTAATGGCGGGCGCCTACTTAGCGCTCAACCTCGCGTACACCTACAAGCTCAAGAAGGTCGCGTACGCGGACGTCCTCTGCATTGCACTCGGTTTCGAGCTTCGCGTTCTCACCGGTTCATTCGCCGCAAAAGTCCCACCGTCGGCGTATCTCCTGGTCGTTACGTTCCTCCTTTCCACATTCCTTGGTTTCGGAAAACGTCTGCACGAGCTGTCCGGGACCGGAGACGTGTCGTCTCAGCGCAGCGTGCTCAAGCGCTACGACCAGGGCGTCGTCAACCGCATCGTCGCACTGACGGGGCTGCTGACGATTGCTACGTACGTCTTGTACACGCTCGATCCACATACCCGCGCGATGTTCCACACCGACTACCTCGTGGTAACCACTGTGTTCACGACGTTTGGTTTCGGTCGCTTTTACTGGCTTGTGCGTCACCGACCCAATGCAGAAAGTCCGACCGAGGAAATGCTGAAGGACTTGCCTTTCATCGCGAATCTCGTGCTGTGGGCAATCGCGATCGTACTGCTTATTTACGCGCCGCCGATCGGTAGTTAGAAACGCGGGCTGTTAGAGACGCGGGTAGTTAGGAACACCACAATGAAATCGGAAAGCTCCCTGAAGAATGTCGTCGCGGTCGTCACCGGCGGTGCCTCTGGCCTGGGCGAAGCCACCGCTCGATTGCTCGCAAGCCGAGGAGCGCTTCCTGTCATTCTCGACAGAGACGCCAGCAAAGCCGCCGCGACCGCGACCGACATCGGGCCAGCTGCCTCGTTCGTTCAAGCCGACATCACGGATGCGAGCTCTGTCGAGGCCGCGATCAATCACGCCACACAACGCGGAGAGCTTCGCATCGTCGTTGGATGCGCGGGCGTGGGATGGGCTTCACGCACGCTCTCGAAGGAGAACGTCCCTCACGACTTGGCGCTCTTCAACACTGTCATCCAGATCAACCTGGTCGGAACGTTCAATGTCCTGCGCGTTGCTGCCGCTGCGATGGCGAAGAACTCACCCGATGCGAATGGCGAACGCGGCGTCATCATCAACACCGCGTCTGTTGCAGCATATGACGGACAAGTAGGACAGGTCGCGTACGCAGCCAGCAAAGGCGGTGTTGTCGCGATGACGCTTCCCGCCGCACGCGATCTCGCACCGCTCGCGATTCGCGTGATGACCATCGCTCCGGGCACCTTCGACACTCCGATGATGGCGATGCTGCCTGATGCGGCGAAGCAAGCTCTCGCCGCGGCGATTCCGTATCCTAAGCGACTGGGTCTACCAAGCGAGTACGCACAGCTCGCGGTTCATATTGCGGAGAATCCGTATCTCAACGGCGAGACGATTCGTTTGGACGGGGCGTTGCGAATGGCTCCCAAGTGACGCATCCAACTTAGTACGCAACGAACACGATGCGAACGGAGCCTGGTTCCAGGTTCGCGACTCGCGCAACCGTGATTCGCGAACCGTCCAACCGTGCAAGCGCTGCGGCGGAGCGCGTCGTTGCAGTCGGTGCGCGGGGCCCGACCTCGATGCGTACCGGACCGTGCGGATGACTACGAAGCATGCTCGCGATCTCATTTTCGCGACTCGCAAAGCGTTGCGCCGAGAAGACAATCGCAAGCCCGTGCGGAACCTGTACAACGCGCGTGCCGTTCTCGATGCCTTGCTCGAGAAGAACGGCTCGTTCTTCCGCTGTCACCGAAGCACGTTCTCTTCGCGCGGAAGCGAACACCTGGTCAATGAGGGCGCGCGCATTGGTAACCAACAAGAAACGTTCGCGTAGAGAAGTACGTTCGTCCCGTGAGGATTCCAACTTGGCTAATGCTTCGCGTAGGGTGGCGAGATCCGCAGGCGTCGCGTGCAGCGATCGAGCAGCCTCGGCTAGAATGGCTGCGTGTTCGCGCAGTACAGGAAGCGCCCACGCCGAGCCTGAATCTCCCGGGACCACGCGGCCACGTGTTACGCGAAGCGCTGCATCGAGCGCGGCCTGACGCTGCTCAATTGCGGCAGCTCGAGCAAGCTCGAGCGCGGCTTCACGACTCACGGCGTTGAGCTCTTCCTCGAGCGCATGAGCGGCCACGATGGCCGCCTCTGCGTCAGCGGTGGTACGGTCGCGAACCGTCTCCGCGATGCGCCGGTTCGATTCTTCGATCGCAGCGTCGTCCAAAATGCGAATCGCGGTCGCCCACTCGGATTCAATTGCCAGACGCTGAGCCGCGTCTTCGATGGTGGCGACGTCGGCGTTGGCCTGCTCTATTAGCTCGGTCCGTTCGCGCGCGATTGTCTCGTCCCTGGGCCGCGTGGCGGTCGATCCAACGGACTCGTACCGCCGAGGAGGAGAAGACCCCCCGCACGCAAAGCACGCCACGGACGCGATCAAGAGGGTGCTTTTCACGGCTCCTCGATCACTTCGCTCGTGCCTCCGCCTGCGCCAACCGGAGGTGTCTCGATCGGCACAATGACGCGGGCGGAGCCCCTCAACTCCTCGAGGCGAGCGCGTTGGTGCTGTAGTGCGTCTGCCGCCCGATCCCGACGCGCAAGTGCAGCGGTGTGCTCGCGGCGAGCAATCAACTCCTGATGCTGAGCGCTACGAGTACGAACACGCACCTCGAACAATCGAAGGGCCGCAGCCGCGATCGCACACGCGCGTCGAGCGGAGCGAGCATCGCCTGCTCGCAACCGCGCTCGTACCGCACGGACCGCACTCATGACTTGCTCGCGCAGCTCGTGATCGGGAGGGACAGAATGCACGCGCTCCTCCAGAGCGTTGTCTTCGCTGCTGAGCGCGCTCAGTCGTTCTTCGATCGACACGATGCGCTGTTCGAGCGCCAGTCGTTCATTGTCGAAGCTCTCTCGGTCCGCGAAACACGGCTGCGCGAGGAGAACGCACGAGACGGCCAGGAACGACACTATGCTTCCGTATTGCATGGATGGTTCTTCGGCGGAGTTTCGCGCATCATACGCCGACGTGCTCCGACGCGCTTCACTCCACGAGACTCGTTTTAGAGCCCCTGGCCTCGCTCCCGACTCCCGCGGAATCGCTCTGGGTGATCGGGCCGGCTTTCTATTCGCGTCCTACGAACGCGCCGTCGCGTTCTTGTGTGCGGGGCTCGAGCAGGGTGTGCTTCGCGACGCTGTTTCTACTCTGATGATCGAGCGGCTCGTGACGCGCCTGCGAACCCGAGACTTTCTCGTAACGATCACCGCGGAGAGCTCGTATCGAGTCGACGCATGCGCGCAACTGGCGCGACTGCTCGGTGGCCAGGTGTTTACGGGGACGAATCGTCATTTCGTTCAGTATCGGGACACGAGCGCGCCTGCTGGGTACGACATCACAGAGCTTCACAACCAAGCGGATTCAGCGGCCTACGTGCTGTACGCAGCGTCGTTCACGCAAGCGTACGAAGTCGAGAACACGCATGACATTCGAGCCATTGTCATGCGCACACCGCCACGGCAAACGACCCTGGACTTACGCGCTCCGCGCTCTCGCGTGATTGTGACAGCCCCCCTGGGCCTGGGCCGCGCGCTTGTCACTTATCTTCTTCAGGCGCGTGAGCACGAACACACGGTGCGCACCGCTCGCGGGTCGACCGCGGCAAAGGACGCTCTGACTTCCGATCGTGGCGGCACGGAATTCCGCGCACGCGTCGCGCAGCTCCCGAGTCCGTTCCCCGGCGCGAACGCTGGAGTGCTCTACCTCTTCGAGCTAGACGATCCGCCGCCGAGAATCGTGGCGATGCTGCACGACATGCCCGGTGTGCTCGTGTTCGTTGTTGAGGCGCCGGGTTTTGCTGTTCGTTTCGGGTATCGATCGTCTCTGCCGCTGTCCGAGCTACAGAGCATCCTCGCAACGGGTGAGAGTGCGGACAAACAGCTGATTCTTTCGGCACCAGAACCGCACGGGACCGTGGTGATTTCGCGCAATGACGTCTCGGTCGATGTGATGCACGCGGTAGCCACGAGCGATGCTTTGCTGCCGCGAGACGCCGAGACTCTGCCTGCGACGAGCCTGACGGCCGCCGACGAGCTTCGTATTCCTCTGCGCGTCGTCTCGAGCGCTGGTGCGACCACGACACTGCCTTCCACCGCGCATGTGGTTCCACGCAGCGAGATCTCAGTCGCTGCTCAGCTCCTCGCGCGCATGCCCTGCGGTCTGGACCAGCTTGAGTGCGCGCTTACCAACGACCAACTGGTCGTACGCAGCAATCTGCCACTGGATGGATTCGTCCTTGGGAAGCCGTTCGTCGAAATCGCAAGGCGCGTTTACATCCCGGTCGGCCGCGTGATCACCCCGACATTGAGTCGCGACGAGCTTTCGCGTGTGGTGCGTGCGTCTGCAGACATTGGTGCGGACGATCACGTGTTCCTGAGCGATAGCCCGGGAAACCACGCCAACGACGTCACGATCGTAAAAGCGCACGCCTTCGTTCCGGTGTCTGCACGCGCGCAGTTCGAGCTCCTCGCCCGCTCGGAGGAAGTCGCGAGCCTGCCGCGCGCAAGCTCGGAGCCGTTGCCAGAGTTTGCGTTCGAGCCGCGCCCGGTCGCCGAGTCGGACGAAAACGCATGAGGGTCCTCGCTTGAAAAGGTTCAAAGGCGACCGGCAGCAGGACGTCGAGCGGTTTGCTCGTGATGTGCTGTTTCCCGTTGTCTCGCGCGGAGTGATCATTACCTCGCACGCCGCAGATTGCGATTTTGCCTCGCGCTTTACGTTGGATGCATGCGGCGCGGATACGGCTTCGCAAGTAGCAGACGCAATTCTTCTACGAACGCTCGAGCTGCGCTATGCGCGACGGGTAACGTTGAGTCGCGAGGCACTTCACCTCGCGTGCGCGTTCGCGTCGCTCGCGGCTATGACCTCAGGTACGCGCCAAGAGGCTTCGTATGTCGAGCAGCTCGATCGGTTGCTCTCGCAGGTCTCCCCCGTTCCCACCTCGCTCGAAGATGCGATTGCCCGCCATATCATCACGAGTCCGTTCATCGATATGCGACGAACCGATCACGCGGTGAAAACTTGGGTCGCGTCATACACGTACGAGGGTCGGAACGTTCCTCCGCGAGTCGTCGCTTGGCCCGGTGTTCGAAACGTCACGGTGAATCGCACGCAGCGTACGTTTCACGAGACCCTTGGGTCCGCTTGGTTGGGCCACTATCGTGCACTTCGCGATCGGTCTCCGCTCACCGCTTGGCTCCGTGAGTTCGAAGTCAGCTGGGAATTGCAGAATCCTGATTTCACCCCGGGCATGATTGCGTTGCTCGGTAGCCACGAAGCGCGAATGCTCGTGCTCCGCAACTTGGGCGTTCTATCGGGGACCGAGCTCCAGAAATGGATGTCGTGGTTCGCGGACAAGCGAGCGGTTGCCGTTATAGGCATCACAGATGAGGTCGGTGCGGTGCTTGATCGTTTTGGCGAAGAAGCTCGGGAGCTTTTCCGCGCACGATCTCGTCAAGACCTGCTCACTTCTAGCGCGAATCGATCTAGTGTCTCGCTCAACGGACGCACCACATGACTGCGGAAAATCTCAGCGCTCATCCCAAACCCACGAAGGTCGTTTCTGCTCTGCGTAACGCCGCGCTCTATCTAAATCGAACTTTCCTCGGCAAAGAACACGTGGTTCGCGTGATGCTCGCGGGACTCGTCGCTGGCGAACATACGCTTCTGATCGGGCCGCCCGGAACCGGCAAGAGCGCTCTGGTTCGAACACTCGCGCAGCTCGTGGATGCAAGGTGGTTCGACTACCTCCTCACGAGGTTCACGGAGCCAAACGAGATCTTTGGTCCCGTGGACATCACGGCGTTTCGCGCCGGCACGTATAAGCGCCGCACGGAAGGCATGCTGCCGGAAGCCGAAATCGCGTTCTTGGACGAGATCTTCAAGGCGAACAGCGCGATTCTGAACTCGCTGCTGTCGGTGCTGAACGAACGTCGATACACATCGGGCGGCGTCACTCTTCAAGTGCCGTTGCTCGCTGGGTTCGGCGCTTCGAACGAGACTCCGCACGACGATGACCTTCAAGCGGTGTTCGACCGCTTCTTGCTACGAGTGCCTGTCGACAGCCTCGAGAGCTTTCACTTCGGCGAGCTCATGCGTCGCGGCACCGCACGCGAGGCTCAGCACGGAAGACTGCCTCCGATCGCTTCGGCGGCAGACATTCGCGCTCTGCAGGCGGAGGTTGTCGCTCGGCTGTCCGTGCCCGACGATTTCTTGCAACAGTACAAGAACATCGTTTTTCAGCTGAGAGCGGAGGGGATATCGCTTTCCGATCGCCGCGCGATCAAGATGCTGAAGGTATTCGTTGCGCACGCATTGCTCGACGGGCGAGACGTGCCCGATACGCGAGATCTGGATCTCCTTCGCTACGTTTGGAACACACGCGAACAGGAAGCGCTCGTCGTCGCGATCGTGAAGCCGGTCGTGGAGACCTTCGAACACGAGAACCCCGCCGCCCGGCGCACGATTGGCGTGCCCGACCTCGGTGTAATGCACCGCGAGATTGAGGTCATTCGCAACGCCCTCGTCTCGGGCGAGCGCATTACCGACGTTCAACTCTTTGCGCACCTCAAGGCTTTGGGAAACCTGAAGGTCGCACTCCTCTCGATCGACTCGAAAGAGTCACGCGAAGCGGTCGCACGCGTCGACCAGCTTCTCAACCACGTGTTCCAGAGCGGGAAGCTCGACTAGCTACCGATCGCTACTCACACGCGATCTGAATCTCCGGTGTGTGATGGGTCGCCAAGCCCTCGGACCACGCGTTGTATGCAACGCTCGCGGAGCCGATATCGATGCCTGCTTCGATCCCAAACGGAAGCGCGATTGAGAAGCTCGCCCCGAACTCTATTCGCGGGATTTCGATTCGCACATGGTCAGGTGACACGAGCTCCACTTGATAGCCCGTTGCCCGAACGAGCTCGTCTTTCTGAAACGTAACCCCCGGCGCAATCGCGAGGTCGACCGCAACGTTCTCAGCTGCGAGCGTCTCGTCGATCTGGAGCTCTTCCACGAGCTCGGGTGCGAGGTTGCGAGTGTGCCCTGCAACTCGAAACGAACCAGAGCCGGCGTCCGCGATCGCTTCGAGCGTCCGCACGTCGAGCTCGTCTCCTACAGCAACCGTGCTCACGCGCGCCTCACCTCGCGCGTGAACTTTGGCGACGAGCTCGGAGAGCTCCGTTGCTTGTGCGGCTCCTCCAAGCGCAACTCCGTCGGAGACGAGCACGATGACGGATTGGCGATCGGTCGACACCGAATCGAACGCCATCGACAGTCCCGCTTCGATGTTACTGCCGCCGCTGAACCGAATGCGACGAGTCGCCGCTAGGATCTGCTCGACGTTCGACGCGGATTGGACGGGAACGAGAACCGCAGCGGAGCGATTGTACGTGACCACTTGCACTTCATCTCCCGGACGCAGCGCGACGAGCACGGCTCGCATTGCTCCTTCCACGTCAGCCCAGTGACGCTCGATCGAGGTGCTCGCGTCGAGCACTAGGTGAACACGCAGGGCTCGGCGAGGGAGGGAAGGTGGCCGCATTGGCGCAGCGACTTGGAGCACGACCTGCGCCTCTCGCGGACTGGTGACCGTCACGCTGGTTGTCGAGGTCGTGGTCGTCGTCATTGAGATGTTCAGGGTGCTGCTGCTCACGAGAAGCACCGGCGCGACCACGGCCACGCCGGCGAACCCGACACCATTGCTGGCGTCGACGATGGTTTGCGAGCCGACGTTTGCTTGCGCGCGAACCGTGCTGTCGACCTGAACGGTCACGTTCGCAGTCGTTTGCGTAGTTGTCTCGACTGCGATGTTCGTCGTCGCGGCAGAGCTTGCGGTCACACCCACCGCGCTTTGAGCGTCCGCCTCCTCAGCCACGCTGGTTCCCTTTGCGCTCGCGCTTGCGGCACTGGATGGAATCTCAGAGGTCGATTGCACCTCGACCTGCGCCCAAACCGGCTGGCCTCGCGGGACGGCCATCGTTACATAGTGCGATCGTGGCCACGAACAACCGCTCACCGCGGCGGCGGCGAGTAGAAGCGTGAAGCGTGACCATGCGTTCACGCTGTGTGATTTTCCGCGTTCTCGATCCGTGCGTCCGAACGAAGTGCTCATGATGATCCTTGCGTAAAGCTCGACCTCGAAAGGTCACTTCACGATTTCGGGATCAGATTCAGCAATGAGCGTGCCTGACCTGCGCGCGATCAGGAGTTGTGTTTGCGAAACTCCTCCATGAATGAAACGAGCTTCTGCACGTCGGACTCGGAAACTGCGTTGTAGAGCGACGCTCGTACTCCACCTGCGAGGCGGTGACCCTTAAGTCCGATGAAGCCGTTCTCTGCGGACTCACGAACGAACTGTGCATCGAGCGCGTCCGTAGGCAGCCGAAACACCACGTTCATC
>CAZWQH010000085.1:0-14011 GCA_964635815.1 uncultured Sandaracinaceae bacterium
GAAGTCCCGGGCCGAACATGTGCGTGACCATTTCGAACACACCGGCGGGTCCGTCGGCGCAATTCACGCCGAGCGCATCTGCGCCCCAGTCCGCGAGCTTAGTAGCAAGCGCTTCCGGACCGGTTCCGTCGGCCATGACGCCGAACGCGTCGAAGCTAACGCAGGCCACCAAGGCAGGTCGCTCTGCGTTCGTCCCAAAGAGCTCGCGCGCCGCCTCGAGTGCTAAGCGAATCTCGTCCGGCTGACGAAACGTTTCGAAGATGATCGAGTCCACACCGGCCGACGCCAGAGCGTCGAGCTGATCTCGGAACGCCGCTCGAATCTCTTTGTCTTCGCCGGAGCGAAGCGTCTTCAGCATCAAGCCGGTGGGACCTACCGCCGCGGCAACAAAGACTCGCTCGAGCTGCTGGCGCTCGTCTGGACGTGCGGCAATTCGGGAGCGAATCGCGTTACGCGCAACAGCCACCGCCGCGGTGTTGATCTCGCGCAGGCGACTCTCAAGGCCGTGCGTCGCGAGTCGGTATCGATTTCCGCCGAACGAGTTCGTCTCGATGATGTCCGCGCCCACCGCCAAGTACATGTCGTGGACTTTTTGAACGAGCTCAGCGCGACTGACGCTCGCTTCATCGAAGCACTGCGTGTAGAGCAACCCTCGCTCGTACAGCGCCGTGCCCATCGCTCCGTCCACGACAAGGCGCCTCGTTCGAAGCGCGTCTAGAAAGGTCTCGCTCGGCACACTAATTGTTCAGAGCTCCCATTTGGATCCACATCCGGATCCTATCGATCTCGTCTTGCGAACGACGTGGTCTACCGAGCGGCATGCGTTCGCCGCAGATCGCCATGTCTCGATTCGATGGAAGGCCTTCGAGCTTTCGAATGATCAAGCTGTTGTCGGGGTCGCCAGCGATTACGCGTCGGTACCCCATCGAACCGCAACTACCGCCCATTGCATCGCTTCCGACGAGCGAAGTGTACGCGTTCGACTGCGACGACATATCGAGTCGCCCTCGGAACGGCGCGGTGCCGTGACAGTCCGAGACCGCACACGTCGGCCCGACAAGAACGGTGTAGATCGAAGACCACGTTGGATCGGGCAGAACAGTTCGCGCCGGTTCGACATCGCCGATTCCGACCGAGGCGCCGGATGCGCGCTCGACGACCGGGGCTCCGCAAGCGAGCCAGTTGCGAAGAATCTCCTTGCCAGCGGCCGTTCGAAGCGTCGGCAGCGCGGCCCCACCCTCCTTCATCGTGTAGCCCGCCATCGTTGGCGCATCAAACGATGCTTTCCGCGGCGGCATGTTGCCTGAGCGAACCTGCTCCATCAGCCCAGCGCGCCGGCTGCGGATAGTCGCGAGGCCGCGGCGCAGCCGTTCCACGCTCTCGTCGCTCGTCGCCAAAGCTACGTCGTAGTTCAGATGAAATGGAGCACCAACTCGTTGGTCCAGGCGCGCTCCCTCGGAATGACACGTCCCCCCTGCGCCGCCGCATGTGGTCGCGACAAGAGCCTGTCCCGCGTACGCGGGATCTCCGGTCGATGTGTACACGACGGCTTTCGCCGCGGTCATGTCGCACGTGGTCAAGTCATCGGAAGCGCACGCGATCAAGCTCGCGACCAGGACGATGCTCGTAATCAAACGACCCGGAAGGAGCGAGAGCATAGGGAGCGGTCACGATGCCGCGTGATTTCATTGGGTGCAAGCCTGCAGTGGGCTGCTTATGCGGATATCGCCCACCCGTGGACCGGATCGGCGGTCGTGTCGTTGCTGACGCCATGCTTGCGAAGGTACAGCTTCAACTTCTCTCGAGCGCGCTCCTCGATCTGGCGAACGCGTTCTTTGCTGACGCCGAGCGTGTTGCCCAGTTGCTCGAGCGTCTGCGGCTCGTCCGAGAGAATGCGCGCATCGATGATGAAGCGTTCGCGCTCCGACAGCACCGCAAGTGCGTCGTCGAGCACGGCGCGAACAAACGACGTGCTCTCAGCATTCGAGGCTTCGTCTTCGGGTGAAGCGAGACCGCCCTCGAGACGATCGCCGAAGCTCGACGAAGAGTCGACCGCGACGGGGGCATCGAGCGCCACGTCCTGTTGGCGAAGGAGCGGCAGCAACCGCTCGGCGCGCGCCGCAGGCATCCCGCTCGCCGCGATCCACTCCGCGGCATCGTCTGCTCCCGCACGTCGATACGCGCGAACGGCTGCGCGCTCGGTCCGGGTCGTGCCCAACCGCACCATTCGATACGATCGCATCACGTAGTCACGGATCTCCGCGCGAATCCAATAGACCGCGTACGTGATGAGCCGGCAATCACGTGCTGGCTCGAACTTCTGGGCGGCTTTCAACAGGCCCAGGTTCCCCTGTTGGATCAAGTCCTCCATCGGAACACCCCAACGACGGTACTCGTTGGCGACTCGAATCACGAAGGGCAGGCTCGCCGAAACGAGCGCATCGCCAGCGTGGTCATCGCCGGCACGCCACGCGAGTGCGAGGCTACGCTCAGCATCAAAATCTAGCGGTCGGATGCCTGCTAGCGAAGATCGATAGACATCAAGAGAAGAAGCTCGCTCCCCCATAAAAGTGCCGTGTCCCCAATAACGCGCGCTAGCTTTCGCGCGCGCTGTTTCGTTCCCCCGAGGAAGGCTCCCCGTTGACTCCAATGGAGTCACGGCAAATACGTGCACGCTCCGTACCATCGGAAAAACGCGACAATGTTCAACGTCTTCGAAGTGTTTAGTGTTCGAACGCGTCTTCCCACCGCGGCATTAAGCCTCGCCGCGTCGCTTTCGACAATCCGACCGAGAACTGTCTTCGGACGTGCGTCGCGGCTGGCTCGAATCGGTTGAGCACCGTAGCTTCTGCTCGTTTTCTCGGACGCTTACGATTCTCGTTCCTGAAAATCCTCCGAATGCAAATCATCGAAAGGCAACGTCCCAGCTGGCTTATCGCCGGTCTTTCGATGACCGCGGGGCTGCTGATCGCGACCGCTGTTCTGGCGAGCGCACGCCGCTCCAGGAACGGGCCGACGGCTCCGTCACGCAATGAAACTCGGGAGGCAGCCGCAACTGGGACGCCGGTTGATCGCCGAGAGGCCCCCCGCGAAAGATCGACTGTCGCCGGCGGCGTGCCCGCAGACGCGTCAGTTCGAGTGCGCCTCGACCTCGGGCGGATCGCGTATTTCAAGTGTGACGGCCGTCCCCAAGCCGCAGGCGGATGTCCACGCAACGAGCGATTCGAAACGAACGCGATTCGCGCGCTCGAAAGCGTGGCCAACTGCTTCCAACAGGCGGGGGATTTCGAGCTCCGATACTCTCGCAACGCAGACGAAATCACTCGCACCGTGCGAGCCTCACGCGGACAAAGTGCGAGCCAGGAGACGTTGAGTGCAATCAACACATGTACTGCGCCGGCATTCTCGACGCTCGAGCTCGAAGGTCATGCGAAACGTGACGTCGTTTCGCTAACGTTTCGTGTCATTATCCGGTGAAGTCTGGACCGTCGCACAGCATCGCTCTTGTTGGCGGCTCCACGCGCGCGCCGGCAGCCCGCGTAAGGAACTTCATGACATCTTTCTTCCGTTCCACTTTCTTTTGCAGCATCGCTTTGCTGTGCTGCATTCCGTGGGTTGCATGCGTGCAGTCGCCGGAGCCCACACAGGTTGCACGGAACCAGTCTGCGATCGTAGGTGGCACGCGCGACACGATGAGCCCCGCGGTCGTGTTGGTCATGAATCGTTCGAGCGGTGGCCTTTGCACCGGGACGATCATTTCCCCGCGCGTGGTGCTGACGGCCAAGCACTGCGTCCAGCGACCCGCGGCAACTGCGCCGGAACCCGGTCGGTCGCTCGTCGTCCTAGTCGGCAACAACGTCAATCGACCCATGCAGTACTTCAACGTGCAGGAAGCACGAACGACCGCTGGCGCTTACACGGATGACTTCCGTGGCGCGATCCAAGGCGTCGACGTGGGGGTCGTTATTCTTGCGACCGCCGCAACGATTACACCCATGACGTTTCGGCGCGACGCGCCCACGGACATCGTGGCGCAAGACGTTGTCGTGATCGGATTCGGCGAAACCCCCGCGGGAGAGGTCGGCATCAAGTATCGCGCCACCAAGCGCGTCGCCACGATTCAAGGAAATGTGATCTTCTCCAACAGCGCAATCTGCCAGGGCGACTCCGGGGGACCGATGATCGATTCCATGGGGCGCGTAGTCGGGGTCGCGAGCTTTGGTTTCAACGGCAGCTGCGGAACCGGATACAACGGGCACAACCGAATCGATCCATTCCTGGACATGATCGACACTGCAGTTCGCGACACAGGCGGCCCGTGCGTGCCATCGGGAGCCGAACGATGCGATGGCGTCGACAACGACTGCAACGAACAGATCGACGAGACATGCACTCCGATCGGAGGAACGTGCTCGCGCGACGACGAATGTCAGGGCGCGAAATGCGACGAGACGCCGACCGGGAAACGCTGCACCGCGACGTGCGATCCATTGAAACCAGCCGTCGGATGTCCACCGGACATGTACTGCGCCCGCAAGCCGGACACATGCGAAGGTGTCTGCGCAGCCGGCACGTTGTCGACGGCACCGCGGGGCAACGGCGCGGCGTGCGCGAGCAATACCGATTGCAACTCCCTCAATTGCGCGGATCCAGGCGACGGCGCGAAGCGCTGCCTCGATGCGTGCAAAGCAGGAGAAGGCTTGTGCATCGACGACGAAGTCTGCACCGCGCCGGCGGGGGCGTGCGGAACCTGTTTCGATGCGACTCTCGTTCAGAGCGTGCGTGGCCTGGGAGAGCCTTGCACCGAAGACGCGAGCTGTGCCTCAGGGAAATGCATTCGCGATGGAGAAGCTCGGTACTGCTCCGTCGACTGCAGAACCGACACGGACTGCGTACGCGGCACGTACCACTGTCGAAGAGCCACGAGCGACGACGAGAATAAGAAGTCCTGTATCCGCGGCCCACGTGAGTCTCTAGGTGGAACATGCGTCACGAACGACGATTGCGTCGCTCGCACTGGCACCAACCAGCCCACGTTTTGCGCGCGTCTGGGCGGCGCTGCGTGGTGCTCGACATTCTGCAGCGCGGACTCCGAGTGCACTCCGGGCATGACGTGCGATGTCGCCGACCCTGAGATGCCCACTCTACGCGTGTGTGCGCCCGCGAAGAAGCTCCTCGGCGAGGTCTGCACCGCCGACGATCAATGCCTTTCGAGCTTGTGCGTCCAAACGAACTCGACTCGCATCTGCGCGAGAAACTGCACGCCGTCGTCCACCTGTCCAACAGGTCTGGCATGCCAACGAACCTCGGACGGCCTCGGCGCCGTATGCGTTCCCATCGGAGTTACGACCCCGATGACCGGTGACGCCGGCGTGACCCCGCCGCCTCCTCGCCCACCAGGAGGGTGTTGCAGCGTCGCACGAAGTCAGCCTCGATCTCCGTTCGCAGCACTATCCTTGTTGTTCGCACTGACGATGCTCACCGCGCGAAGATCTCGCGCTCTCGTCCTCGCTGCTCGTCGTTCTTCGCTTGGCACTGCCACGGCGACACTGATTTCGACGTGCGCTCTCGTAGTGGGATGCGCTTCCGAATCGCCGACCTCGGAGCGTGCGGCGCCGGCAGGTCGTAGCACCGCAGCCATTCTGAACGGCGCGATGGATCCTGTTCGTCGAGGAATCGTGTACATCAGGAACGACGACGTGGGCGGAGGAGGACTATTCTCCGAATGCACCGGGACCCTCATTGCACCTCGAATCGTGCTCACCGCAAAGCACTGCGTGCGCGCTGGTTCGGAGATGCGCGTATCCACCGCTGCGATGGTCAGCGCCCGAACGGGACTTTCGCCGCGCATGATGCGTCCCGATGCGATTCACCCCGCGAGCGAAATCCGCGTCGCAGCCGGCGCGTGGCCAGGCCCGATCTTCGACGGAACCGACATTGCAGTGCTCATTCTTCGCGACCCGATCGAAGACACCCCCACCTACCGCGTCTCATTCGATGATGTTTCAACGCTCGCCGATCAAGATGTGACGCTCGTCGGCTTCGGTTACTTCGCAACTCCACGCGCACCGGAGAACATCGGCATCCGCATGTCGTACCTTGGACACGTGCAGGCCATTGCCCTCCATATCGAGGTCGAGGTAAGCGCCTGCCCGGGCGACTCAGGTGGCCCGCTACTTGGGCGCGACGACCGCGTGTGGGGCGTTGCCTCGCACATCATCGAGCCGACGGTAACCACGAACCCTCCATGCGGTCGCGCGCGGTACGCGATCCTGTCGCAAGCTACGAATCGCACGCTGATCGAAACCGCGCTCACCGAGATCGCCGGTGGCGAGTTCGGGGTGCCGTGTACAACGTCAGCCACGTGCCGCTCGGGCGTTTGCGCGGGGCCTACGGACGCGAAGAGGTGCTCCAAGACGTGCGCGCCTTTCGAGAGTCCGAGCACGTGCGGAACAGGATACTTTTGTGCGCCGAGCACGGACTGCACAGGCCAATGTTGGGCGGGCTCGCCGGGACGCGCTCCGTTCGGTTCCGCATGTACCACGGCCACGGACTGCGCCTCGTTGCTCTGCATGAACGTCGGATCGACACGCGCTTGCGCAACACTCTGCAAGGGCGCTTCTACGACCGCCGGTGAAACGTGCAGCGCGGACTCGTATTGCTCGGCGAGCGCGGCAGGCCGCTGCGGCGGATGCTTCTCCAACTCGCTCCTGGATGGTGGTGTTCCGCCACCCTTTGACGGGGGACCGACGCCTGAGGCTGGCATTGCAACAGATGCCGCGCGCCCGGACGTGAGCAGTGGCGGTTCCGATTCGTCCACGCCACAAGCGACAGATGCTGCGACGAACGTCGACGGCGGAGGCACAGCACCACCGGGCGGAGGCGGCTGTTGCACAGTCGGCTATAAGGCGGGACAGCACTCCACTTGGACCAGCACACTCATCGCGCTTTTTGCCTTCATCTCGATCGCTCGTCGTCGCGCTACGTGGCGAACCGCGAGCGTATCGAGAATGGATTGACTCGCATGCCGGACTCCCGGATTGCGATCGCACTGCTCGTGCTTCTCGGCGCGACAAGCTGCAAATCAGTGACTGATCTGGGTTCGGGTTCGGGGCGCACGTGCGCCGGGGGGATCGTCGGTGCAGCAAACGCTCCCTTCATCCGACGCGGTTTCTGCAGTCCGACGCTGATTGATCTGCGTTTCGCTCCGAACGTTCCCGACAGCTGCGCAGCTCCGGCGGACCAAAACTGGGTCGCGATGTTCTCCACGGACGACGGGAACTTCTCGTGCGCACGACTCGATCCCATTTCTGGCGTCGAGCACGACTCCCTCTCGCGCGTCGACTTCCCCGGTGCCATGCGCGTGAAGACGTACTTCTACTCAGCACGCCGTGCAGCGGGTACTCCGCACGCCGGCGAAGATGCCACCGTTGTGTTGTCGCTCTTGGATACGGGCAGCATCGAAGTCCGGATCATCGACGGCGACGGTGGTGCGGGAATGGGCGCGGATTGCACCCCAGCCTCCGCCAGAGAGAGCGAAGGCCTCTTCGGCTTCTTCGCGCTCGAGTGCAGATAGGACGCCCAGATGCGCGTCCTTGGAATCGAGACTTCGTGCGACGAGACCGCAGCCGCGATCGTCGAAGTCGATGCACAGCGACCGGAGCGCGGGATTGTGCTTAGCGACGTCGTGCAGAGCCAGTTCGACGATCACGTTCGATTCGGTGGAATCGTGCCTGAGCTCGCGTCCCGGGCACACATGCGCAACATTGTTCCCGTTGTTACGAAAGCGATGAGCGACGCACGCTGCTCGTTGGGCTCGAAGAACGCGCTTGCGATCGACGGTGTCGCCGTCACGAACGGGCCCGGATTGAGCGGCGCCCTCTTGGTGGGTCTTCAAACTGGCAAAGCGCTCGCGTATGCACGGTCGCTGCCGCTGGTCGGAGTCGACCACCTCGAGGCGCACATTCTCGCTGTGGCTCTCGACCGGGGAGAGCGCGACAGCGACCGCCCCCGACCTCTGTTTCCATACGTCGCGTTGTTGGTCAGCGGCGGCCACACGGCTCTGTACGACGTGCACGGCCCGAGCGACATGAAGCTACTCGGCCAGACTCGCGATGACGCGGCGGGAGAAGCGTTCGACAAGGGCGCAAAGCTCCTCGGGCTCGGCTACCCGGGAGGTCCTGTCATAGATCGCCTCGCCGCGACGGGGGACGCCAAAGCATTTCCCTTCCCGGTCGGTATGCGGGATCGCGCATCGCTCGAGTTTTCCTTTTCCGGCTTGAAGACTTCACTCGCGCGTACGGTGGAGAAACTCGGATCATCGTTCGATCCCGCAACAAGCGCGAACGCACCAACAGAGCTACTTCGATCGATCTGCGCTTCGTATCAACACGCCATCGTGGAAACGCTGTCGCGAAAAGCGATCGCCGCCTGTCAGCAGAGCGGACGCACTCGATTGGTGCTCGGAGGCGGAGTCGCAGCCAACGCCGGTCTCCGCACTCGCCTCGCAAGCCTTTGTGCGAAGCACGCCTTCGAGCTCTTCGTTCCACCCACTTCTTCGTGCACCGACAACGCCGCCATGATCGCGTACGCGGGCGCGCTCCGACTGGCCCGTGGGGAACGCGACGATTTGCGCCTGGGAATTTACTCGCGGGCTCATGGATACAAGCGAGGGAAAATTCTCTGATGCGAATCGTAGTCTGGTTCCGAGGGAAAGACCTCCGCATCTCGGATCACGAACCGCTGCGAATCGCCGTTCGCGATGCAGCCCAAACGGTGAGCAGCGAGATCATCCCGTTGTTTGTGGTGGATCCGTACTTCTTCGCACCTACGCGCGCCCGAGAGATTTCGCACCGGATGCAGTTCCTCGTGGAGTCGCTCGAATCGCTTTCTCGAAACCTGGCGAGCATCGGCTCGATGTTGGTGATTCGCCGAGGCAACAGCACCGAGGTGATACCGCGACTCGTCAACGAATGGCGCGTCGATCGAGTCTTGGCGCAAAGATGGACGGAGCCGTTTGCAAAGGAGCGAGACCGTCGCATTCAAAGTGCTATCGGCCCGCGCCTCGAGCTCATGGACGGAGAGACTCTCGCGCCGACCAACGCGGTTCGAACGCAGGACGACAAACCGTTTCGCGTGTTCACTCCATTCGCACGTGCATTCCGCACGCTCGTCGAGCCGAGGGAGCCGCACCTCGCTCCTCGCGCACTGCCCACGGTTCCACCTGACGTCGCGAAGACGAGCGAGCCTCTACCCACGCTCCGCGAAATGGGGATCGCGCGTAACCCCCGCATCCTTGCAGGCGGCGAGAAGGCCGCCCGCACACGGCTGGATGATTTTCTGGCTGGCCCCGCAACTGCGTATGCGCGCAACCGGGATCAAATGGGAATCGCCGGCACGAGTCGCATCAGTCAGGACCTCAAGTTCGGAACGCTGTCGCCTCGCACTGCGTGGTCCTACGCGCGAGCGTTAGGCACCGACACATCAAAATTCCAGGATGAGTTGCTGTGGCGAGAGTTTGCCTACTCGGTGCTGGGGAATTTCCCGAGCGTCCTGACACAGCCGTTCGATGCGCGGTGGAAAGGCTTTCCGTGGCTCGGTGGCGACACTTCGTTCAACGCTTGGAAAGAGGGCAAGACCGGCTATCCGATCGTCGATGCTGCGATGCGCCAGCTGCGACTCGAAGGGTTCATCCACAATCGCGCTCGCATGATCGCAGCAAGCTTCCTCACGAAGCACTTGCTCGTGGACTATCGTCGCGGCGAAGAACACTTCATGCGCTATCTGACGGACGGAGATTGGGCAGCGAACAATCTCGGGTGGCAATGGTCAGCCGGCTGCGGCTGTGACGCGCAGCCGTATTTTCGAGTGTTCAACCCGAGCCTTCAGGCAAAGCGTTTCGACCCGGACGGTGCGTACGTGAAACGCTACGTTCCCGAGTATGAAAATGGGGAGCTCTTCCAGACTGCGGTCAGGTCGGGAACAAAGGTGACGTACCCGGCGCCGATCGTCGACCACGCCGAAGCCCGCGACCGGTTCACAAAAGTGGCGAGCACCTACTTGCGAGCGCATCGTGTGAATCAATGAGCTCCTCTCGTAGGTTCTGTTTCGTTGTCATAGGCATCGCAATCAGCACGGGGGCGTGTGCCCGAAACGTTCCTGCGCCTTCCGCGCCGACCTTTGCTTGCGTGACCTCCGTGCGCGGGATGGTCGCGCTCTGCACTGAGTACACAGCCTATCCACCCGATTCCGGCGGTGCGTGTACTGTCGTCAGCACGACCGCCACTCAGGCGACCGCTTGTCCGTCCGAAATGAACACTGCGGTTTGCACTACGCGCGTGCGCTACGACTCGATGCCCGTCGACGGAGCGATCTACTACTACACTAACGATCCTGATTCGATTGCTGCAGCCCGCAACAGCTGCTCGAGCGGCGGCGGGTCTTTTACAGTCAAATAGCGTCGCAGTTACTTTTGCCGTGACGACCTGCACAGCACGCAGGCATGGGTCCGCTGGCGTTCGCGCACCGTGCGACTACAACTCGCGCAAATCTATGATGCGCGGCGCCAAACCCTCGATTCTTTCTGCGATCGGTAACACCCCGATCGTGAAGCTCAACAACGTAGCGCGCGACGTCGCAGCCGACATCTATGTCAAGTGCGAGTACTTGAATCCAGGTGGATCGATGAAGGACCGCATGACGCGGCACATCATCGACATGGCGGAAGAGCGTGGCCTCCTCAAGCCAGGCGGAACGATCCTCGAAGCGACGAGCGGGAACACCGGTGCCGGTCTGGCAATGCTCGCAGCAGTGCGCGGATACAAATGCATCTTTGTCATGCCCGACAAGATGAGCGTGGAGAAAATCGCGAGTCTGCGAGCGTATGGCGCCAAGGTCGTGGTCTGCCCGACGGCGGTCGAACCCGAGGATCCGCGAAGCTACTACTCGGTCGCCAAGCGTCTGGCGGAAGAAACGCCGAACTCGTACTACACAAACCAGTATCACAACCCGGACAATCCCGGCGGGCACTACACCTCTACCGGTCCCGAGATCTGGGAGCAGACCCAGGGAGAGGTCGACGTATTCGTTGCAGGCCTCGGTACGGGCGGAACGATCAGCGGCACGGGCAAATATCTTCGGGAGAAGAAGCCGGACACCAAGCTGGTTGGAGTCGATCCGATCGGCTCGCTCTACTACGACTTCGTCAAGAGCGGACGCATCACGAAGCCATTCACCTACAAGGTCGAAGGCATCGGTGAGGACTTCTTCCCGTCCACGATCGATCTCAAGATCCTCGATGAGATCATTCGCGTCGATGACAAGGAGTGCTTCCTGATGGCGCGCGACCTCGTGCGCCTGGAAGGACTCTACGTGGGCGGCTCGTGCGGTGCCGCGGTCGCGGGCGCGCTCAAGTACGCCCGGCAGACGCAGAAGAAGGAGAATATCCTCGTTCTTCTTCCGGACGGCGCAGGTAAGTATCTCTCGAAGATCTTCAACGAAGACTGGATGCGGGAGAACGGTTTCCTCGAAGGCGCGCCCTCGATGGGAACGGTCGCCGACCTGCTGAAATCCAAGAGCGGCGACGTCATCGTTGCTCGCACGACGGACCGAGTGCGTGACGTGATCTCTCGAATGAAAGCGCACGGGATCTCGCAGCTGCCCGTCGTAGATGGCGCTCGACTGATGGGATCCGTCGCGGAAGTAGATCTTCTCCGACACCTCGTCAGCGGCGAGCAGTCGCTCGAGAGCGCGATCGGACCCCTCGTGGGCTCGGACTACGCGACCGTGACCAGCCAAACGAAGATCGAGCTGCTCCAAGGCACGCTTTCGGATGCGCGCATGGTCATCGTTCTCGACAACGAGGCCATCGTCGGCGTCGTCACGAAGATCGATTTGATCGACTTCCTCGCCAAACGCACGGCCTAGTGCACTGGCCCGCGCAACATCTTCGAGTCGCGACCGATAACCGATAGAGTCGCGACGTGAGCGAGAACGGTACCGAAGAAGCATCACCGAAACGCTTGCGCGAGGCGCGCGAGCGCGGCGAGGTCTGGCAGAGCAAAGAGCTCACGGGCGGTGTCGTTCTCCTGGCCGTCGCCGGGGCGTTGAACAGTCTCGGAGACACGTTCCTCGCGGAGCATCTAGGATCTTTCGAGGCCGTGTTCCGCGCTGCCCACTCCGCGGAGCTCAGCTCACGAACGGCGAGCGACGTTTTCGTTTCCACGCTGGCGCGCATCGCGAGTCGGGTCGCGCTTCCGCTCATCGTCTTGGCCGCCGCGAGCGCAGCACTGGGCACGCTGCTTCAGACCCGACCGCTGTTCGCACCCAAGGCAGTGGGCTTCAAGCTGGAGAGGGTCAATCCAGTTGCTGGTTTCAAACGGATCTTCAGCACGAAACAGCTGATCGAGGTTGCTCGGTCTCTCGTGAAAGTGCTCGCGCTCGCATGGGCACTGTGGCCGGTGCTCTCCGAGGTGGTCGTGCAGGCGGCTCCGCACGTAAACAGCTCCAGCACATCCGCCCTACTCCACGCAGGCCATCTCACGACCAAGCTCATGTTCCGCGCGGGCGCGGTGCTCGTTGCGCTTGGAATCCTGGATGCGTTCTACCAGCGCTGGAGATTCCACCGCGAGCACCGGATGACAAAAGACGAGGTCAAACGTGAGCACAAAGAAAGCGAGGGCGATCCCACGACGAAGCACCAACGCGATCGAATGCGTCGGGAGATACTCGAGCACAACACGCTCGAACAGGTCCGCCGCGCTAGTGTGCTCGTGGTGAACCCGCAGCACTACGCAATCGCACTGCACTACGACGTCGATGACAACGCCGATTCGGATCGAGCGCCGGAGGTTCTGGCAAAAGGTATCGACGACCTCGCGCGCAAGATGATGCAGGTTGCGCGTGAGCTCGGTATCCCGATCCAACGCGACATCACGCTTGCGCATGCACTCTACGCGCTTGAGCCCGGGGAGGAGATCCCAGCGAAGCTGTTCGATGCGGTCGCGGCCGTGTTGCACGCGGCGTGGGCAGAAAGCGCGGAAAGCCAACAGCAGGCTCCCTCCCACGAAAAAACGTGATACCGAAGGGGCGTGGCGACGTTCGCTTCAGAGTTCGCCCCCGCAGCAGCCCCGGCGTTTGCCCCGGTGTTCGCCGAAGTGGCAATCCCGGTTCCTCTCCGCAGGACGTTTAGCTATCTCGTGCCAGAAGCACTCGTCGGGCAGCTCCGTCCGGGCCACCGGGTCGCGGTGCCGTTCGCGGGAAGGAAGACCGCGGCGATCGTGGTTGCGCTCGACGCTCCCGCTCCGCCGACGGCTGCGAAAAGCATCTTGAGCATCCTCGACGATACTCCGGTCTTTTCGAGCGAGCTCCTCCGCTTCATGCGCGAAGCTGCGGAGTACTACTGCTGCCCGCTAGGCGAGGCACTTCGCACCGCATCGCCCGCTGTGTCCATCGAGTCCGTTCGTGGGCTTCGCGAACAGGGAGTGCTCCAAGAGGGCGAGGGCCTGGGCCGTGCGATCGCCACACGCAAGAGACTCTACGCGCGAATCGCCACGACTCCGCCGCAGCCGACCGAAGCGAGAAAGCTTGGCCCTTCGCAAGCCGCAGTCTTAGCGGCGCTCGAAGGCGCCCGGAACCAAGGAGACGGAGCGCTGCCTCTCGATGATCTTCAGGAAGTCGCGAAGACGGCGCGCGGCGTGCTGAGAATCTTGGCGGAGCGCGGTCTCGTCGAGCTCGAAGAAAGAGTGGTCTCGACCAATCCGTTTTTCTCGCGCCGAGTCGGAACGGTCGCGCCACCAATTCTGAACGCGGAACAGAGCGCGGCAGTCAACGCGATATCGGAGGCGGCCGAGCTCGATCGGGACGCGACATCACGGACCGAGAGGACGCGAGCTTTCCTTCTTCAGGGCATCACCGGCTCGGGGAAGACCGAGGTGTACCTACGTGTGATCGCGAACGCGCGCGAGCATCGCCGAGGCGCAATCGTTTTGGTTCCCGAGATCGCCCTCACACC
>CAZWQH010000086.1:0-11596 GCA_964635815.1 uncultured Sandaracinaceae bacterium
ATCGGCTGGGGTTCCGCGTTCGCGACACTTCGGGAGGTTGGACCCTTGCTGATCGCACTGGTCTTCAACGGCAGAGTCGGTGCGAACAACACAGCGGAGATCGCATCGATGGTCGTCACGGAGCAGGTGGATGCACTTCGCGCGCTAGCCATCGATCCTATTCGGCACCTGGTGGTGCCGCGCGTCATCGCGATGGTGTGCACGATCTTGATCCTCACCGTGATCGGCGACGCCGTTGCAATGCTCGGCTCGTTGCTCACCGCATACGTGCTCGTCGACGTAGACCCGCGCACGTTCCACCGTTCCGTCGTCACTCTTCTTACCCCAGTGGACTTCCTCCAAGGGCTGGCCAAAAGCGTCATCTTCGGGGCCATGATCGGACTCTCCTCGTGCTACTTCGGCCTCTCGGTTAAAGGCGGAGCTCCGGGTGTCGGACGTGCCGTCACCGCATCAGTCGTCGCTTCGGCATCTGGAATTTTCGCCCTAGATTACCTCGCGACCCTCCTTCTCGGATGATCGGTTCTTGATGACGCCAACAACAGCCACAGCAGCAGAAGCCTCGCCTCTTCTTCGCGGCTCCAAACCGAGCCAGCTTCGCGCCTTCGTGACGGACATTCGCGACCTCGCACGTTTTGCTCGAGAGACCGTCTATTACGTGTTTGCCGGAAAACGCGAGCCAGGCGCGGTAGCGAAACAGATGTTCGCGGTGGGCAACCAATCCCTCTTTTTCCTTTGCTCGACGATGGGCTTCCTCGGCGTGATCCTCGTCTTCCAGTCGGGCATGCAGGCCGTGCGAGTCGTCCCCGACTACAACGCGCTTGGACCTTTCTACATAAAACTCCTTGTGCGGGACCTCGCCGCGTCCATCGGAGCCATGCCGCTCGCGACGCGGGTTGGCGCGGGCATCGCAGCCGAGATCGGTACGATGGTCGTTACCGACCAGACGGATGCCCTTCGAATGTGCGCGGCCGACCCTATTGACTACCTGGTTGTTCCGCGGTTCATCGCGTGCCTCGTGATGTGCACCGTGCTCATCGTGATTGCCGGCTTCATCGCATTGCTCACCGGAATGATCACAGCGAACGTCGTTTTCGATGTGAACTACGTCACGTTCCTCAACATGCATATGGTCACGACCGGTGACGTGATCACCGGCCTCCTCAAGTGCGTCGCGTACGGAGCAGCGATCCCGATCGTCGCAGCCAAGCGTGGCCTCGAGGCGTTCGGCGGCTCGGCAGGCGTAGGCCGAAGCACGACTAACGCCGTCGTCCATTCGACGGTCGCAATCATTTTGCTGAATTTCGTCATCAGCGGCGTGTGCTTCGTTCTGTTCCCGGAGTGAGCTGCGGATGACCATCGACTTCGTCAACGTGAAAAAGAAGTTCGGTTCAAAGGTCGTACTCGACGGCGTGACCTTTTCTGTTCGCGACAACGAATGCTTCTTCGTGATCGGACAGTCCGGGGTTGGAAAGAGCGTCCTCATCAAGCACCTGGTGGGATTGGTACGCGCCGACGAGGGTCAGATTCTGCTCGACGGGCAAGATGTCATGACCCTGAGCGAAGAAGAATTCTTCCCGATCCGAAAGAAGTGCGCGATGGTCTTTCAGAACTCGACGCTCTTTGATTCGATGACGTGCGCGGAGAACGTTGCTCTCCCACTCCGAAAGCACCGCGGGATGACCGAGCGCGAAAGCATGGACGAGGCCCGAAGCCTGCTCGCCAAGGTGCGCATGGAGCGCTTTGCTGGCTCGATGCCCGCTGAGCTCGGCGACGGGATGAAGAAACGCGTCGCGATCGCACGCGCCCTCGCGCTTGAGCCGCGATATGTGCTCTTTGACGAACCCACGACCTCGCTCGACCCCGTTTCAGCTCGCCGGGTGGACCAGATGATTCGCTCGCTCTCGGATGACTTCGGCGTAACGTGCGTGGTCGTTAGCCACGACCTACTTTCAATCTTCTCCATCGCCGACCGCATCGCAATGTTGTACAAGGGCACGGTTCGAATGCTCGGAACGCGCGAAGAGTTTCGGAACACAGGCGATGAAGTCGTGCAGCAATTCATCCAAGGACGAGCGCATGGACCGATCGACAACTAAGTCGTGGTCGCGTAGGCCTGACGATGAGTGCTGAGGCTGCGATGAACACCAAGGGTGCAGATGAGTGGTGCAGATGAGTACTGAGGCGCGCGTCGGCGTCCTCGTTCTCGTTGCCGCGGTGCTCCTCGGCGGGTTCGTCTTCGCGCTTTCGGGCGTGCGTTTGAAGTCGGGCTACGACCTTTTCGTCGACTTCAATAATCCAGGCTCGGTTCAGTCCGGAGCCCCGGTAAAAATCGCTGGTATCAAAGTGGGGAGCGTCAAGGAGGTCGAGTACCGGGGAGGACGACTCGACACCCGCACACATCGGCGTGCGCTCGTTCGTGTTCGGCTGCGAGTGGACGAGGACGTCAAGAAGACGATTCATGAGGACGCGCTCTTTTTCGTAACGACGCAAGGCGTGCTCGGTGAGCAGTTCGTTGCAATTGATCCTGGCAGCCCGGACAAGCCCGTCCTGCCGCCGGGCTCTGTCGCCATGGGCGTAGATCCACCGAGATTGGACCTGGCCCTCGCACTTGGATACGAACTTCTGGAGACCCTGACGAGTGCCATCCGCGACAACCGTCCGCTGATCAAGAGCATGCTCGACGACATCGGCCTTTTGCTAAGGGAAATGGCGGGTCTGCTTCGGGACCACGGCGGGGAGATTGGTCGCATCATTGCGAACATCGAGACCGCCACCCAGGAGGCCAATCAATTGCTCGCGTCGGTCAGAACCCAGTACGTCGACAGCCCCCAAACCCGAAGGATTCTCGGCAATATTGACCGAATACTCGCAACGACCAGTCGCGACCTCGACCCTCTCATGCGCGATATCCGTTCAATCGCATCGAACGCAAACGAAACGCTTGCGACGATCGGGCCTCAGCAGCGCGAGGAGCTCAAAACCACAATCGCGAGCGCCGCGCGCCTTGCCGACCGAGCCAACGAGACCCTCGGAGATGCACAGCAAATCGTCCGACATGTACGCGAAGGTCGGGGGACGATTGGCGCATTCGTGATGGACGAAGAGGTCTACGACGACGTTCAGGAATTGCTTCGCGATCTCAAGCACAACCCCTGGAAGTTCTTTTGGCGGGAGTGACCCGCAGTTTTGGTGCAGTGGCCGGCTATTTCTTGCGCGGTTGAGCGGCAAGATTGCGACCTCGCGAAAGATTTCGGCCGAACGAATGCGACCCAAGGAACGGAGTCGAGCGGTGTCTCAACCTTGCTCAACTCCAAGATATTCGGATTGACAGTCGCGGGCACGGACCTCATTCTGTTCAAGCGAAATAATTTCGGTCTCGACCCGCAAAAGCAGTCGGAACTTTAGCTGTCAGTCGCACGTCAAACGGCTGGAGCGGATACGCGGTAGCAACAGAGCAACGACGCGCTGAGTAGAACGCGCAGGGAGCAGATGATGGCGGAGCAGAAGGAATCCTCAGTCCTCTTTAATCTTCGAGAGCTAATGAATCTCGAGGAAGATCGAATCAAGACCGAGGATGACGAACGCCGGCGACAAGAGGAAGAGGCGCGCGCGAAAGCCGAGGCCGATACTCTTGCGCGCAAGCAGGCAGAAGAAGCACGGATGCGCGCGGCCGAAGAGGCTCGTGCGTCCGAAGAGCGCAAGAAGCGCGAAGAGGAAGAGCGCATCATTCGCGATCGCGAAGCTGCCGCGCTGCGAGTGAAGCTCGAGATGGAGCAGAAGGCCGCTGCCGAGCAGCAGGCACGCATGTTCGCCCATCAGCAAGAGCTCGAGAAGATCGAAGCCACCAAGAAAAAGGGCGGCATCCCGGCGTGGGCGATGGCAGCCGTCGTTGTTCTCGCAGCAGGCGCAGGCGCTGGCTACTACTTCGGGGTCCTCAAGCCCGAGCAGGCACAGGCAGCCGCGATCGCCGCACAGATGAAGCTTCAAGCCGAGCAAGAGGCGCAGCGCGCGCAAGCAGCGAACGCTCAGGTCGCTCATCTCACGACGCAAGCGGAGCGCGAAGCTGCTGAACGTCGCGCGGCGGAGGAACGCGCTGCAGCGGCGCTCGCGGCCGCTGGAAAAAACACTCCTCCGACGGGTGGCGGAACCTCCGGACGCCCGCACGGGCGCGGCGGTCACGGCAGCACGAAGCGCGGCGGCACTGGTAGCGGTGGACGCCCGGCGTGTCCTCCCGACGATCCACTATGCGGCATCTGAACACCGCAAGGTTTCCCAACTAGAGAGTGGCCGGCCGTTATGCCGGCCATTTTCGTTTCTGCTTAGCGACGACATGACCTCACAACTTGCATTTGCACTCGACGTCCACGACGAAGCTTCCGCCCGCGCGCATATTGCCCGGCTGAACGACGCCGTTGATTACTTCAAGGTCGGCTTGGAGCTCTTCATCGCCACGGGTCCTGCCCTGGTCCGTGAGCTTGGAAAGAAGTGCTTCCTCGATCTGAAGCTCCATGACATTCCCGAGACGATGACTCGCGCAGCAGCGTCTGCGTCCGCGCACGGCGTGGGCCTACTGACGGTGCACGCGTGTGCGGGCCGCGAAGCTCTTGCACGCGTTGTGAGCGAGACGCGCGGAACCTCGACACGTGTGCTGGCAGTCACCGTGCTGACCAGCATGGATGCGCTGGCACTGGCTGAGATTGGCGTCGCGTCGAACACCCAGGACCACGTATTGAGACTCGCGGACGTCGCTCTCTCTGCGGGGGTCGACGGGCTCGTTTGCTCCGTGCAAGAGACCTCCGCAATGCGCGCCCACTTCGGCGACGCTCCACTCATCGTGACTCCCGGCATCCGCGCAGTCGGTGCAAACACAGGTGACCAGAAACGCATCGCAACTCCGGACGCGGCGGTTCGCGCCGGCGCCAACGTACTCGTCGTGGGTCGCCCGATCCGCGACGCCCAAGACCCACTAGAAGCAGCTCGCGCAATCTGTAGCGAGATGAGAAACGCGGAAACGAAGAAATGAAACGCAACGACTCACGCGGACGCGGACCCAGCAATCCAAAAACAGACAGACGCTCGCCGACCGCAGGGCGCGCGAGCGAAGAACGCGCCCCGTTCGCACGCAAGGGCCCGCGTACACCAGGCTCGTCGGCGCGCGCGCCCTACGCAGGCAAGTCGCCACGCGGTGAGTCGCCGACGCCGTACGCGCGAAAGGGCGCCCGCACAGACTCACGTCCTGAAGGACGAGCTCCGTTCGGCGCACGCTCGAAGTCTCCCTTCGAGAAGAAAGCTCCGTTCGAGAAAGGCCCCTTCAAAGGGCGCGCCGGCAAGCCTGGCGCGGATCGGGCAGAACGCGGTTCTTTCGAGGCCCGCGGATTCAAGAAGAGCTCGACCGGGTTTGGCGGAGCCCGCAAAGAAGGCGGCTACAAAGGCGGAACCGGATTCAAGTCCAAGGGCTTCAAGACCGGCGGAGCGTTCAAAGATCCAGACGCGGGCGATCGGACGTTCAAGGCCGGCGGCTTCAAGTCCGGTGCACGCGGCAAAGGCCGACCACCGGCAGCAGGACGATCAGAGTCTCGCAGTACGGCGTTTGGTGACAGCAAGCCGAGAGCACCTCGGAGCTTCTCCAGCGGGCGCGACAAGCGCTCGCAGAGCAGCGCGAGCGCGAACGAGCGACTCTTGCTCGGGCCGCACGCCATTCACGAAGCGCTCAGGACCGACCGCGGAGGGCTGACACGCATTTACAACGCCGCGCCGCTGCCCGCTTCGATCGAGTCTCTCGCGGCGGAGCGCGAAGTCCCAGTCCATCGCCGCACGCATCGCGAGCTCGATGACCTTTCGCAGGGGCTCCGACATCAAGGAATCATCGGCGTCGCCGCGCCGTACGAGTACGCGGCATTGGACGCCCTTCTCACTGGAGAGTCACCGTTGCTGGTCGCCCTCGACGAGCTCACCGACCCGCACAACTTCGGCGCCATCGTGCGCACCGCGGTCGCGCTTGGGGCGGACGGAATCATCATCACGCGTCACCGCTCTGCGCTCGTAAACGAGACCGTGACCCGCACATCCGCAGGCGCCACGGAGCACGCGCAGATTGCCGTCGTGGCAAACCTCGCGCAGACGCTCGAGTCTCTGCAAGGACGTGGCTTTGAGATCGTAGGCCTAGCGGCTGAAGGCAAGGAACGCGTCGACGAGCTAGGACCCATTCCGGTCGCGGGTCGTGTTCTCGTCATCGGATCGGAGGGCTACGGCATCCGTCGCCTCGTCGCGGAGAAGTGCGAGCGGCTCGCGATGATTCCGCTCTCTCGAACCGTTGCCTCGCTGAACGCATCCGTGGCCGCGGCGCTAGCAATCTACGAAAGCACTCGCGGGCGCGCGCCGCGCGCGGGCAACGACGACGAATCCGAATGACCTTTGAATCGCGTGCGGCGGGGCGACCGAATGCAAGCCTGTGTGCTGTGTCCCCCCCTGCAGCGTCTAGACCGCCCTCGGAAGCTTGTCTGCTGGAATGTCTGCGAGGAACGGCGCAGCGGCGTCCTTCGGCGAGATGGTCGGACTTGCTACGGGCCACTTGATTCCGATGGCGGGGTCGTCCCACCGAACGCCTAGTTCCGACTCCTTGTGATACGTGTCGGTGCACTTGTATGCGAAGACTGCGTGCTCACTTGTGACGCAGAATCCGTGGGCAAATCCCGCGGGTACCCAGAGCTGATTGTGGCGTTCGGCAGTGAGCTCTACGCCGACCCATTTCCCAAAGTGAGGTGAGCCGACACGGACATCGACAGCGACGTCGAACACCGAACCCGCGGTGACCGACACGAGCTTTCCTTGCCCGTGCGGATTCTGAAGGTGAAGCCCGCGCAGAACGCCGCGACCCGAACGTGACATGTTGTCCTGCACGAACTTAGGGATGCCGAGGGCGAGGTATCGAGGCTCCGCGTAGGTCTCGACGAAGTAACCTCGATCGTCTCCGAAAACGGCTGGCTCGATGTGGAGTACTCCTGGCAACGCGGTTTCGTGAACCTTCATCGCGGCTCGCTGGCAATCTGCTCGAGGTACTGACCGTACGCGGTCTTCGCAAGAGGCTTTGCGAGCGCGAGGAGCTCGTTCGACGAGATCCACTCCATGCGGAACGCGACCTCTTCGGGACACGCAATCTGCAAGCCTTGTCGCTCTTGAATTGCTTGAACGAAGTTCGCCGCCTGGAGCAAGGCTTGTGGAGTTCCTGTATCGAGCCAGGCCACACCGCGACCAAGCTTCACCAAGTCGAGCGCGCCAGCGTCGAGGTAGGCCCGGTTGAGGTCCGTGATCTCGAGCTCACCGCGGGGCGACGGCTTGAGCTTTTCTGCGAGCTCCACGACACGCTGGTCGTAGAAGTACAAGCCGGTTACCGCGTAGTGCGAGCGCGGCTGCGCAGGCTTCTCTTCGAGGCCGATGACTCGACCGCTCTTGTCGAACTCTGCAACGCCATACGCGCTCGCATTCTTGACCCAGTAGCCAAACACAGTTGCGCCCTTGGTGCGCGTGGAAGCGGCAGTGAGCTCGCCGCCGAACCCATGGCCGTAGAAGATGTTGTCGCCGAGAACCAGCGCGCACGGATCTCCCGCGATCCACTCACGCCCGATCAAGAATGCTTGGGCGAGACCGTCTGGGCTGGGCTGAATGCCGTACGTGATCTTGATTCCCCACTGACTGCCGTCACCCAGCACGGCGACGAATGCCGATTGCTCGTGCGGCGTGGTGATGATGAACACGTCACGAATGCCCGCGAGCATCAACGTAGTGAGCGGGAAGTAGACCATCGGCTTGTCGTAAATCGGCATGAGCTGTTTGCTCACGCCCTTCGTCAGCGGATGAAGTCGCGTACCACTACCTCCGGCGAGGATGATTCCCTTTTTTATCATTTCCCTGCTCCGTACTGTTGCTCCATCCAACGCCTATATTCGCCGGTCTGCACAGCCGTGACCCATTCGCGGTTCGCGAGGTACCAACGTACGGTCTTGCGGATTCCCGACTCGAACGTTTCCTTCGGCTCCCATCCGCACTCGTTGCGAAGCTTCGACGAATCGATCGCGTAGCGGAGATCATGCCCGGGCCGATCCGTGACGAACTTCCGCAGGTTGAGAAGCTCACCCACCGCTGCGCCCGTCTCGGCAGCAACGATGGAGCAGATTTCTCCGACCACGTCGATGTTCTTCATCTCCGCGCCGCCGCCGACATTGTAAGTCTCGCCGACGCGTCCGCGTTCGATCACGGTCCAGATGGCATCACAATGGTCGTCTACGTAGAGCCAATCGCGAACGTTCTCGCCTTTCCCGTAGATAGGCAGTGGTTTGCGCTCGAGGGCGTTCATGATCATCAGAGGGATGAGCTTTTCCGGAAACTGCTTCGGACCGTAGTTGTTCGAGCAGTTCGTGATCTTGATCGGCATCTTGTACGTCCGCGCGTACGCACGAACGAGATGGTCGCTGGAAGCCTTGGACGCGGAGTATGGACTCGAGGGGTCGTACTTCGTCTCTTCGGTAAAAAAACCCGTCGGGCCAAGCGACCCGTACACTTCATCGGTGCTCACGTGATGAAAGAGCGAAAGAGATTTCAGCGAACGCGCAGCTTCGAGCAACTCGAACGTTCCGTTGATGTTCGTTCGGATGAACTCACCCGGCCCCGAGATGCTCCGATCGACGTGGCTTTCCGCGGCGAAGTGCACGATGACATCGGGCTGGTGGCGCTCGAATGCCCCCTTCACCGCCCCGGCGTCTGTGATGTCCACGCGATCGAACGCGTAGTTTTTCGCGCTCTCAATCTCCTTGAGACTCAGCAGATTTGCCGCGTACGTCAGCTTGTCGAGATTGACGAACTGTACGTTCGGCTGCTGCACGACAAGACGAGAAAGGAAGTTCGACCCAATAAAACCGGCGCCGCCGGTAACCAAGACTTTCACAGGTCGGAAGATGCCATCGGATCCGCCTCGCCGCTAAGTGTTTCCGCTCTCCTCGGCAAACCGCGCGGAGTGAAAATGCCGTGAAAATGGCGCAAAAGCCTGTTCGCACCGGTGCGTGGTGCTAAAGGCACCCTCGATGCGGATAGGCGCGCGAATCCTGCTGAAGAGCGTCCCATTCGTCGCGATCGCGACGGTGTTCTGCTGGCGAGTAGCTGCGGCGCCGTCCGTGCCCTCCCCGGCCGCGAACGATGCAGAAGCAACGCTCGTTGCCGGCGAATCCGCGAGCATGGAAGCCGGCTGGCGCGTTCATACCGCGAACCGATTCGCTGGGGATCGTTGGTCCGCCGACGATGACTTTCACAATAGTGAAAGACACCACATGGAAGCCTCAGCACAGGGTCGAGGAATCCCACCGGCGAGCATTCTGCGCGCGATCGACGACAGTCTCCACGCCCATCCTGCCGCGCCTTCTGACCCGATCACGACGACTGAAGGCACACGGCGCCGTGCCAACGCGAGCCCTTGCAAACCCCGCGCGTTCTACGAGTGATCATGCGACAACGCGCGCTTCGACAGATCGAACGACTCTCCGCGCAGTCGTACGTGCGTCTGGCGTTCTTCGCCGCGACTGCGTGCGCCGCGCTCTGGGTCGCTGCGAAGTCGGCGGGAGGGATGAACAACTTCCACGACGCGCATTTCCTGTTCGCTTACGAAGTCAGCGCAGTCCGTTCCGTGCTCGATCACAATCAAGTTCCTCTATGGGACCCGTACTCGTGCGGCGGGACGTATCTGCTCGGAACACCGCAGTCGCGTTACGCAACGCCGCTGTTCCTGGTGAGTCTGGTATTCGGCCCTCATCGTGCCGGCCCCATTCTCGCGTTCTTGCTGCTCGTCGTAGGCAGCGAGGGCGCGTACCGGTACTTCCGCATGCGGGTCGCGAGTCGCTTCGGGGCGATGCTCGTCGCACCGACTCTGATGCTCAACGGGTACTTTGCCGTGGGGTACTCGTTTGGCTGGTTGCAGTTTTTCGGGTTCGCTTTCATGCCGTGGGTCCTGTTCGGAGTTGCGAGTGCCCTCCGCGGCAAGCGTTGGGGGGCCATTGTCGCCGGACTCGCGTTCGGCTGGTTGCTCGGATTCGGCGGAACGTATGCGACCCCGTTCACCGTCATTCTCTCCGTCGTCGAAGCGTGTCGACATCTCCTCTCGAGGAGAACGCTCGATCAGCCCAGCCTCGCTGCGTGGCGCGTTGCCAGCCTGGCCTTTTGGATCCCGCTGCTCTCCGCGTACCGACTGATTCCGATGCTCGAGGAAATGAGCCGCGGACCACGCGTCATGGCCGGGACGCCCGGACACTCGCTCGCTCAGCTCTTTGCGCTTGCGTTCACAGCGCCACGAGGAGACCTCGTCGGAAACCCTGGTGGGCTGGTGTACGTCGGCGCGCCAATGATCCTCGGCGTTGTGGTCGTCGGCGCGTTGCGCCTTCGCGCAGCCGGACAACTCGCGCTCGTGGCCCTCCTGGTATGGGGTGCCGCGGGTCACTCTGCCGTGCCATCGTTATTTTCTTGGATGCGCGAGCTGCCCGTATTCTCCACGCTCCGTTACCCAGAGCGGCTGCTAATCCTTGCATCCTTTTTCGCGTACGAGGTTGCGGCTCTGGGCATTGCAGGCGCGCTTCTGAGGGCGCGACGCTCAAACAGCTCCGGACTCCTCGCGACCATGCTCGCGTTGCTGCTTTCACTTGTCGCGATCGGATCACTGGTTGCCCAAGCCCGGGGCTTCTCGATCAGCGCAAGCGCGATGCAAACAGTTGCCCTACCCGAAATGACGCACGAGCCGTTCCGCCAGGCGCGCGGCAACCGTTGGGTGATGGGTTACTACCCGCTCATGAATCGTGGAAGCATCGCTTGCGGCGAGGCGTACATGCTTCCGATGGCGGAACGCCTCTCCGGAGCTCTCGCGCAGGAGGAGTACTTTGCCGCCCCTGAAGACGGAACCGTGCGCCGTCTCTCGTGGACGCCGCATCGCATAGAGCTCGAAGTCCGAGCGCTCCGGCGGGCGCGCGTCTTCATCAACCAGAATCACCACCCCGGCTGGAAGGCGAGCGTGGGCACGGTCGTATCCGACGACGGGCTCCTCGCGATCGATGTCCCTGAGGGCACGCACCGCTTGACGCTTCGGTTCCTGCCGAGGTCCGGCGTGCTCGGGATCGCAGTCTCGATCGTCGCGTTGTTCGCGGCATATGCGTTCCTGAGCGGAATTGCGCGCACCAAACGAGCTCGCGCAACCGCGCTAACGTCACCCGCCTTCGTCGCGCTCCTGGTGATCGCCGCAACCTGGGGTGAACCGTTCACGAAGGTCGTCCTTCGAACGGCGGACGGACTGCCGTTGCGTGTCGACGCCGTCCCCTCGGACGCGCGTTCGATCGGCGCAACGTTCGAGACGCCCGCAACGCTCGAGGCGGCAACGCTGCACCCGATCGGATTCGACGGAATGCTGCGCGGAGAGATTTTCTGGCGCGTCACCGGGCGAGTCCCGCGAACAGTCTCGTTCCTCGTACACGCCGAGAACATGGACACCGGAGAGCGCCGCTTTGCCGATCACGATGCGCTCGGCGGCACGTATCTCCTGGTCGATGCGCCCCGCAATACCCTGCTG
>CAZWQH010000086.1:11606-14004 GCA_964635815.1 uncultured Sandaracinaceae bacterium
ACGTTTGCGATCCCCAATGCCCGCGGCGGCAGGTGGCGAGTATACGTGGGCCTTTGGCACTCGCGTGGAGATGGCACGCGCATTCGCGTGCGCGACCCTGCCACGCTCGAGGTCGACGCGGATCGCGTTCTGATCGGGTCGACGCAGTAAGTCAGCGAGCGCTCTCGATATTGACCAAGTCCGCCGGGTACCTTAGTTCGAGCTCTCTGGCTGCTTCTCGGATGCGCTCTTGCGACCGCCCATCGAACGTGAGCTTTGTCTTGTAGTCGGTGCCGCGCCACTTTGGATAGCTGCCGATCGACACGTCGGGATACCGCGACGCGAGCGCGCGAAGCCAGTCGGAGATATCAGATTCATCGAGGTTCAGATAGAGAGCGACACTGAAGAACGGGTCGCGCTTCTCGAGAGTGTTGAGCAAGTCGCGGACGATCGGGAACTTCATGCGAACAAGGTCCGGGATGCCCGGGAATATGAATGTGTTCTCGACTTTTGGAGTTGGCCACGGCAGGTCGGCGTTCTCGATGAGCTCGGCGCCCTCCGGAATGTTCGCCATGCGAAGGTGCTCGGGCGTAATGCGTTCTTTGTAGTAGGCGCGGAGCATGTCCGCGAGCTTCACGGGCTGAACGACTTTGCGTCCGAACGCGGCCGCCACGCCTTCGATCGTTACGTCGTCGTGCGTGGGGCCAACTCCGCCGGTCGTGAAGAGCCACGTGTTTGCACCCGAAAGCTCCCGGACTTCGCGCGCTATCGTCTGCACGTCGTCGCGCACGATGCGTACGCATTCGAGCGTGATCCCGAGCATGAAAAGCTCCCGCGCCAAGTACTCGACGTTCGCGTCGCGGATCTTCCCGGAGAGCACCTCGTTGCCGATGACCAGAATCGCCGCCGTGCTCATGACGTACCTATAGACCCGAAGGTGGTGGTTGGCTCGGCATCGGAACGCCATATTGAGCACCACCAAACGCCGCTGCACCGAGCTCCATGCCTAGCGCGCGCGCTGTGCGCACCAGCTCTCCGTCGAGCGGCACCAACTTCGACACTCCGCTGTCGATGTCGGCGATGGACACGCTAGTGACGTTCTGACCACGGAGCGAAACCATCCGACCGAAGCGTCCCTGCTTGCAGAGTTCTGCAGCTTTGACGCCGAACCTCGAGCCCAGCGTTCGGTCACGCGCGGTGGGACTCCCGCCCCGCTGCAGATGACCGAGTACGGTCACGCGAACCTCGTGATCGAGTCTGTCCTTGAGGAGCTCGCCCAGGGCATGCGCAGCACCGCCAAGGCGAGCGAGGTGACCTTTTGCACCCGAGCTGATCGTCGAGACGGCGCCTCCGATCGCGTGGGCGCCTTCACCCACCACGATGATGCTGAAGCTGGAGCCGGCCGCGTTGCGCGCCTGCACATGCTTGATCACACGCTCGATGTCGTAGGGGATCTCGGGAATCAGCACCACGTCCGCGCCTCCCGCTATGCCTGCGGACAACGCAATCCAACCTGCGTCACGCCCCATGAGCTCGAGGATCATCACGCGGTCGTGCGCTTCCGCAGTGCTGTGAAGAGCATCGATGGCCCACGTCGCAGTCGCAACAGCGGTATCGAATCCGAAGGTCAGGTCCGTTGCGTGAAGGTCATTGTCGATCGTCTTTGGGACGCCCACGACAGGGACGCCCAACGCAATCATCGACTTGGCGTGACTCATTGTTCCGTCGCCGCCAACCATGACGAGCACATCGAGACCTTCGCTACGGATTCGCTCGACAACGTGTTTGGAAACGTCTGCGTACGTCGTCTTTCCGTCCGGGTGCTTCGTCGGGTACGCGAATGGGTTTGCCCGATTGGAGCAGCCCAGAATGCTCCCTCCCCGTGGAAGGATTCCGCGAATGGCGTCGCCCGTAAGCTTCACGAGCGGGCGGTCGCGGATTAGGCCATCGAAGCCGTCTTCGCTTCCGAGCACTTCCATTCCGAGCTGGTTCGCAGTCTTGACCAGCCCGCGAAGAACCGCGTTCAAGCCAGGCGCATCACCGCCACCTGTGAGCACGCCGATTCGACGGACGTTGGCAGTTTCACCTGACAGCGGAGTCGCGCCATACGGAACTGGATTCGTCTCGATTGATTTCGTCATTTCCCTCTGAACCAGCCGATGGTGCCTCGCGGAGCGTAGGCAGCAACAGCGGTGCACAGGATACTGAATACGGCGAAATAATAGTTGTTGAATGCCTGCTTCCCAAACGAGAAGAAAAGCAGGAAGAGCATCCCGGTGGTCGCCGCGAATCCTGCGGCGGAGCGGGGCCCGCGAATCATCGCGAACAACGTCATCAACGGAATCCCGACGAAACCGATGTAGGGCCACATGTCGCCGCCGTGCTCAGCATCGAGCGCCGGGAAGCTCAACGAGTCCTA
>CAZWQH010000087.1:0-13978 GCA_964635815.1 uncultured Sandaracinaceae bacterium
GTATTCCGTCTGCTTGGAGTCGAGTACCAGCGTCGTTTCGATCTCGCGCACGTTCCGCCAGCGGAAGAGCAGGCAGACTTGCTCAATCCAACGGACGTTGGAGCGGCGCATCAGACGACATCCATTCCGCCTCCCGTTGCAGTTGCGGCGCCGGAACCCGTCGCGGCGGCAGGCCCTCCTCCTAGCAACACGCTCGATCATCAGTTGAGCGAGATGATGGGCGACGCGCCGATGTGTGATGGTTGTGGTCACATCACCGTCAGAAACGGTGCTTGTTACAAATGCCTCAACTGCGGCAACTCCATGGGCTGCAGTTAGAACATGTGTCGTTTGACCTGAGCCTGGCTTACCTCCTCGCTCCTCTCGGTCATGTACCAAGGCGTACACTCCCTCGAGTCGCTGCGGGGGCGCTCAGGCTCAGAGTCAAAGCACACATGTTCTAATCACGTCGTCCAGCGATACGCGACACCTCGACTCGAAAGAGTGGGGGTGTTTTGCTTTAAAGCTCGCCCATCAGGTTGAGCGAGTAGCGAATAGCGCGCTACGTCGAGTGGGTTGTGTTGAAGGTGATGGCCCTTGTGCTGTTGGGTGGGAAGACCCGCGGAGTCGCACATCCGGTGAGGCGGGCGTCACCGGCGAGTCTCATGCGCGCGCGGACCGCAATCTCCGTACCGGGCGCGAATCGCGCGATGCACGTTGGATTCTCATTCAAATGGCGCCCGTCTACACGTTCTAGCGAACACGGTTCTCACCAAGCCTGTTGCGCGTGACGTGCACTCCGTCAGACTCGGTCAGTGTTCCTGCGCTGGTGCCGATGCGTCATGCTTTACGCCGGAGTGGCTTGTTGCAGCCTCGCGTGCAACTCCGCTCCACCAACGCGCATCTCTCCTACGCTGCTTTCTCAGTGTCGCGATGACCTGAAGCTCCTCGATGAGGAGTGTTTGGAGGTAGCCGGATGGCGCCTGGAGCGTTCTCTCCCGGCGTCTCGAGGAAACGGCGTCGCGTATGACGAGAGCGCTGCGCGTTTTGGCCGCGACGTGTTTTTCGACGACCGACTCGCGAATGTGGCGGGCGTGAAGTGCGCGACTTGTCACGTGCCGACGGACGCGTTTCAAGAGAGCAAACCTGTGTCAGAGGTGATCACCGGCATGCCCGGTGAACGCAACAGCCCGACGCTCCTCAACGTTGCTTGGAACAATGGCTACTTCATGTGGGACGGCCGTGCCGACAGTTTGTGGTCGCAGCCACTGTTCGCTTTCGAGAATCCGATCGAGATGAATGTCTCCCGGGTTGAGCTTGCTCGACGTATCACCGGAAACGCGAAGTACGCCACGCGCTATTCGGAGCTGTTTGGTGCACCCGTCGCGATCGAAGCGCCACGCTTCCCCCAAACCGGAAAACCCGGTGATCCGCAGTGGGATGCGATGAGCGAAGACGACCGCATGCAGATCAATCGCATCGTTGCAAACATCGGGAAAACGCTCGAGGCATACATGCGGCGTATCGCTTCAGGTGAGAGCCCGATTGACCGATACATCGATGGCGATCGCAGTGCGTTATCTGCCGATGCTAAAGTAGGCGTCGCGCGATTCATTCGCAGCGGATGCACGAGCTGCCATTTCGGCCCGACGTTGACCGATGATCGATTTCACATCTCGGCTATCGGAGGAGGTACCGACCGAGGGCGGGCGCGCGGGGTCGAGATCTTGGCGATGAGCCCTTTCAACGGTTTAGGCCCTCTGTTCGATCGCGACGCTGGGCCCAGACTCGAAGTCCCTCCAACACCGACAGCGCAAGAAGAGCGAGCATTCCGGACACCGTCGTTGCGAAACGTCGCACGGACAGCTCCGTACCAGCACGACGGAAGCCGCACACTGAATCAGATCCTGATGACGCAAAGCATCGGATACGCACCGGGAGACGAACGCTTCATTGGCGCGTTTCTAGAGGCGCTGAACGGGACGTTGCCCGCCACCGAGTGGACCGCGCCGCCAACCCCATGATGTCGGCACTGGCACGTTTCCTACGCTTCGCGCCACTTGTCGCGATTGCGGCGAGCTGTGCGCAGCAAACATCGATTCGATCGTGTTCGGAGGCGAAAGTCGTCGCGTGGCCTTTGCGCGTCGGCATCGACACGAACGGTCGGTTCTTCGATCGCGAGAACGGAAACGTGTTCGTCCCGCGCGGCGTCAACAGTTACCCACTTCTCGATCATGCGGGGCGCGGACGGACAGATTACGTCGATGCGATCTACGCACGCGCGACCAGCATGGGGCGAACGCTCGTGCGCGCTCACGCTTTCAACGACGTACCCACACACCCCGGACGCATTCGCGATGAGCAGGGAGAGCTCCGCGAAGAAGGCCTTCTGGCGCTTGACGCGGTGATTGCAGCCGCCTCGCGCCACGGCGTGAAGCTGATACTGACGCTAGCGAACAACTGGAAGGACTACGGAGGAGCGCCTGCGGTGCTCCGATTCGTCGCACCAGGCGAGTCACTGCCTCCGGCCGCGTTCTATTCGGATCCGCGCGCGATCGCTGCACAGCAGCTGTACATACGCGCGATCCTCGGACGGACGAACACCATCACAGGTCGTCGATACATCGACGATTCGACAGTATTCGCGTGGGAGCTCGCGAACGAAGCGCGTTGCGAAGACCGGCGGTACTGCGATGGCGGGACGCTCACGACGTGGGCGCGAACGATGGCACGCGAGATTCGCCGAACCGGCGCTGCGCAGTTCATTGCGTGGGGCGGAGTCGGATACGACGGTGTGAACGGGGAGTCGTTCGACACGCTCGCCGCGGACGGCTCCGTGGACATCATGACGTTTCATGCGTATCCGGATTTTACCGGTGCGTTGTCTCTTGGATCAGGGAGCTCCGCTCCTGCGTACCTAGTCGGCGCGGAGCGTGCAGCAAGTGTCATGCGGCAACGCGCTGCTTCGGCGCGGTCGCGCGGTCGCGCTTTCTTCTTCGAAGAGTCGGGATGGCGTGTATCCAAGAACGCCGCCGGGGACGCCGAGCGAGCGCTGGTGCTCGAAGCGTGGGCGGCAGCTTCGAACGACGTCGGCGCCGTGTTCGTTCCGTGGATGATCGCCGAGCCCGAGCGACCCGACTACGACGGCTACCTCATCGACCCAGACAAAGAGCCGCTGACCGCGATGGTGCTGCGATGCTTGTGATCGCCAGACGAGTTGCGTGCATCTGCGTGGTCGCTCTTGTAGCTGCGAGCACGGCTCGAGCCGAAGAGAACGTGGCGAGCCCTCGATTTCCTGATCTCGACCGCGGAGCAACGCCGATTGCTCCTGCAACGAGCGTCTCTGCGACCCTGGCGTTCGGATACCGAAGCATCGAGACCGTGCGAAATGGATTCGCTGCGGTGGATCTACGTGGTCGATTCGTTCTCACACGCAATGTTGCGATCGGCGCGCACCTCGGGGCCGCAGCCGACTATTCGCGCGCGGCATACACCGAGCTGGTTCGGTTCGGGCTAGCGCCGGCCGGTATTTTCCTCGAGATCGGGGGAGCTGGGGAACACGACGCGTGGTCGATGTCGCTCGAGGGCGACGTTGGTCCGCGTCTCCTCGATGCTGCGAACCTCGATGTCGGCTCGCCAGGCTGGGCCACTCGAGTTCGTGCGCAGTACGCGCGAAGGATGGGCGACATCGCTTGGTGGTTTCGCGGCCACGCTGGAGCAACATCGCGCGGCGGTCTTTCGATCCAATACGGGGGGACGCTAGGATTCGCGCTTTCTTCCGGCGCGGGCGGGGGGATGCCGGGCATTGAGCTCGAAGCCGCGGGCGCTACGGATCTGGCGACCGCGTGGCGCGTACACACGAGCGTGCGAATAGCGTGCGCCCCAAGCTGCAGTCTGTTGCTGCGCGGCACCGTTGGGTTCCCGGGCGACCCCGAAGGATTCGTCGCAGGGCTTTCTCTGGGCGCCTCGACTTTTGAGTGAGCGCTCTCGCTTGCTACGCGCGCTCGACGTCCAGGACGCCGTCGATCTTCTGAAGGGCACGCATCAACGTGCGCAGTCTCGACAGATCCTGAATCTTGAACTGGAACTCGACGATCGCCTGCGAGTCACCGGCTGCTTCGCTGCTCGCCTTGCTGATGTTCACACCGCGCTGAGTAAACTCGTTGCTGAGGCGCGCGAGGATGCCCGGGCGATCTGCGGTGACGATCCGGAGAGTAACCGGACGATCGAGCTTGGGAGTCGCAGACCACGTCACGTCGACGCGGCGCGCGGGGTCGAGCTCGAGAGCTTTGGAGCATTCACGCCGATGGACGGTTACGCCACGGCCGCGCGTGATCCATCCGGTAACCGGATCACCTTGAACAGGACTGCAGCATTTTGCGAACCGAACGAGCACGTTGTCGAGCTCGTCGATGCGGATTACGGGAGCTTCTTCCTTGCCCGTAACCTTGCGAACGGTGCGTTCGAGGAAGCCGGGCCGAAGCGATTCGGTCGTGCTGTTGGTGTTGTCTCCAGCGACCAGATGAGCGACGACTCCGGACGCTTGGACTTTGCCGTATCCGATTTGGATGAACAGCTCGTCGAGTGACTGAACGTGAAGCTTGGGTAGGATTTTCTCGAGCTCGCCGCCCTTCAGCGCGCGCTGAAAAGAGACGTCCTTTTTGTGCATTTCGCGTTCGAGCAGATCACGACCGAGCTTAAGACCACGTTTGCGTTCCTCTGTTCGAACGTATCCACGAATCTTTGCTCGAGCTCGGCCAGTTGCCGCCCAATCGATCCAGTCCTTGTTTGGCCGCTGGTTTGGGTTCGTGAGAATCTCGACGATGTCGCCGTTCTTTAGCTTGTGCCGCAGCGGAACAATCGCGCCGTTCACGCGCGCGCCCACGCAGTGCTCGCCGATTTCCGAGTGAACCGAATACGCGAAGTCGATCGGCGAAGCCCCGCGAGGGAAGACACGAACGTCGCCCTTCGGGGTAAAGACATAGACCTCTTCCGCGAAGAGGTCGCCTTTCACCGACTCGATGAACTCCGCAGGATCGGGGACATCGTGTTGGAACTCGGCGAGCTGCCTAAGCCATGCGAATCGCTTGGCGTCGCGCTCGCTGATGAACCCGGAGCGTTCTTTGTATTGCCAGTGCGCAGCGATGCCGTACTCGGCAGTGCGGTGCATCTCGTTGGTACGCATCTGCACTTCGATGCGTCGGTGCGACGGGCCAATCACCGACGTGTGCAATGACTGGTACATGTTCGGCTTCGGAAGCGCGATGTAGTCCTTGAAGCGGCCGGGTACTGGCGTCCACTGCGAGTGAACGATGCCCAGCGCCGCGTAACAGTCGCTGAGGCTATCCACGAGGACGCGAAACGCGACGAAATCGTGGATCTGCTCGAAGTCGCAATTGTACTGCCGCATCTTCTTCCACACTGAGTAGAGATGTTTGGTGCGCCCGCGAACGGAGCCTTTGATTCCGTTCTCGGCGAGCATGCTCTCGATGCGAATCGTGACTTCGTGAACGTACTTCTTGAGGTCGCGCGACTGTGTATCCGCTTTCTCGGAGAGCTCCCGAAACGCATCGGGCTGCAGATGCTTGAAGCTGAGGTCCTCGAGCTCACTCTTGAGCCACTGGATACCGAGCCTCCCCGCGAGCGGCGCATAGATTTCGAGCGTCTCGCGAGCGATCCGTTCTTGCGAATCGATCTTCATGTGCTCGAGCGTGCGCATGTTGTCGAGACGGTCTGCGAGCTTCACGAGAAGGACGCGAATGTCTCGCGCCATCGCGACAAGCATCTTGCGAAAGCTCTCGGCCTGCTGGTCTTCCTTCGAGACGAAGTTGACGCGTCCGAGCTTGGTGACTCCGTCCACGAGGAACGCCACTTCTTCACCGAAGAGCTTCGTGATCTCAGCGTCGGTAGCGTCGGTGTCTTCCACGGTATCGTGAAGCATTGCCGCGCAGACGCTCGCCGGGTCCAGGCGCATGTCCGCGATGATGTCTGCGACGCTCAGCGGGTGCGTGACGTACGGCTCGCCCGACTTGCGAAGTTGCCCGTCGTGCTTTCGGGCGGAGTACGCGTACGCCCGCTGAATCAGATCCGTATCTGCAGTTGGATGGTAGCCGCGCACTTTTTCGAGCACGTCGGTGAGACGAATCGTGAATGTTCCCGACTCTGGATTGGCAGATCCCTGCTTCGCCGGTTCGGCGGGGGATGTCTCGCTCGAGGTGGCTACGTTAAGCGGCAAGGGACGTCTTCAATCTACGCCTCGCATCCGGCGTGGACAAGAATTGCCCTCGCCTTCGGACCGGTGCATACACCGGACGGCTGCTCGAGAGCTGATTCCACCACTGCACGCGCGTGCCCTGCGACCTCAATGACCGCTTCACTTGTCACATTTCGAGAGAACCTTCGCTCGTTCTTCCTGGCTCATCGGAGCAAGATCGCTCGAGTTGTTGGGGTAGGTGGGCTCGTCCTGGTGTTGACCAATGTCCTGAACAATCGGAGCCACCCCGTGATATTTCGGTGTGATTTGAACGATCGAGCTGCTCAGACGGAGCGAGTTCGCTTCGTCGTCTCGGACAGTTTGGGAGAGGAGATCATGTCTCTCGAACGTCGGTACGAACTGGGTTCGGCCCCAATGGTCGTGAAGGTGGAAGGCCGCCTTCGTCCGGGCAGGTACTCGGTTGAAGAGCTCGTTGGCCGCGGGGACAGCGCCCAAACGCGGATGCGGAGCATCGAGGTCGAGAAGAACGGTGACTTTCACTTCGGGCCACCGCCCGGCAAGCCTTGACGATGGCCAACGGAGTGCGAGACACCTTCACCTTCTCTTCTCCGGATGGCTTGATAGAGGGGAGCGCATGAGGTCATTTTGACGACGGATATTCAAGGGGGGACAGCACTCGCGGGCAGACACGACGCGCGCGTCGTCGAGCTGCAACGATGCACCATTCAGGTGCTGAGTGGTCCCTTGCGTGGAACCGAAGAGGTCATCTCCGCGGAGGTCTTCCGCATCGGAAAGGCGCCCGAGAATGATCTCGTTCTCGATGACCCGACGGTCTCGCGAGCTCATTGCGAGATCATCCGGGAACCCAAGGGCTACCTTATTCGCGACCTGGGATCGACGAACGGCACTCAGCTCGACGGCGGCGAGATCAAGGAGGCCTACGTCAAGCCCGGGGCGCTCATTACGGTCGGTGACATCGAGCTTCGACTGCGTCCGTACTCAGAGCGGATCGAGACGATGCCGAGTGAGGCCACGCGGTTTGGCGAAGCGGTTGGCCGCTCTCTTCGCATGCGCGAAATCTTCGGTCTGCTCGAGCGACTCGCTCCGACCGACGCGACGATTCTCCTGGGCGGCGAGACGGGGACAGGCAAAGACGTTCTAGCGCGCTCAGCGCACGCCGCGAGCAAGCGAAACGGCAAACCATTCATGATCGTCGACTGCGGTGCGGTCGTCGGCTCGTTGATCGAGAGTGAGCTTTTTGGTCATGAGAAAGGTTCGTTCACTGGAGCGAACGCGACGCGACAGGGTGCATTCGAGCTTGCGCATACAGGCACTTTGTTCTTGGACGAAATCGGGGAGCTTCCCCTCGACCTGCAGCCAAAGCTTCTTCGCGCGATCGAGCAACGCACGATTCGGCGCGTGGGTGGCAACAAGGACATGAAGATCGACATCCGGATCATTGCCGCTTCCAAGCGCAATCTCCGAATGGAAGTAGAGCGTGGAAAGTTTCGCGAGGACCTCTTCTTCCGACTGGCCGTGGTGCAGATCGATGTTCCGCCACTCCGTGAGCGCCGCGAAGACGTTCCGCTGATCGCTGAAGAGCTTCTCAAGACGTTTGGCGATCCTCCGATGGAGATTCAACGCAAGGCGCTCGAGGCGCTCGCGTCACACGAGTGGCCAGGAAACATTCGCGAGCTTCGCAACGTGCTGGAGCGAGCTGTCTATTTGGCGCGGTCGATGGGTGACACAACTGTTCCCCTCGAAGCGCTTCCGATGGTTGCGCAGATCGAAGGTCCGACCGGGTCTGGCGCGCCGCTCGAATTTACGCCCGGACGCAGCTATCGCGAGACGCGCGCAGAGTGGGACGAGATGTTCGAGCGCAGCTACGTGACATGGCTTCTTGAGCGTCACGAGGGCAACGTCAGCGCGGCCGCTCGAGATGCCGAGATGGATCGCAAACATCTTCACCACCTCGCAAAGAAACACGGGCTTCGGGGCGGTGACTAGAACCCATTCCCATCACCGGTCTCGTCTAGCTTCATTCACGGCGTAGTGCGGAACGTTCCGTTGAAGCCGGCGCACAGTGCTCGCCCGGCGGCTTCATCCGTGAGCGGACTGTAGTAGAACTGCGTTTCGGTGAGGGTGCCGCCGTCCGCGGCCGCGATCGCGCATACGCCCGTTACGGAGAGACGAGAGCACATCGCAACGAAATCCGTGTCGCCGGTGCACAGCGCTCCCGCGACCGAAAACTCCTGGCAGTAGCTTCCGTCGCTTGCCGCGCAACCACTGCGGGGCGAAGCATCGCTCGGCACGACCGTCGCGTCTTGCCGCACCACGTCTTGGGCAACCACCGCGATGTCTCTGGGAGCATCCGTGGCAGGCGTTGCATCGGTGCCCGAGGTGGTCACGTCTGTCGTTTGTACATCCGCGTTCGCTGTCGCGCGGTCTGTCGCGGCGTCCCTCGCAGGGGTCGTGGGATTCGAATCGCAGGCGGTGATGGTGACAAAGCAGACCGATAGACAAGCGAGAACGTTCTTCATGGTGTGCGATTGTTTCAGGGTGCCGGGAAGCTGTCGAATTCGTGCACTCCGCTCTTGTCCGAGTCGTAGCGCGCGTAGCGGGTTGGCGTACATTCCGCGCCGCCATGTCCTCTCCGCAATCGCTTCCCAAACATGCACGCGTCGTCGTAGTTGGCGGAGGAGTGATCGGCTGCTCGGTCGCGTATCACCTGGCCCACCAGGGTTGGAGCGACGTGGTGCTCTTGGAACGCGATCGACTGACGTCCGGGACAACGTGGCACGCAGCCGGATTGATGGTCTGTTTCGGATCCACGTCCGAGACGTCGACCGAGATGCGAAAGTACACTCGTGACCTCTATTCGCGCCTCGAAGCGGAGACTGGGTTTGCAACTGGTTTTGAGCCCGTCGGTTTCATCGAAGTCGCTGCGGACAAGGATCGACTCGAGGAGTACCGACGAGTGTCTGCGTTCAACCGGTACTGCGGCGTGGACGTGCATGAGATCTCTCCCTCCCAGGTGCGGGACCTGTTTCCTCTCGCGAAAACCGATGATCTCCTAGCCGGCTTTTACGTAAAGGAAGACGGTCGCGCGAACCCAGTAGACGTCACCATGGCGCTGGCGGCTGGCGCAAAGCTCAAGGGCGTGAAGGTCTTCGAGCAGGTCCCGGCGACTGGGTTCACGCAGAAGGGCGGCGTTGTCACCAGCGTCACGACACATCTCGGCAACATCGACGCGGAGTACGTCGTGAACTGCGCCGGCATGTGGGCGCGGCAGCTCGGTGCAAAAGCAGGGGTCAACGTCCCGCTGCAATCCGCCGAGCACTACTATCTGATCACCGAGCGCATCGCCGAGATGTCGCGAACGTTCCCTGTCCTCGAGGATCCGGGCTCGTACGGCTACTACCGGGAAGAGGGCGGCGGTTTGATGATCGGCTTGTTCGAAGCGCTGTGCGCGCCTTGGAAAGTCGAAGGGGTGCCAGAGGACTTCTCGTTCGGTGATTTACCGCCCGACTGGGATCGCATGGGGCCCTACCTTGAGAAAGCGATGAGTCGTGTCCCTATCTCGACGAAAGTTGGCGTGAAGAAGTTCTTCTGCGGACCGGAGAGCTTCACCGCAGATCTGCGTCCCGTGGTGGGTGAAGCCCCTGAGCTGAAGAACTACTTCGTTGCTGCAGGCATGAACTCGATTGGGATTCTAACGGGCGGCGGGCTTGGGCGCGTGCTTGCGAACTGGATCATCACCGGTACGCCGGACGTCGATGTAACAGGCTTCAATATCGACCGGCTCCACGTCTACCAGTCGAATCCGGAGTATCGCCGTGTGCGAACCGTCGAGTCGCTCGGAATGGTCTACCAGTGCCATTACCCAACGCGGTCGATGCAGACGGCTCGTGGAGCCAAGAAATCGGCGCTGCACGATCGATTGGTAGCTCGTGGCGCGTACTTCAAAGACGTGAGCGGTTGGGAAGGTGCGGATTGGTACACGTCGGATGCGACGGAGCCGAAGATCGACTCGTACTCGTGGGGGCGTCAAAGCTGGTTCCCGAACTGGGAAGCCGAGCACCGTGCCGCGCGTGAAGGCGTGATCCTCATGGACATGTCGTTCATGTCAAAGTTCATGGTTCAAGGGCGTGACGCAGGGCGAATGCTGAATCGTGTATCGGCGAACAATGTCGATGCGCAATCAGGACGCGTCACCTACACGCAGTGGCTCAATCCACTCGGCAAGTTGGAGGCGGATCTCACGGTGACCAAGCTGGAAGAAGATCGATTCTTGGTGGTCGCCAGCGACACCGCTCATAGGCACGTCGAGACGTGGATGAAACGGAACTTCATTCCGGATTCGCACGCGTTCGTGACTGACGTCACGTCGGGCTATGCGCAGATCAACATCCAGGGACCGCGGTCGCGTGAGCTCATGCAGCGGGTTACCACCACCGATCTCTCGAACGAGGCGTTCCCGTTCAGGACCGCCCGAGAGATCGACGTCGGATACGCGCGAGCTCTCTGCATTCGGATCACATACCTGGGTGAGCTGGGTTACGAGCTCTTCGTTCCGACCGAGCAAGCTACGCACGTTTACGATCGACTCGTTGCCGCGGGCGAAGCAGTCGGACTGCGTCACGCGGGACTGAAAGCGCTTGCGAGCTTACGTATGGAGAAAGGGTATCGAGACTACGGTCATGATATCGACAACACCGACTCCGTCCTCGAAGCTGGGTTGGGCTTTGCAGTGGACCTGAAGAAGGGCGACTTCATCGGTCGGGAGGCGGTACTCGCGAAGAAAGCACAAGGCCCGCTCAAGCGACGGATCGCGCAGGTTCGTCTCCTGGATCCCGAGCCGATGATGTTTCACGCCGAGATCATTCGCCGGAACGGGGAGCCTGCTGGCTACATTCGCGCGGCTTCGTACGGGTTCACGCTTGGCGGCGCAGTCGGTCTAGCGATGATCGAAGCAGACGAGCCGATCGACGACGCCTATCTCGCGGCAGGATCATGGGAGGTCGAGATCGCGAACGTGAAGCACGCTGCGACGGTTTCGTTGCGACCGATGTTCGATCCCACGAGCGCGAAGATTCGGGTGTAGTGCGTGGGCCCGACGCACTACTGGAAGTGAACTGAACACGTATCGTTCTCGCACTTCTCTTTCGCAGCGAAGATCTCGTACCGGCGCTTGGCGATTCGCTCGTAGACTTTGCGAGCCACGAAACTGAACGGCGGGATCAGCGCCCAACCGAGAATCGGGAAGAGCCACCATCGCCGTATCAGTAGCGCACGCACGATCGCGTTCGCTCCGCCGTACACTTTGCCGCTTGGAACGATGAGCTTCGCCTCTTTCATGCATTCCGAGTGAGTCACCTGCGGGTAGCGCTCCAAAACCGCGGGATCTTGAAAGTTTGCGATGGTCAGCGCGTCGGGGTGCGTACGCAGACGAAGGTCATGCGCTGACTTGGTGCAGAAGCGGCAGTTCCCGTCGTAAAGCAGAACCGATCCCGTGTTCTCCCTCATGGCATTCCAACATGCCATGACGAGGTGAACGCGTGGTGGCTTTCGTCGTCACCATACAGGAGGCTCCTCCCCCCGAAACTCTCGGAAAATGATGATTTTCTTCGTCCACGCGGTTGGTATGGAGCTTGCTCATCGAAAGCATGCGCCTCGCAGCTCTACTCTTGCTCCTTAGCGGCGGGATGACGTTCTCAGGGGTCGCTTACGCCGACGAGGTCACGCGCTCTACTAGAACCGTCAGGGCGAACTCCCCGCGAACCCGACCGCAACCCCGCGCTCGTAACCCTCGATCCCGCGTCCTACGCACACTGATTGCGAATGCTCGGTCAACGCGGTCTACTACCGGCCAGCAGCAGACGGACGCATTCGTCCGCGCGCTTGACGTGTCCGAGCGAGCCGAAGCGCTCTTTCAGAACGACTCCGGTTTTGGAAACTGCCCGAGCCCAGCTCTCCACGCAGCGATTAGCGGTGCACGCCGTGGCTTCGAGGCGCGCATTCATGTCATCGGTGGCCGGCGTGGCGAGAACGCGCACGCGTTCACATCTCTCAAGGACAATGAGACCGGCGAGGTCCTCTACGTGTCCTGGGGACGCGTCTTCAACGAAGTTGCTGACGTGGCCGAGTACGCCGGAATCCCCCGCGATGCGTACGTTACGGCCTCGTTCATTCCCGCGGCGTACATTGCAAAGCGCATTCAACTCCGAGCGAATTTCCCGGCCCCCGCCGCACTGACGGAGCTCGAGTACAACACGAATCTGATCACGAACCGATTGTTCCGGACACGCTAACGCTGCCGGAACGACTCCATGTAGCCAGCGTCTTCCACGCCTTGCGCAGTTCTCGTCGGAGTGAGCGGTGCATAGCAATCGAGCATGACGGCGAGCTCATCGGTCGCTTTCGTACCGATGCTGTTTTCGTACGAGCCAGGGTGTGGTCCGTGAGGAATACCTGGCGGGTGATGCGACAGACTTCCCGGACCGACGCCTTTGCGTGAGGTGAAATTTCCGCGGCAGTAGAAAATGATCTCGTCCACATCGACCGACGAGTGCGGGTATGGGCACGGGATCGCCTCCGGATGGAAGTCCACCAGTCGGGGCACGAAGCTGCAAATCAGCGCGCCTCGCGCGGCAAACGTCCCGTGCCAGGTGGGCGGTACGTGGACGCTACTCACGCGCGGCTGAAAATTCAAAATGGGGAACGCCCAGGGATAGACCGACCCGTCCCAACCCACGACGTCGAGCGGGGAGCTATCCACCGCAAACCCGTGGAACGCACCGCCGCGTTTGACCACGATCTCTCGAATGCCTTCATCCAGCGGGCCGCGAAACTCCGGCCGCGTGAAATCGCGATGAGAGTACGGGGCGTCCATTCGCAGCTGGCCAACTTCGTTACGCCATTGTTTGGGAATGTGCAGACCGCCGTTCAGCTCCATCGAGAACCAATACTGCGGGAGGACCTTCTGAGATTTGTCTTCGGTCTGCTCGCTCAGCACGAAGCGATGCGGCATTCCACGAGGCACGAATACGTAGTCGTTCGCCCGGAATCGCACATCTCCGAACGCGGTGCGCAGCACCCCGCCACCTTCGAACACGTAGTGAAGCTCGTCGGCGTCGACGTTCGAGAAGTAGACGGGATCATCTCGATCCGGGTGTGCGACCGAGGCTACGACGTCCGCGCTGAAAAGGAGTGGACGCCTCGCATCGATCGGAGCTCCGCCCGTTCGCGTGAGCTCTTGCGACTTGTAGTGGCGTTTAGCGAGCGGAGCGGAAGTGCTGCTTGCGAGCTCGACCTGACTCCAACCGTGCTTCGTCTCGATCGAACGGTGCGTGTGTGGGCGATTCAGATGGTATGCGATCGTGTACGGACCATCGAAACCCGCTCGCGTGAAACACTCTTCGTGTAGGAGCTCGCCACTCGGCGAGCGATGCGCGATGTGATGCTTTCGTGGAATCGATCCGTGCGTCTCGCGATCGAGCACCGTTCAGATCCGCCCTTCGGCTTTGTGCTGTCGCTCGATGGATTCGAAGAGTGCGCGGAAGTTCCCGCCTCCAAACCCTTGATCGCCTTTGCGCTGAATGATCTCGTAGAAGAAGGGACCCGCCGCGTTCTCTCGGTACAAACCCGCAGAATCGCGCAGGAAGATCTGGAGCAAGTAGGTTTTGTGGCCCTTGCCGTCGACCAAAATCTCGAGCTCGCGCAGGATATCGATGTCCTCATCGATGGAATCAATCTTGAGGTCTTTGATCCGGCCGGGAAGAGCCT
>CAZWQH010000088.1:0-13870 GCA_964635815.1 uncultured Sandaracinaceae bacterium
GCCCCACGCAGACTTTCGGTTCGAGATTCAAGCGCGGACCGCGCTGCAGCATGCGTGGGCCGAGGTGGAGCACGACCTTGGATACAAGGTGAACGATGTGGTGCCCGAGCTGATTCGCAGAAGGTTCAGTCGAGTCGCGGGCCTTCTCGAGATTGCGGATCAGGAGTTCGTCGGTATTCGAGCCGACATGGAACGCTATCGCGCACGCGTGAAAGAAGAGCTCTCTTCACCTGAGAGCGCGCTCGCGATCGACCTGGTGTCGCTAGGCGCACTCGCACGCAGCTCAAGCATTGTCGCCGCGGATCGAGCCATTGCCGAGACGCTTCAAAGGCCGCTTTCCGATGAGCTCTTCTTCCCGAGCTATCTGGTCCGCATGCTTCGCCTCGCGGGCATCTCGAATACGGCGGATGCGCTTCGCGCTGTCGACCAACTTGCGCCGGATGTGGCCGCGGTCGTGAAGGCGTACTTCCAGTTTGCGGAGACCGCGCTCAACTTTGACGTTGCCTCGCTCGCGAGCGTTCAACGTGGCTACGCGTTGTTCTTCGCAGCGAACGCTGCCGTCGTGCGCGGACCAGACCTCGGTCTCAGCAAGGTCGCGCGTCTTACGCGGATGTATCAGGAGCTGGATCACATGAATGAAACCGATGCGGTTCGCGTGGCCAGCGGTCTGCTCTCGGCTCTTAGTGCGTCGCCGTGAGACGTCCTTCATCGTTGAACATCTGCGGCCGTCTCCGGAGGCGACTTCCGGGGATTTGGAGAAGGTGGCTGATCGGCTGGATACAGTGGCCCAGAGTGCTGGGACTACGAAATGACATGTGCCACGAATTTCGTGAACTTCTTCGTGGCCCGCGCATCTATTGAGTCACGATCAGAGGGTGCGCACGCGGGTGCGACCCAGTCCGACACTCACGCACTTTGCCGACGCACAGGCAATTGTCCGTACGTTTCCAGTCACGTGCGCGAACTAACACATTCACCAGCGCCGGTCCCCCGTCGATGATGAGGCCTTGAAAGGGATCACTCGGTTGCGACTCGTTCAGTTGATGGTCTGTCTCGGATTCATCTCGCTCGCAGCGGAGCGTGCGCATGCGCAGGCATCGCAGCTCTCCTCGCCTTTCGATCTTCCTGAGGAGTCCACCGCTCGTGCCCAACTCTTTGCTGGCATCCGTGCCCCGTTCGAGGCGGGAGGCGGCATCGGGTTCGAGTGGAGCACCGGCCGCCGCAGCGCCTCGGTGTCAGCATCGATCTCGTACGGGGTCATCCTCGAACCCATCACCAACTCGCTTGCGAGCATGTTTCCAGGAACGGATGCGCGAGCCGTTCTTACGCGCCTCTACTCGAGCGGTGAGGTTCCGCGCCTGACGCTTGGGCTTCAGCCCGACGCAAGCATCGGCGCGTTCATTCAGGGAAGCTATGCGGTCTCATTCATGGACACCGCTGCGACTGCGAGCGAAATGGCAGCGCTTGCAACCGGTCCCACGACGCTCGCACGAGACGTTCGATTCAGCGCGGTGCTCCATACACTCGGGTTGGACATCGGTTGGAGGGCGGATCTTGGCGACGTTGCGACGTTCGGCATCGCGGTGGGCTTGAACTTCATCGTCGGCGCGGATGTTCAAGCGCTGATCAACGGTGCACCGAACAATGACGCCAGCGCCAACGAGTACGCTCGCAACACGGCGAGCACGATCGAGCACATGGCAGAAGCGGTCGGCATCATCCCATCGCTCGAAGCACGGCTCGCGTTCAAGCTCTAGGTTGCGAATCAGGCGCTGGCTTGGTAGCCGGCCTCGGTCACTGCATCGATGAGTGCTTGAACCGGCGCGCGCTGGACGTCGTGACGAACCACGGCCTGGCCTTCCGCTAGCGTCACGTCGACCTGTTCGACACCGGCTACGCCGCGCAGTGCGCTCGCAACGTGTCGAACACAGGATCCGCACGTCATTCCGGTCACTCGCAGCGAGGTTTCACTCATATTAGCTCTCCGAATCCCGCTAAGCATTACATGGTGGCGCCCAAGTGTGTAATGAACACCCGTAGCTCCAATGTCACCGGGACCTTCAACGCAGTCTGCCGCGGGCGCTTCGCTCGAACGTCTCGAGATCCCTATCGAGGGAATGACGTGCGCTGCTTGCGTTCGACATGTCGAGAAAGCCCTCGCTAGCGTCCCGGGCGTGGCTTCAAGCAGCGTCAATCTCATCACCGAGCGTGCAACCGTGATGCTCGATCGATCACGTTTTACTCCGACAGATCTCGCGAACGCGGTCGAGCGTGCTGGGTACATCGCTCGCATTCCCGACCCGTTGCGGTCCACCAAACGTGACGAGCCGACCGGGGACAGCGATACCGCCGCAACGGCAACGCTGCGGCGCGACTTCTTCGTCGCGCTCATGCTCAGCGTACCGCTTGTAGTCGTAGGCATGCTTCACGGCGCAGTTCCTTTCGCGGACAGCGCCTTGGGTCGGATCGCGCAAGCAGTGCTTGCAACTGCGGTCGTGTTCGGACCCGGCCGGAAGTTCTTCGTTCTTGCGTGGAAGGCGCTTCGTAGACGCACTTCGGACATGAACACGCTCGTTGCTATTGGCGTGGGTGCATCGTACGGCTGGTCTGCCGTTGCCGTTTTGCTGCCGCGCCTGTTTCGCGACGCTCACCACGGAGGGAGCGCTCCGCTGTACTTCGAGGCCGCGGGAGCAATCGTCACATTCCTCCTCTTGGGCAAGATGCTCGAGGCACGAGCGAAGAAGCGGCTCTCGGATGCGGTGCGGGGTCTGTTGAAGCTTCGCCCGGCAGCCGCGCACCGACTTCGCCAGGACACCATCACGGACGTCGCCATCGAAGAGCTCGCGGTCGGCGATCTTCTCGTGGTTCGTCCTGGCGAACGCATACCCGCGGACGGCGACGTGATCGACGGCGTCTCGGCCGTCGATGAGTCGATGCTTACCGGGGAAAGCATGCCCGTCGAGAAACACGTCGGCGCTTCCGTGATCGGCGGATCGCTAAACGGTTCGGGGGCCATAACCGTTTGCGTCACGCGGGTGGGCGAAGACACCGCGCTCGCGCGGATCGCTCGCGCTGTCGAAGAAGCGCAAGGTTCGAAGGCGCCGATTGCAGAGCTCGCAGACCGCGTCAGTTCGGTGTTCGTTCCCATCGTCGTTGCGATTGCAGTCGCGACCTTACTCGTCTGGCTGATGCTCGATACGTCATCTTACGGACTGGCTATCGAGCGGTTTGTCGCGGTGCTCGTCATCGCGTGTCCGTGCGCGCTTGGTCTTGCAACCCCAGCAGCCATCGCGGTCGCGACGGGGCGCGGGGCGGAGCTCGGTGTGCTGATTCGCGGTGGGAAAGCGTTGGAGACCGCGGCACGCGTCGACACGGTGCTGTTCGACAAGACCGGGACGCTCACCGAAGGTAAGCCGCAGGTTGTTACGATCGCAGCGTTCGCGATCGTCGAGGACGAACTTTTAGCGATTGCTACTGCTGTCGAAAGCCGCAGCGAGCATCCCGTTGCGCGTGCGATCACCAAGGCCGCGTCGGCGAAGGGTCTTGCTCCCCGCGGCGTGACACAGTTCCACAATACACATGGCCTCGGCGTGGAGGGCGTGGTCGGCATGCATCGCGTTCGAATCGGGTCGAACTCGTGGCTCACGGAAGGCGGAATCGATACGGCGGTCGGTGCGGTGGCGGTCGAAGAGTGCGCCAGTCGCGGCGAGACTCCCGTTCTTGTGTCGATCGACGGCGTGCTTGCGGGCGTTATCAGCGTCGCGGATCGCATCCTAGATAGCGCACCCGAGACTCTGTCGGCGCTCTCACGTTTGAACATTTCGTTCGCGATAGTCTCGGGAGATCGAGAAGCTGCCGTCCGTGCCGTTGCGGCCAAGCTCGGCATCGAAGAAGTGCATGCAGAGATCCGCCCGGAAGCAAAAGCCGACGTTGTTCGCGCGTATCGTGCGAAAGGGGGCATCGTTGCGATGGTCGGTGATGGAGTAAACGATGCACCGGCTCTCGCGGCCGCAGACGTGGGCATTGCGATCGGTCACGGAGCCGATGTCGCCGTTGCGACCTCGGATATCGCGCTCCTGCAAGGCGGCATCGCGCGATTGCCGACTGCGCTCGCACTGGCGCGCGCAGCGATGCACACGATTCGGCAGAACCTGTTTGGGGCCTTTGCGTACAACGTGGTCGGCATTCCGATCGCGGCAGGTGTCTTCACCCACTGGACCGGGTGGACACTCTCGCCGATGATTGCGAGCGCTGCGATGTCGCTCTCGAGCGTCTCGGTTCTACTCAGCTCGCTCCGCCTTCGCTCATTCGCTCGCAGCTCTGCCTGAGTCCGGCTTACGGCCGCGGCGCGGGTAACTGATGACGCGAGAGGAAGTCCCACATCAATCGATTCGCAGAGACGCGCGTCACACCACCGGGTTCTAGAGCCACGGAGCATCGCCCGGATTCCCCTGGCCAACAGTGCTGGCCGCCTTCGTTGGTGCACGCGGCGACGTCGACGTTCGCAGATCCGCAGCTCTCGTAGTACTCGCAGACGACGTCGCGGCAGTCTGTACAGACCCGAGTTGCGTCCCATCGGCAAGCTGGTGCCATTGCGCAAAGCGCTTCTTCCGTTCGAAGCCCGCACGTCAGAACGTCCGCCAACCCGGTCGGGGAGCTCGGAACACACCGTGCACCAAAGTCGCAGATGGAACGGCATGCGCCCCCAGACCACGAACACGCGGTGTTTGCGTCACAGTCGCCGCGGGTCCGAGACTCCACGCAGGTCGCATCGTAGGGACACTCGTAGCGCTCGGTGCGTGTCGGCGTATCGCTGCACGCATTCTTCAGTCGCCAGAACCGGATCGTCTCGGCGAACGAAGCATGTTCACCCCACATCCACGCTTCACCTTCATAGAGCCCATCGCGGGTACCCATCATCTCCATCACGGGAATTCCTCCCGGGCGCGTCGGGCACGCGTATGGCCATCCGTCCAGCGGGATGGTTCGCGGGTAGGAGACTGCGGAGGTGGTCGTTCCGATGAGCAGTCGGCGGTGACAACCGTCGCTCTTCCACGCGCAACCGCCGACACAGTGATCGATGTCCCACGAACAATCTGCTGCTACGCACGTCTGTTGATTCGCGTGTGCTCCGCATGCCGCAGCGCCGAAGGCGTTGCACTCCGTCTCCGTAGTGTTCGGGATGCAGCTATCGTACTGCTTGATTGCGGGCGCCGCGACGGGTGCGACCGCTGCAAACATGTCTGCGGCTTGGCATGCGAGACGATGTGACATCCAACCGCCGTTCGACATCCCCGTTGCGTAGACGCGACTACGATCGATGCATTGATCCGCAAAGACCCATTCCGTGAGCGCCCGGATGAAGTGCACATCGTCGTACGCGACATCGTCGAGAATCGAATCAACGCAGCAGTCGCCGCCGTTCCAGCTAAGTCCGCTTCCACGTGGGTCGGCGGCCATCGTGCGATTTCCGCGCGGCAGAACCACGACGTATTGCTTTGCGTCGGCGGCTGCGCGCGCGTCGGAGAGCGTCGCTTGCTGGTTCTCGTCGCTGTTCCATCCCTGGATGTTCACGAGCAGCTGGCTCGGTCTGCGCAAGCCCGCCGGCACGTAGAGATCGAACGTGCGAACGCGCCCGTCCACTGTGATCGAGAGGTCATCGTAGAACCCGGCCGCGTGTGCGGGCGCAACGCAGCCGACGCTTCCTGGCCAGCCAGCTGGCGTGACAGGTCGATCTGCTTCTACACCCTGATCCTGTGGAATTGGACTGGCATCCGTCGCATCGTGTGTAGCGTCGGCGCCTGCATCACGCGTCGCAGGTTCGTTCGACGTCGCGCAGCTGACAACTGCGATTGCGGCAAAAGAGCCGGCACACCGAAGAAAATGCTTGGAGGTCATCCTTGCATCCATCGCACGACGCGTGCCGAGTGTCGGCAGCGTGTTTCGTCAAACATCTCACAAGTCCTCCGCGGGTGAGCGCGAGGCGAATGAGGCCACGTTGCCTCCGTTGATGCCGAAACTCCTCTGAAGTACTGATTTTCGCCGACTCCCTGTCGCGATACGGATTGTTTGGGCGGTCATTTCACGGGAAATCGCGCGCTTTCAGAAATCCACGTGGCGATGCCCAAGCTCATGTCCCACTTTGCGCGTCCGATCCCCACTAACAATCCGTGACATCCACTTTCATCGCGGTCCGTGGATGAGTCCGTCTATACGCTAAGCTTCGTGCATGGTTGGGATTGATGTTCCCTGTGCGGCTCAGAGCTGAAGCGCTGCGCCTCGAGGACGACGTGCTGCGGAATCTTCTCCGTGACGCACGTGGATGGATCGCGCGCTATGCGGGGCCGCGTTCGGACATCGACGATCTCGTACAGGAATCGATGATCGAAGTGGTTGCGGCCTTCGAGAAGTTTCGTGGAGATGCATCCATCCGAACGTACGCACGCCGAATCGTGATTCGCACGACCGCGCGCGAGCTCTCGAAACGTCGTGCGAGCATGCGCCTCACGCGGTTCTTTGGTGCTACCGAGGAGCCGATCGGGCCGCGAAACCCGGAAGCCGAGATCACGGAACGTGAAGTCCTGCGCCGGTTCTATCGCGTGCTGGAGCGACTATCGGAGCGACGTCGAAATGCGTTCGTGTTGTGCGCAATCGAGCGACTCGACCACGTCGAGGCCGCGGCCATCGCAGAGGCAAGCGTCGAGACGCTGCGCGGGCGACTGAAACATGCGCGAGCTGATGTTGCAGCGGCGTGCGCGCGTGATCCGCTCCTCGTTCGGTACATGAAGGGTGCGACGCATGAGTGACGCGCAAAACAAGCCGGAGGCGCTGCGCGCCATACCGCAGACAGGAATCGATGCGTTGGCGGCGCTCGCGAGCTCGCATGCCGTGTCGAACGGCCCGCAGAGCGATCGCGTGCTCCAGGAGGCTGTGTTCGTCGGACAAGCCCGGGCACGTTCGCGCGAGCGGCGCGGCACTCTGCTTCGTGGGGCCGGGATTGCATGCGGCGCTGCCGCAATGATCGCAGCCGCGGCGTACGGGATCTCGTCTCGTCCGGTTGTGCGGGTGGATGTTGCGCTCACGCATCTTTCATCGCGTCTCGACCGGGTGAGCATCGAAAGCGGCGCGCGCCTTTCTGCGTTGCAGAGCGTTGGGTGGAACCTGAGCAACGGCGCCGCGCTTTTCGATGTGGCACGTGAAGCAGCAGCGAACGGTTACGAAGTTCGCACTCCGCATGCTCGCGTGCTCGTGCGCGGCACGGTGTTCGCGGTTCGCGTCGCCGACAAGAGGACTCGCATCCACGTGTTCGAAGGCCGCGTTCTCGTACGCGATGCGCACGGCGAGCATTTCCTCGCGGCGGGCGATTCGTACGGTGGCGCACGGGAGGACGTAGTGTCCACGGCGCTTGCAAAAGCGGGCGATCGCGCCGCCATGGAGCGCGCGAATGGCTGGAGCGCGAGACAGGTCGTGGCGTCGGGTGCGAACCAGGTCGGCGTCGGGGAGGCAAGCGAGCCGGTGAACGTGCAGCCCCCCGCAAGAGCATTGGCTGCAGACGCATTGCCGACGAAGGTGGTGCGGTCCGCGACACCGGCGGATTCGAGCTTGATCGAGCTGGACGAGGCACGGGCGCTGTTTGATCGAGCACGCTTTGCGGATGTTCTCGTCGCGGTGGAACTGCGAATGCGCGCAGGCCTCGCTGCTCAACCGCGAGCTGAGTGGAACCTCCTGGGTGGGGATGCGGCACGAGCACGCGGCGATCATGCTCAGGCTGCCGACTACTACGCGCGCGCGATCGATGACTTCGGGCCAACGCGCGCCGCGACCATCGGGTATGCCGCGGCGGTCGAACATCAACGTGCCGGAAATAGAACGGCTGCGATCGAGATCTTGGATCGGACGGGAGCGCCTACAACCGGTGCTCCGCTCGAGGAGCGTTCGCTGTTGCTGCGAGCCACGTTGCTGCACGAAGCGGCGCGTCCGGCTGAAGCGCTCGAGGTCGAGCGCGCCTATCTTGCTCGTTTTCCTGGAGGAAGCGGCGTCGACGCGATTCTGGCCAGACACCGTCAGCTTACGGAGCATCGATAGCGACGTGATGCTCTTGTTTGTTGTAGGGTCTCCCGCACATTCTCATGCAGAAAGCCATTTCCATCGTTCTCGCTATTGTGGGACTCCTAGTGGGCGCGCTCCTCTCCTACTTCATCTTCAATGAATGGATCCATTGGACGGGGAAGGGGGTCATGAAGCTCAGCGCAGGTATCGCGATCCTTGGCGCTGTCGGCGGATTCAAACTCGGTGACATCATCGGCGCGAAGATGTCGGCGGGCTCGGGCACACCACCCACGCCGTAACGCTCCGAGGCGTCAAAGGGAAGCCCGTCGGCCTGCACATGACGCCCCCCGCCGAGGATCGTGCTGGGAAAGGATTGCGCGTGTGCCGTCTGTGCCGTGAATCGCATAGAAACGCGCGCGATCTGCAGCCGAGTGAGGGAACGGATCCTGCTTTCGCAGCTGCATGAACGGATTCGACTGCCGGCAGACCCCGCACCTGCACGCTGCGCGCGTGCATCGGCGATCCGTTCGCCGGTTGCACTGCCAATCCCGCGTAGGGCGCTGAGTAGGTTCTCCCCGGCACAGTGTGGTTCCCACTCACAGAATTCGTGAACCGCGGTTCACCCGTTCCTGCGGCGGCCCCCACTATCGCGAGGATTTATCGGTGGCACGCCGCGTGCGCTAGCGCGGGCAATGTTTCGCTCGGCTCGACTGAATCTCTCCGATAGAAGCTTGAGTCTGTTCGCTCTCCTGGCGGCGTGTTGGGTCACGTGGCTTCCGCTGGAAGCGCACGCTCAAGTGGGGCGCGCAATGAACGCGGTTGCGGGATCCGCGCCCGCCTCGGGAGGCGAGGGGTCGTCGGGTTCGCGTGGCTCATCGCGACGATCAAACCCGTCCACGACCAACGAGGTCACTGCGCTGCTGGCGGTCGTCGAGGCGATCGGGTGGATCGCTCATGGGGCCGCGTGGGCTGTTCTCGCGGGCTCGAGTTGGTATCACTGGGACGTGGACGGCAGAGGCTACGTTCGCGTCCCGTCGTTCCGTGACGTTCCGTTCGCCGGCGGCGGCGGCGGCGTGTACGCCAACGTCGGTGAGGGCGGGCAGCCCGTGCTTGCGGCCTTTTCGGTGGAGGGCGGCGTGCTTCTTCAAGGGGGGGCGCGCGGTCGGGCGAATCTCAGACTGATGTTGCCGTTCGGGTTCGATGTCGAAGCCGAGTACGGGGTGCTGGGTGAACCTGCACGCAGCGCGGTTGCATCGGTCGGTGCGGTCGCTGTCGACTCGCAGCTCGTTCAGTTGGGGGCCGCACGCGTCGGATATCGCTTGGTCGATCTCGACTTTCTTCAGATGCGCATTGGAGGGGCAGCGCGCATGTGGGCCGATAGCCGAAACCCCGTGCGGTTTGGTGGCAGCATTTACTCAGGTCTCGATGCCTTCATCGCGGGCGCTGTCGTGCTCTCCATCGACGGTGCTTTCTCGAGCATCGGTGCGGCTAGCATCTGGGACGCTCGCGCTGCGGTGGGCGTGATGTTCGATGGCTTCGAGATTCGGGCTGGCTATGAACACACGGCCGTCGAACCGCACAACGGAGGGCAGGGTGCCGAGCTAAGCGGCCCGTTCATTGGGACGCGGCTCTGGTGGTGACCGACCCGCACCCGACATCCGACCCACCCGGAATCCGACCGCACCCGGAATCCGACCGACGTTGGCGGCGTCGATGCGGCTCCGCCTCCCTCCGCCACGAGATTTCAACGTCGGTCGGCTCTCTGTGCCACTTCGTGCCTTCGTGGGCGCAAAAGTCTAGGTTGTTTCTGGGGCTTCCTCGGAACGGATTGTGCTTGAAACACTTGATGATACTTTTCCGCTTTGGCGGAGCAGCCGCGCGCGCGCGTTGCTTCTGCTGCCTTGCCACTCTCCTTTCGGCGGTCGGATGTGGTGATTCGCATGGCGTGCAGAACGGTGACAGCGGGACGACGCCGGATGTCCGCACGACTCACCAGGATGTTTCGACGCCCCTTCGCGATGCAGTGACCCCGCCAGAAGACCGCGTCGTAGTACTCGTGGATCGAGTCGTCCTTCCCGATGTCGCTGCCCCTGTTGCGTGTGTCGCGGACAACGCAACGATCAACGTGTGTGGTTTTGGAACAGACGAACGCATTCCGGAGGGGGCATTCTTCGATGGGAAGCGCTGCGTCATCTGGCGGGGAAACTGTCGAGGCCCCGATTGCTTCAAGTACTCCGCGTTTCCCGCAGAGCTTGCCCTTGCGAACTGCGAGACTGCAAACGCCGGATGCATGCAGATCAAGTGTGCGCAAACGGGAGGCCACGTACGAAATGGTTGCAACGTTCGCTGCGGAGCGGATCAATCAGTCTGCGAGGGTGGGCACTCTGAGCTCGAGTGCGATTGCGGCCCGGGCAAGACGTTCGATGGGAACGCGTGCGTGAACGATGCCAGCTGCACCGTGGGTGACCTCTGTCGCGCAACGGGCGGTCTAGGTGTGGGTAACGAAGGATGCGGTGGATTCCGGCCTGTCCCTATGGACAGCGGAGACGCCGGCCCTGCTGCGGCCATTCCGTGTCGCCCGTTTTCGTGCGAGTGCACACGCGGCAGGGCGTTCATCGAAGGACGTGGATGCGTTGCGATTGCCAGCGCCTTGCCGTGCTCAAGCCATCAATGCCAGTGCACGAGCTCCGGCGGTCGATGGGAGCCGAACACGTGCGGAGGCTCGCGATGCGGCGCGCCGAGCGCGCTCACCTGCGCGAGTGGCGGTTGCATCTGCGGGCCGCAACAAGTGTGGGATGACTCGCTCGGCTGCATCGATAGCTTCGATTGCAAGCGCCTTCGACGTCCGCTTGGCACCGGATGCGCAACGGACAGTGACTGCGAAGAGGCACTCGCGTGTTGCGGAGGCACGGCCATCAATCAAGGGTCACGAACGTGCGTCACGCGCACGTGCGACGGCGATAGTGCTATTGCGGGTTGCCCACCAGCTCCTGCATGAAGCGGTCGCGGCAGCGCCTCGCAACTCTAAGGTCGAACTAATCCGGCGAATCGGTTGGGACGCGTGTAGCCTAAGACCTCGTCGGTCGGTTCCCTGCGAGGTCTCGTGGCAGTGCAACGCGTCAACCACTCTGCATCGGTCGCATCCGTCCTCGCACAGCGCGTGATGGTGGTTCGCACCTTAGTGCTCTTTGCGGCGGCGGCTTCGATCCAGTGCTCGCCGGAGTCCCCTCGAACGCCATGCAACTCGGCAAGCCAATGTGCGTCGGGGATATGCACAGCGGGTCGCTGCGAGCCCATGAACACTCCTCTGGCCGGCGACAGCGATAGCGACACCATTGCGAACGCGCATGAGGGAGTGCCCGCGGAGATCGACACCGACGAAGACGGGATGGCGGATTCTGGCGACGCGGATTCGGACAACGACACGATTTCTGATCGCGACGAAGCAGGCGACACCAACGTCAACACATTTCCGACGGATACGGACAGCGATGGTGAACCGGATTTTCGTGACACCGATGCAGACGGTGATGGGCTCGCGGATCGACTCGAAGCGGCGAGCGGCACCTCGCCCGTTCGTGAGGACTCCGACGGTGACGGCGCCACGGATCTGATCGAGGTTGCCGCCGGCACGAACCCTAACGTCGGTGCGGAAAACCCTGGAGCGCGGGGGGACTTCGTGTTCGTCGTTCCTTACGAGCGCGACCCGATGCCCCCGCGGGAAACGCTGTCGTTTGGGACGCGGATCCGCACAGCTGATGTCTATTTCCTCATGGACAACACGCAATCCATGGGCGGCAACATTCGCGCGTTGCAGCAAGCGATTCGCTCGGAGCTCGTTCCTCGCCTGCGGGCGGAGGTATTCGACGTTCTCTTTGGAGTCGGCGGCTTCGACGACTATCCGCTGCCAGTAGGGATACCGCTGCCGTTTGGAGGAACCCCATCCCTGTGCGCGTCGGGTCACCCTGACGTCGACACCGCAGGTATCCCCCACGACCTACCGTTCTATCAATACCAAGAGCTCACCTCGAACATCGACCTCGTCGAGGCTGCGGTCGGTCGATACCGAGAAAACTGCGGCGGGGATGCACCCGAGTCCGGAGTCGCCGCTTTGTACGCGCTCGCGACCGGCGACTCGCTCGGGGGATACGCGCGCTACGGTTCTGGGAGCCGCACGACCGCGGCCCCGTGCCCAGAAGGCGGACTCGGGGCTGCCTGCTTCAGGTCAACGTCGGTGCCCGTTGTCGTCTTCATGTCCGATGAGGGTCACCACAACTCCCCGACTTGCGTACCGTCCGGTTGCGGCTCGGGAATTTGTCGAAGCTGCGAATACGGAAGCGATGTGCCATCCGCACCTTCCTACGACGCTACGATTGCCGCGTTGCGCAACCTGCGCGTGCGTGTCGTAGCAATTACTGTCGACGGCAGCATCCGCGGAGTCCCGTTCGCGGAGCGGCTGGTTACCGACACCACGCTGGCTATGGGTGCGATCGGCACCGCTAGCGACTACGTATTTCGCACCGACTACAGCGGGCTTCGGCTTCCTGACCGAATCGTCCAAGCCGTGCAGGCTGCAGTCTCGGGCGTGCCGATCGAAGCCTCCGCGCGAATCACCGACGTTAGAAAACCTGGCGAAGACGTCGATGCTGTTGCCGCGTTCGTCGACCGGCTTGAAGCGCGCAGAGAAACGAGTACGACGGTCGCTTGCACGGCTGGCCTCGAGACGTACGACCGGACCGGTCTCGACGCGGATGACGTACACGACACGTTCCGCCGCGTAACTCCCGGGCGTCCGGTTTGCTTTGACGTTGTCGCCAAGCGCAACACGACGGTGATGCCGCCACGTGAGCCAAGACTCTTCGAAGCCCACATCGACGTCATCGACGCCGCAAACATGCAGCTCGATGGCCGCAACGTTTACTTCCTCGTGCCGCCCGTCATTCCCCGGCCCAACGATCCCTTCTGACCGACCGCAGACCCGACCGACGTTGGCGGCTTGCAGACCCGATCGACCAACCGCAGATCCGACCGACGTTGGCGGCTTGTGGCGGGCGGTGGCGGGGTCCGCCACCAAACGCGTCGCTTGAGCGAAGCAAGAGTTGGAGAATCTGCGCGGCAGAGGCTCGCGAACGCTGGCGCGAAAGTTGGAATGCACACGTGCATGACGTTGCCGCGCATCGTTCGACCCGGACAGGTTTGGTTTCTCACGCGACGCACTACGCGCCGTCACTTTCTCCTGCACCCCGATCGCGACGGAACGGCGCAACAGCTCTACTGGTTCGCAACGGCCGTTGTTGCGCGTGAGCTGTCGATCGACATGCACGTAACTCAGGGCCTCTCGAATCACATGCATGAGATTGTCACCGACAACGTAGCGAAAATTCCCAAATTCCTCGAAGAGCGAAATCGCCTCTACGCCAACTCGATCAAGTGTCATCGAGGCTGGCCCGAGGAAGTGTTCTCGCGAAAGGCGACTAGTTGCGTTGCTCTCGACAGTGCGGAGGCCGTCGTTCAGCAGATGGCCTACACGCTCGCAAACTGCGTGGAAGCGGGTCTCGTGGATTCTCCCGAGCAGTGGCCAGGGGTTTCCGTGAACGTTGACGACATCGGTCGCCGAGTCATGCGCATCGAGCGTCCGGCTGTTTACTACGACCCCCAGAATCCGCGATGGCCTCCGTTCATCGAGATTGAGATCAAGATGCCGGAGATTCTTGTTAACGAGTACGGCAGCGAAGACGCAGCTCGTGAGGTCATCCGACAAGCCGTTGACGAAAAGGTGTCCTCCGCTCGCGCGGCGCTCAAGCGTGCGGGGCGGTATGCG
>CAZWQH010000089.1:0-13785 GCA_964635815.1 uncultured Sandaracinaceae bacterium
GTGCCGCTCAAGTCGGCCGTCGCGGGTGTCGCGATGGGCCTAATCGTGGAAGACAGCAAATGGGCCGTCCTCACCGACATCCTCGGTGACGAAGACGCGCTCGGCGACATGGACTTCAAGGTCTGTGGAACCAGCCGCGGCATCACGGCGATCCAGATGGACATCAAGATTGCTGGCCTCAGCCGCGAGATCCTCACCCACGCTCTCAAGCAGGCACGCGATGCACGCCTTCACGTTCTCTCGAAGATGAACGAGACGATGAACGCGCCACGCGCCGAGCTTTCCAAGCACGCGCCCCGCATTACGACGCTCAAGGTCAAGCCAGACCAGATTCGTTTAGTCATCGGACCTGGCGGAAAGATGATCAAAGGCATCATCGATCAGACCGGTGTTGCCATCGATGTTCAAGACGATGGAACGATTGCAATCGCCTCGAGCGATTCGGCAGCGACCGAGCGCGCGATTCAGATCATTCGCGACCTCACGACAGAGCCCGAGGTGGGCCAAACGTACAAGGGCACCGTCAAGCGCGTCGAAGCGTATGGAGCGTTCCTCGAGATCTCACCGGGCACCGACGGGCTTCTTCACATCTCCGATATGGACTGGAACCGTGTCGATTCCGTAGAGAGCATCATGAATCTCGGCGACACCGTGGACGTGAAGATCACGAACATCGACCGTGATGGAAGAGTCCGACTCTCTCGCAAAGACCTGCTGCCGAAGCCAGAGGGTTACGTCGAACGTCCGCAGGAAGACCGTGGCAACCGCGGCGGCGACCGTGGACCACGACGTTCGGGTGGTGGTGGTGGCGGTCGCGACCGCGATCGTCGTCCAGGCGGACAGCAGCGGCGCGATTGAGTTCGAAGTTGATCGCCGTATGAATGTTCCCATTCGAGTCCGCAAACTGCGTCCCGACGCCGTCGTTCCAATGTACGCGACGGCCGGGGCCGCAGGGCTGGACCTCGCAGCCTCGTGCGAGGCTCCGATCCTGCTCAAACCACTCGGTGGCACCGGGAAGATTCCAACCGGAATCGCGATTGCTCTTCCTCCTGGTTTCGAGGGTCAGGTTAGACCTCGATCCGGGATGGCTCGTAAGTACGGTGTGACGATCCTGAACGCACCGGGGACGATCGATTCGGACTACCGCGGAGAAATCCAAGTTCTCCTCGTGAACTTCGGATCGGAGCCACTGATCATCCGCTGCGGCGACCGCATTGCGCAGCTCGTCGTCGCTCCGGTCGCCAAGGCGGTGATGATGGAAGTCGCCGAGCTGGACGAAACCGCGCGAGCTCAAGGCGGGTTCGGCAGCACCGGCGGATTCGGCACAATCTAGCGCTCCGCATACACCTGGCGCCGACTCGAACTCCTCGGGCACACTTGAGCGCATGAGCGCGGTGTTCGGTTTTCGCACGGGTTCGCGTCCGCGAGCGTGCGCGCTTGGGGTCGCCGCGGCCGTTGTGGTCTCGATAGGTTGCGGACGCGTGCAGTTCCGTATCTCGGACGCCTCTACGGGGCGCCTCGACGTTGCTACGGCGGAAGCATCGATCCAGCTCGACACGAGCTCGCGGCTTGACGTCGAAGTGAGCTCCAACCTCGACGCAGGCGTCGACATCGGCACCGATGGAGCAGTGGAGGCCTCTTTGGATGCAGCGACCTCGCTCGACATCGCTGACGTCAGCTCCGACGCCGAGTTCGACGCAGCTTTCCATGACGACGCTTTCAGTGCCGACGCTGCCGAAGATGCCCCCGTTGACACCGCACCCGTGTGCGATCCGGGTCCGACGTGTTGGTCACGCAAGTGTCATCTCGGGGTTTGCGACCGCGTGATCGCTCTCGCGATGGCCAACGTTCAGACATGCGTGTTGCTTCAAAGTGGAGACATGCATTGTTGGGGAGCCCTCGAGTTAGCAAATCAACGCGAGGTATTCGCACGTGTGGAAGGGGGCATAGAACTGTCCATTGGCGTTCGACACATGTGCATTCTCAAGATCGACGGGAGCGTTGCATGTGTCGGCGACAACGGCAGCGATGCACTCGGCCGACCGATCGCAGATGGTGGCATCGGCACGCGGATTCCCGGCGACGTCGTCGGAGTTTCGGGCGCGACCCAGATCGGTGCCGGACAGTACATGGCGTGCGCATCGACCCCTGGGCGCAACATTCAATGCTGGGGAAATACATTGTTCCCGGGCGTGTATCCAAGCGGCAACCGCGCTTCGACCGCCACGGAGATTTCGCTTCCAGAAGGTCGGATCGCCTATTCGGGAGGGTCGTCCCCCTGCAGTGCAAATGCGACGGGGACGCGCTGCACCGACAGCTCGCCGGCGGGTTTGCTACCCGCGAATCTGAGGGCCTTTGACGTCGACAATCACGCGTGCGGTGTCGATGGAACGGACATCGTCTGCACGGGCACGAACCTGCTCGGAGAAATTGGAGACGGGACCACGAGCGCGAGTTCGTTCATGAGGCATTCAAGTCGAAGCTGGATCGATGTCGATGTCGGCTACGGTCACACGTGCGCAGTGGATTCTACCGGCCAAGTTTGGTGCTGGGGAAGCAACACAAGCGGCGCGCTCGGGGACGGCACGCGCACTTCGCGGCTCGTGCCGACGTCCGTGGATTCCGCGATCCGGTTTACCCGTGTGGAAGTAACGCAATACGGGGCCTGCGCGATCTCGACCGACGGCGCGCCATACTGCTGGGGTGACGACAGTCTTTGGACGGTAAGCGGAAGTCTGAGCACCGCACTTTCTCCGACCCCGGCACCCCTTTGGGGGAGGCCACTCTCAATGAGCATGCAAGACCGGCATGCATGCGCGGTGCTCTCCGACGGGAGCGTCGCTTGCGCGGGAGCGACTGTCGGACTTGTGGAATCCGATACCCCAGAGATCGTTTCTGGGATGTCGAACGCGCGTGAAGTTGTGGTGACGCAAGATTCCGCGTGCGCGCTGAGAGCAAACGGCACGGTTTGGTGTTGGGGGCCTGGCATTGGGTCTCCGACGCCCACGCAGATCGTCGGCGCTGTTGATGCGCGCTCGATCTCTGCAGGGTACCGGCATGTTTGTGTCCTGGAGGGCGCGAGCGGCGACGCAAAGTGCTTTGGACACAACGGGCAACTGCAGCTCGGATACGTCGGAACCTCGAGCGGGGCTTTCGTCGATATTGGGCTCTCGGGAATGCTGGCAGTCACCGCGGCAGGAAACGCCACGTGCGTGCTTCGAACAACCGGCGTCGTCTCGTGTTTTGGATACGGCGGCTCAAATCAATTGGGAAACGGGATGACGGTGGACTCCGCGACACCCGTCGACGTCATCGGAGTGACCACGGCCATCGGATTGGCGGCATCCTCGTTCAACTCAGGGATGTGCGCGCTTCTCGGGGATGGAACGATGCAGTGCTGGGGGACGGGACTGCCTACGACAGCGGTGTCGATTCCAGGCGAACGCATTCAACGCGTGGCCAACTCGTGCGTCGCCACCGACGCTGGACGCATCTGGTGCTTTCGCTCAGCGCCGTGGAGCACCCCTGTTCTGCTCATCGACGGAGGTGCCACGGTGATGGCGCCTGTGCCGCTGGGAGACGCCGGCTGCTTCGGTGGCACCAGCGGATTGATCTGCACCGGGCCTCGGGCGGACAGTGGACGATTCGGCGTGGTGCCTGTCAGGCGCTTCTTGTCACCGACGCGTGTGGCATCCCCACCGTAGCGGCGAGCTCTGCGAGCTGAGTGGGATTCAGCCGCGGATCACAAGCGGTTTCGTACCGAAGCCGAACATCGCGTTCGGTGACATTGGCGCCTACGCACTCGGTCACGTCGTCGACTGCTACCTCGAGGTGAATTCCAGAGAGGACTCGCCGCTCGCGCGCAAAGACGTTCACGCACCGTTCCCACTCGGAGACAATCGCATCGAGGTCACGCGTTTTCAGACCATCGGCGGTGCGGCGCGTGTTCCCGTGCATCGGATCACAGATCCACATCGCGGAGGACTGCGGATCTGCGCGCAGTAGCGCAGGCAAGCGCGCTTCGATTTCTGAAGCTCCGAGCCGGACAATGAACGTCAGCCGTCCGGCTTCACTTCCTGGATTCAATGCCGTGATCAACGCTGCGACATCCGAAGCAGTGGTCGTGGGACCGAGCTTCACACCGATAGGATTGTCGATGGACGCGGCGAACCGCACATGAGCCCCGTGCGGATCGCGCGTGCGATCCCCGACCCAGAGGAAGTGTGCTGAGGAAGCGTGCCGCCCGCGCACCAGAGCTCGTTCGTAGTCCAGGTGTAGGGCCTCGTGGGAGCTCCACACATCCGCGTCGCGCATCGTCTCCAGCGCAACGCGACACGCCCGCACCGCCGTCGACATGCGCGAAGGGTCATGTACACGCGATGTAGCCGTCGCTTCCACGCCGTTATACAGGTCTCCCGAGTAGGTCGGGAGAGCGTCCTGATCTCGGTAACCGCAGTCGCTACGTGGTTTTGCGAACTGACCGGCCATCCGTCCAACGACACACGGGTCCGGATGAAAACGCCTCGCGTGTGTCAGAAGCAGTTCGGTCAATCGCCGAACTGCAGGAACTGCTGCATCTTCAAAACGCTCAGCACAATGACCTGCGTGGAAAAAGAACCTCTCCCCACGCGCGCACGTCCCGATTGCTTGCTTGAGGTTCTGTGCGTCCACATCCTGAACAAGCGGGGGGAGTGCGGAAAGATCCGTAAGAATAGCGCGAGCGGCGTCCGGATTGGCATAACGAGGTGCGAACGGATAGTCGAACACGGCCTATTCGACCTGAGCATAGCTCGCATCCTGCAGGATCGCCGGCTCCCCGAACGGCGGGTGTGTTAGCTTGCTTCGCCGAATGGAAAGGGTCGCACAGTCTCCGCGCGAAACACCGTTGGCCGTGGCCCCTCTGATTGCAGGACGCTACCGGATCGGAAAACGCGTCGGAGCCGATCCGTTCGTAGAACTCCTCGAGGCGTTCGATACGACATCGAACGATGCGCGTGTGCTGATGACGCGTGTGCGTCAGACAGTCGTCGAGAGCGATGTCGAACAACGAGCGCTAGTTTCCGTCAGTCGCGGTCGCTGGAAGTCTTGCTCTCCCATCGATACCGTTTTTGGCGAAGCTCTCTACATCGTCGAGAAGTGGCCCGAAGGAACGTTGCTGTCTCATCTGGTTCGCGAACGCACGCCACGCCAACTCTCGATCTCCGAGCTGCTCGCTGTTGTGGAAGGACTCGACGAAGTGATTCGCGCAAACCCCGAGGCGTGGCACGGCGCGCTGGCGATGAGGCGAATCGCGGTCGGACCGACGGGTCTGACGTGTATTTCACCCTGGTGCATGTCAGCGCTTCCGAGCGCGCGCCGCCTCCGAGTCCTTGCGGGAAGCACGGACGTTGGCGTCTGGTTCGCTCCGGAGCTCGAGACTCCTATGAACACCAACGGCACTGCGGGAAGCTGCGTAGACCGTTGGGGCGTCGGCGCACTGGTACTCGAAGCGCTCACTGGGCGTCGTCCCGATGAGGTCCGCAGAGTCCCCCTTCCCCCGGCCCTCGCGCGCGTCGACCGTGAGATGAATGCCCTCCTCGAGACCGATCCGGCGAAACGCGCGACGAGCCTCGACGAACTAGTGGAAGCACTGCACGTCGCGCAAGACCGCGGAGTCGTCGCAACGAACGAGACCGACACGACGCCTCGCTCGCGCGTTTTGTCTTCGCCAGTGCCTCTCCCCAGCGGCGATGGTACGCAACGCGGGCACGTTGAGGCGTCCGCGGCTGAAGAGCACGCTCCTCGCAAGAGCATTCCTTCCGCGCAGCAAAAGTTCTCGTTCGAGGCGGTTCCTTCGTTGCCGGCGAGCCCGTTTCCAACGAGCTCTTCGGAACGTTACGACAGCTTCGAGGGGCACGACGAGCTCACCGAGCAGCTGGATCCCGAGGATCTCGACGACGTAGACGAGTTGGACGAAGAGGACCTCGCGTACGACACGTTGGCGTTCGACAACGCAGAACCCATCAGTGGCGGCCCGATGTCGTTTCCGCCAGAAGCTCGAGTAGTCGCGTTGGAGCCGCACACGAAGATCGGCGTCCATCCAGATGTGCCCCGCGGTGAAGAAGTGATCTCCGGTCCGGCTCACTTCGAGGAAGAACAAGCGCTCGCGACTACGGAGGGTTCTGGCCCGCTGCGTCGTGATGCAACGACGCGCACACCCACACCAACACCTCGCAGCATGGACGACTTCGACGACAGCGGACGAGTCTCGCACGCGACGATCGTCATCCGCCGACCGAAGGATCGCGCCACCTCGACGGCATGGACGATCGCCGTGTCGCTTGTCATGGCGGCGTTCATCTTGCTCGTCGCGCTCGCCTACAAACGTTCCCGCGATCGGCACGAGGATGAACTCGTACGACGCAGACTCCAGCAGCGGTACGAACAAATCGAACGCACCACGCCGAAGTAGCGTTCATTCGCTCGGGGCTGCGAGCACCCCTCGCTGTATTCATTCGCTCGGGGCTCAGAGCGCTATCGTTTGTTATGCGCCGCGCCGTGACTCAGGCGGTCGTCGATCGTTTGACGAAATCCGTGAGCGCCGCCTTCTGCAGCACACCCGTATGACGTCCGACCTGATTGCCGCCCTTGAAGACGATGATTGTCGGCACACCTCGCACACCGTACTTCACGGCTGATCCGGGACTCTCGTCCGTATCGACTTTGACTACCTTCACGACACCTGCGTTCTCGTCCGCGAACTGATCCAGGATCGGCGCGAGCGCTTTGCAAGGGCCACACCAAGTCGCGGTAAAGTCCACGACCACGGGGACATCGGACTGCAAGACGTCTTTGTCGAAGCTGATGTCATTGGCGGAATGAACGTTCTTACCGGGCATGTTTCCTCTTTTTAGGTCTCGCTGGAATGTGAGCTTGAGAAGGAGTATGTCAACACACGCAGCCGTATGGCAAAACAAAATCCTACGTCCAGAGACGCCGGGGCCGCGCAAGAGAGCCGTCTTTTCGTGTCTCAGAACATGCTGGACGAGTGGATCGTAAGCGGGTCCGTCTCCATGGAGGGCGAGACCCTCAAGCTCAACGACGGAACCGTCTTGAACGTTCGGAGCGCCGTTCGATTCGATCGTGAAGTAGCGGGCGGCGGCGATGGCCCCGGTCTCGTTGGCCGGGTCAAAGACATCGAGCAGATCACGGTGATGGGCGGGGAGCATCTGTCGAGCTCCGTTGTCATCGGCGACAACGCGTACGAAGTCGTGGAAGGGTTTGTCTGTACCCACGTTGCCCGAGCTTCCGGAGAGCCTCCGCAGGGAGAGCTGAAAGACGAGGATCTCGCGCTCCTAGCGAAGTTCGTGCGATCGCGATGACCCTCGCGCTCACCATTACGGTGGCGATGCTGTATGCAGTTGCCGTTGGTTTGTACGCTCGCCTCGCGCGAGGCGGAGATCCGGACAGCAAAGCGCCGCTGCTGTCGTTAGTTGGTGCATGCGTGACCCAGGTTCTCGTTTCCACGATCATCGCGGTCACCGGTGAAAACCCGCTCTCCTTCGCGACCTTCCTTCGGATCGACAGTGCAGCACCGATCATCGGGCTCGCGTTCGTACTAGCGTCGACGCGCTCTAACAAGTACGCGCTCCTCGGTGCGTTCGTTTCGCCGATCGCACTGATCTTGTACTTGATGGGTCGCGCTCCCGGACTGGGTGAGCTTCATCCTACAGAGCATCGCGCAGCACTGTTTATCCACGTGGGAGCGAGCATCGTCGGACTCGCGGCCTTCGGTCTCGCTTGCGCTGCGGCTGCGGCATACCTCGTCCAAGAGAACCGCCTGCGCTCGAAGCAACTGGGACAAGAACCCTGGCGCTTACCGCCGCTCGCGAAACTGGACGAGCTCGGAGTGACGTTGGTCGGAATCGGATTTCCCCTGCTGACCCTCGGCATCGCCATGGGGTCGTTCGCAACCAACGGTCGCATCGCAAGCTGGTCCTTGCCGCGCCTCCTCGGGCTAGTCGCGTGGGGGTTTTTCGCGGCAGTGCTCGCACTCCGACTCGCGGCCGGCTGGCGAGGCCGCCGCACTGCGATTGGAACGATGATCGGCTTCGGCTGCGCCGTCCTCGTGCTTTTGGGATACGCCCTGCGGAGCGCGCCAGGCGCTGCGCTCTAACGCTTACGCATTTCATGACGCGCGCTTCGAACATCTGTGTTGTCGGTCTTTCGCACCAAACTGCGACCGTCGAGGTCCGCGAGAAGCTCGCGATCGCAGAGGAAGCGCAGGCCGAGCTTCTCCGCACGCTCGCAAGCAGCGACGCGATCACGGAGTGCGCAGTCCTCTCGACCTGTAACCGCGTCGAGCTCTACGCTGTCGGATCGGCGGCAAACGCTGCCATCAACGCCTGCACGAAAACGCTCGAAGCGCGCGCGCCCGGTACGCGCGATTTCCTTTACAGCCACAGCGGAGTCGAAGCTGTTCGGCATCTCTTCCGAGTCGCCGCTAGCCTGGACTCGATGGTCCTCGGAGAGCCGCAAATCTTGGGGCAGGTGCGCGAGACGATGCGCGCGGCCGCATCGCACGGACGCCTCGGCTCCGTCCTCACGCGCTGCTTCGATCGAGCCCTCGTGACCGGGAAGCGGGTTCGAACGGAAACCGAGATAGGTACCGGAGCAGTTTCGGTGAGTGGAGTCGCGTGTGAGCTCGCCGAGAACGTGTTCGGTGACCTCGCAGGGAAGCGAGTGCTTCTCGTTGGCGCAGGGAAAATGTGCGAGAGCGCTGCAAAACACCTGCACTCCCGAGGCGCGGTCATCGACGTCGTGAACCGAAGCTCCGCAAGAGCCGAAGAGCTTGCGCGCGCTTTCGGTGGAACCGCGCACACTCTCGACGACCTCACACGACAACTCATCGCAGCGGATGTTGTGATCTGCTCGACCGCGAGCCCACACTTCATCATTACGCCCGACCTGATGAAGGCAGTGATGCGTGGACGACGTTTCCGTATGCTGCTCGTGGTCGACATCGCCGTCCCTCGCGACGTAGATCCCAAAGTCGGGGAGCTCGAGAATGTCTATGTCTACGACATCGACGACCTGAAGAAGGTGTCCTCGCAGAATCTCGCCCAGCGCAGGCGAGACCTCGATGTTGCAGAGACCATCGTGCGCGACGAGGTGGCAACCTTCGAAGCGTGGCGCAACTCGCTCACTCTGACGCCGACCATCGTCGAGCTTCGCGCTCGCTTCGAGTCCGTCATACGTGATGAGATCGCACGTTCACTCCGAAGAACCGACATTCCCCCGAAGCCCAACGGAGAAGCTGCTGCGAAGAATGGTCGCGCGTTAGACGAACACGCCGCAGAAGCGCTCGGCGCTGCCATCGTCAACAAGCTGCTTCACGCCCCGAGCGCGGTATTGCGTGGAGGCGCAACAACCGAAGAGACTTCACAAATGGTCAACGCAATTCGGCGCGCGTTTGATCTCGACAACGAGCTGACCACGCGACGTCGTTCCGCAGCGCCGTCCGCGCCCGCCGATTCGCGCGCAACCGAAGCAACGACGGATGCTTTGGCACCCCTGCACCAAGATCCTGCGAAACGCTGAGCCAAGCATGACCATCTTGAGGATCGCGACTCGACGCAGCGCACTCGCACTCGCACAGACCCGTTGGGTGGGAGCGCAAATCCGTTCCGCGAACCCCGATGTAGAGATCGAGGAGCTTCACATCGTCACCGAGGGAGACCGTGTTCTCGATCGCTCTCTTGCAGATATCGGGGGCAAGGGCCTCTTCGTGACCGAAGTGGAGGCAGCCCTGATCGACGGGCGCGCAGACGTCGCCGTTCATTCAATGAAGGACCTTCCGGCAACCCTTGGAGAGGGCCTCGTGCTCGGGGCAATTCCGCTCCGGGAAGACGCACATGACGTGCTCGTCACTGCGAACGGTGTAGAGATCGACGAGCTTCCCGCCGGATCGACTATAGGCACGGGATCGATTCGACGAATCACGCAGCTCCGACGACATCGTAACGACCTGCGGTTCGAGCCGCTGCGCGGAAATGTCGACACACGACTAAAGCGTTTGGCGGAAGGACGCTTCGCCGGCATCGTACTCGCTGCAGCTGGCCTGAATCGACTAGGGGTTTCTGCGAAGAGCTGGCGACTACCCGTCGAGACCTGCGTGCCCGCGATCGGACAGGGCGCGCTGGCAATCGAAGCTCGTGGTGATGCACCACATGTGCACGCGCTGCTTCGCCATCTGGATGATCAGGTGACTCGATTCGCCACGACGATCGAGCGGACGGTTCTCCTCGAGCTCGGTGGAGACTGTCATGCAGCAATCGCCTGCTACGCGCGTTTCACTTCGTCGGGATCGTTGCGGGTCGACGCACGCGTCGCTCATCCTCGCACGGACGAAATGATCATCACCGGAAGTGAACGCTACGTGTCATCGCACCGCGAACGCGATGCCATAGCGATCGGGAAAGACGTCTCGAAAGAGCTGATCGACAGTGGCGCGAAAGCACTGATGGATGCTGCCAAGGCGCAACGCTCGAACTAGGGCGCGAGGATTGCTTACAGCTCCACGCCCATAGATACAGAGGCTACTCGCCGGTGAATCTCGGTGTGCGACGCTCCATGAACGCGCTGACCGCTTCGGCGAGGTCGCGCGACTGGAGGAAGCCCGCGTTCCACGTCGCGACGTAACGCATTCCGTCCGCCACGGTCTTGCCTTCGCAGTGTTGCATGACCTGTTTGATGCCTTGCACCACGAGCGGCGGATTCTCAGCGATGAAACGTGCCGTCTCGCGCACGAGCGCGAGCATCGACTGCGGGCTGGGCAACATCTCGTTCACGAGGCCAATCCGAAGCGCCCGCGTCGCATCGATGTCCATGCCCGTGTATGCGAGCTCGCGCGTGTGTCCTTCACCGATGATGTTCGGAAGCCGTTGCAGTGCTCCGAGATCGGCAACCATCGCGAGCTTCACCTCCCGCAAGCTGAACTTCGCTTCCGTGGACGCGTATCGTGCATCGCACGCGGCGATCAGATTCAGCCCGCCGCCGATGCAGTAGCCGTGAATCGCAGCGAGCACGGGCTTGCGGCAATTCGCGATCGAATCGCACGCGCCCTGCATGCGGTGAATCTGTTCGAGCAACCGCGCGCGCGCGACAACTTGTTGATCCGTTCCAAGCACAGGCGCCAGGTCGGCCATCATTCGCTTTAGGTCGAGACCGAAGGAGAAATTCTCGCCCGCTCCACGAAGAATGATCACGAACACGTCTGGATCGGCGTCGAGCTGCCGGAAGACTTCGGGTGCCTCACGCCAAAAATCCGGCCCCAGCGCGTTGCCGCGGCCAGGTCCGAGCAAGATGACTTCGGCTATCCGCCCTTCGCGCTCGACCTTGAGCGACTTGAGCTCGTTCTCCATAGGTCGCGCAGAATGACAGAAAACCGGAGTGGGTCACTCCCCTTTGCTAGATTTCGCTGCCTTGAATCGAGCTCGCAAACGAGATGCGTATCCGTCTTTGTTTTCCTGGCGAGTACGGGAAATCGCGAGTGCATCGTCCGGAACGTCGCGCGTGACAGTGGTTCCAGTTCCGACATACGCGCCCTTGCCAACGCGAACCGGTGCAACGAGCTGGGAGTCGCTGCCGATGAACGCACCGTCTTCGAGTGTTGTCGTGTGCTTCTGGAAGCCGTCGTAGTTGCAGAAGATCGTCCCTGCACCCACGTTGACGTCCTCGCCGATGACACCGTCGCCAAGGTACGCGAGGTGATTCGCTTTTGATCCGCGGCCGAGCTTCGTCTTCTTGGTCTCGACGAAATTCCCGATGTGAACGTCCGGTCCAAGCTCCGAGTCCGGACGCAGGTGCGAGAACGGCCCAACGTGCGCGCGGACCCCAATGCGGCTTCGCTCGGCAACCGTATACGGTTTTACGTTGGCGTCTTCGTCGACGAGGACATCCGTCAGGACCGCTCCGACATCGATACGCGCACGCGATTTGATTTCCGTCGAGCCTCGCAACGTCACGCTCGATTCGATCACGACGTCCGGGTGAATCAGGACGCTGCTCTCCACGTACGCCGTGGAAGGATCGCGAAACGTGACTCCACGCACCGCGTGAGCGCGGACGAGGCGTGCCCGCAGTCGGCTTTCCGACATCGCAAGCTCGAACCGATCGTTGATGCCGCGCAAGTCATCCATCGACCACGCGACATCGCTTGCGCCGCCTAGCGCGGTGGCACGTGCAACGATGTCCGTCAGGTAGAACTCCCCCTGCGCGTTCGCGCTCGAAAGGCTGGAAACGGCTTCACGCAAGAACCCCGCCTCCACGGAGTAGATGCCGGGATTCACTTCGCGAACCGCGCGTTCCTTCACCGAACAGTCACGCTCTTCGCGGACGCCCACGACCGCACCGGACGCATCGCGGAGAATCCTGCCGTAGCCGCGAGGCTCGTCGAGAGTTCCAACCAGCAACGCTAGCGGCGAGCTCGCCGCCCCCTCGTTCAGCGCGACAAGCGCATCCTGCGGTATCAAGGGGCAGTCGCCGTAGAGAATCAAGACCCGCTTTGCATCCGCAGGTACTTGCTCGAGCCCTGCTCGCACAGCATCGGCTGTGCCGCGTTGTTCTGCTTGAATAGCGATCGCAGCATCGGGCGCGAAGGCCTTCAGCGCAGTCGCAACTTCTTCACGTCCGTGTCCGAGCACGACGACGAGCGAGCTCTCGGGAGTGCCGCTCGGCGCATCTCCAAGAACCGGAATCCCTCGAGCAGCACGTACTACCCACTCGAGCATCGGTCGTCCGAGCAGAGTGTGGAGGACTTTGGGGCGAGCGCTCTTCATCCGAGTCCCCTGCCCTGCCGCAAGAATGATGGTGGCTTGTTTCACGGCCTCCGTCGTATCCGATAACTCACCGTGCGAGCAAGCCGTCGTTTCGACTGACGGCCGAGCGCGCGATCAGGAGCCGATCGGCATCAGCTTGTTGGCGACCCGGACGAGAGACGGCAGGTCGTGCACGTCTACGTCGAATCTCGGAACCCGCACGATTGTCGAACCGTCGTCTTTGTTCCGTTCGAAATAGCGTTCCAGAGCGAGCAAGTCCCGCGATGCGTACGCAGCCGCGTCCGTCACAGCAGCGCTGACGCTAGCGGTCAATCGCTCGCTTGCAGGCGAATCGACGCCGCCAAACGCACCTCGAAGACGCGTCTCGCGCTCGGTGGAGAGGGCTTGCGGCGAAGGCATTTGGTGAACCTGGTTCACGATGAACGCGGCAGGTCGCAGAGACTTCTCGCGCAGAGTGCGCTCGAGATACTTCGCCTCGTCAAGCGCAAGCGGTTCCGGCGTTGTGACAACTACGAACGCCACGTCGTTCGCGCGCATCGCGTCGCGCACACGCGAAGCTCGTTCGCGAAAGCCGCCGAACAGATCGTTGAACTCCGCGACAAACTTGGCGACGTCGTTCAAGAACTCCGCACCGGTGAGTGCGGATAGCGCGCGAAAAACGAATTGAGCGCCTCGCCGCATTAGACCGAGAGACAGAGTGTCTGCCTTACCGATTGCAGACACCATCCATTGCACGGGAGGCGAGTCAATGGCGGCGACTAAGCGATCCGGCGCGTCCAGAAAGTCGATGGCGTTTGCCGTTGGCGGCGTGTCGAGCACGATCAAGTCGTAGCGAGGCGTCGTCCCGGATTGGTTCGTACGAAGCTCATGGAGCTTCTCCATCGCCATATATTCCTGCGTGCCAGGCAACGAGGACGCTATGTACTTGTAGATTGGGTTTCCAAGAATGGAATCGGCTCGCGCAGGT
>CAZWQH010000090.1:0-13513 GCA_964635815.1 uncultured Sandaracinaceae bacterium
CCCTGACCGACCCTCGAGACGAAACGATCAAAGTAGAGATCGCGAGCGCGGCGCAGCTGCCAACCCGATTCGGCGACTTTCGAGTCGTCGTTTTCGCGAACAACCAGGACACAAAAGAGCACCTCGCGATGGTTCACAACGATGTAGCGGGAGCTTATGACGTGGTCACCCGCGTCCACTCCGAGTGTTTGACTGGTGACGTGCTTGGGTCGCTTCGATGCGACTGCCGGGATCAACTCGAGCGGTCTCTGGAACACGTGGGAGGTCTCCAACGCGGCATCGTCCTCTACATGCGACAGGAGGGTCGCGGCATCGGGCTCACCAACAAGATTCGCGCGTACGGTTTACAGGAGCGAGGGCTCGACACCGTAGAGGCGAATATCGCGCTCGGTTTCCCCGATGATCTGCGCCAGTACGGAGTTGCCGCGGCGATGCTTCGCCGGCTGGGAGTTCGGAGCATCCGTCTCATGACGAACAACCCTGACAAAGTACAGAAGCTTGAGCGAGAAGGCATCGTCGTCCGCGACCGGATCCCCATCGCCATCGAGCCGAACCCTCACAACCGCGGATACTTGTCGACCAAGGTTCGTCGCTCTGGCCACCTCATGAACATCGATATGGCGGAGAGCGCGTGATGATCAAACAAGACGAGCTGAGCTGGGAAGTCGAAGTCTTCTACGACGGGCATTGCCCACTTTGCATGCGAGAGATTCGCATGCTCCAGGGTCGCGACCGCGACCATCACATTCGATTCACCGACATTACCGACCCCGGCTTTGATCCGTCTCAGTTAGGGCTCGATTTCGCGACGATGATGAAGAAGATCCACGCTCGCCTACCCAACGGAGACATCGTGGACGGCGTCGAGGTTTTTCGGCGCCTGTACAGCGCCATTGGCTTCGGCCCGGTGGTTCAGCTCACGAGGGCGCCGGGCATCGCACAGCTTCTGAACGTGGCGTACGACCTGTTTGCGAAGAATAGACTTCGGTTGACCGGAAGGTGCGAATCGGACGGATGTGCCCTCCCCGCGAACGACAACGCGCTTCGCTGAAATGTGGGCGTGCTTCAGGTCGCGATGAGCTTGCGCTTCGCCGCAGCCGCTCTCAGCTCCCCGCGGAAGTCCGGGTGGGCGATGCCGATCAGCATCTCGGCGCGTTCGCGAAGGGACCGCCCGCGCAGATTCACTAGCCCGTACTCTGTCGCTACCCACTGAACGTGACCTCGCGTAGTCACTACGCCAGCCCCTTGCTCAAGCGTGGAGACGATGCGCGACACCTTCCCCGCGCGAGCTGTGGAAGGCAGAACGATGAATGCTTTTCCTCCACGACTGCGCACCGCGCCCCGGACGAAATCCATCTGGCCCCCGATGCCGCTGTAGATGCGTTCACCGATCGAGTCCGCACACACCTGGCCCGTTAGATCGATTGCGATCGCGGAGTTGATAGCGGTCATCTGATGCTGAGCAGCAATCTCGGAAACGTCGTTCACGACGTCGCTCGGGTGCAACTCGATGGATGGGTTGTCGTCGCAGAAGTCGTAGACCGCGGTCGACCCCATCACGAACGAAGCGATTACACGGCGCTTGAAGCGCGTCTTGCGGGTGCCGGTCACTGCTCCGCTTCGAACGAGGTGCATAAGGCCGTCACTGAACATTTCGGTGTGTACGCCAAGCTCGCTCCGCCCGGTCAGCGCGGACAGCACCGCGTCCGGTATCGCGCCTATCCCCATTTGCAGCGTCGCGCCGTCGCCGATCTCCGCGGCGACAAGTCTCCCAATTTCACTCTCGATGGGGCTTGGAGCCGAAGACTCAATATGCGGGAGCGCGCGATCAACCTCGATCGCGAAGTCGATGTCGTCCACGTGAATCGCGGTGTGCCCGTTCGTGCGCGGAACCCTTGGATTGATCTCAGCGACGACCGTGGCCGCATGATCCACCGCCGCGCGAGCCGCTGCGACGGATACCCCGAGTCGGCAGAATCCGTGGGCGTTTGGAGGCGAGACTTGAACCAGCGCGATGTCGAGTGGAAGCGTGCCGTCGCGAAACAGACCGGGCACTTCAGACAGGAACACAGGAGTGAAGTCCGCACGACCGTCGTTGACCGCCTCGCGCACATTGGGACCAACGAACAAAGCGTTGTGGCGCACATGACCGGCGAGTTCAGGCGCAACGTAGGGCGCAGGAACGTTGGTGTGCAAATGGACGACCTCGACGTCGCTCAGCTCCGCGGCGCGGATCGCGAGCGCATCGATCAACGAGCAAGGCGCCATGGACGCTTCGTGAATGTAAACCCGATGGCCATTCTCGAGGTTCACCAGCGCGTCCGCCGCTTGTGGAACTATGCGCATGGCGGAGGAGTGTACGCGGGAACTCGGAGAACGAAAGTTACTCTGTCGCCACGTGGATCAGCACGACATCGGAATCGCCGGGCCCGCTCGTGGTTAGAACGTCGCCACCCAACGTCACCTCCCGATCAAACGAGCCGGCGATCCAGATTGTCCCGTCAGGTGAGCACTGCATGCGCGGATACTGATCGCGCCCCGCACCGCCGAGGCCTATCGAAGCAACGTGGGCCCCCGTTTCCGTGAAGCCCACTAGGTACGCGTCCCAATCGCCGTTGCTATCGATCGGGTCGCCGCCGAGGGACGTCTGGTTCGTAAACGTGCCGAGCACCCAAACGTTCCCGTTCGGAGTCACGCAAACGTCAGAAGCGTAGTCATTGTTCACGCTACCGAAGCGCCAAGCGGTCATGAAGCCGCCTGCTGAATCTCGACGAGCCAAGAACGAGTCAGTGAACCCGTCCGATGCGAGGAGACCGCCGCCAAAATCAACGCCGCTCGCGCCGAAGGTTCCCGCGAGCCACACCGACGACGGACCGCCGCTGACCACCGCGACCAGGTCCTCGATTCCGGTTGAGCCGAAGGTCGCCTGAACTGCGGGGTTGTCGGCCAACCCATCGAATCGACCGTTGAACAGGTCGCCCCCGCCGGTATCGCTTCGCGTGAAGCTCCCAATCGATAGGGAACCGTAAAACGTTCCCCCAAACCACATCCCATTCGAGCTGTCGCGGGCGAGGCTCGTAACGCGGTTGGATTGTGTGCCGCGCAGGTGCACCGCGGATTGCACAAAACCGTCCTCGCCCAGCTGAGCGACAATCGAATCGGTGTGCGCCCCCGCGACGGTGAACTCCCCTCCCCCCGCGTCTGCAGCGCCGATGAATGTGCCGACAAATCCGCCCGCGATCCAGGTCGCGCCGTTGGATCCAGCCGCTATTGCGCCAAACTGCTCATCGCCGTCTCCCCCGAGTGAAGAGAAGAATACTTGGTCTCCGTTCACATCAAGCCGTGTCACAAAAAGATCAACAGACCCTGCGCGACTAGCCATGGTGAATCCGTCCGCGAACGCTGTCGTGCCTTTGTACGTGCCGCCGACGGAAACGCCCCCAGTCATGACGTCGACTACGATGGCACTCGCAGAATCCAAGTTCGGCCCGTTGTATCCCTCAGAAAAGCGGTGCGTCCCATCTGTGCCCACTTTGAGAACGAACGCATCCGGGAGTCCCGACGCTGCAGCCAACGGTCCGCCGCCAAAGTCCGCGGCGCCGATGTACGAACCGCTGATCCAAACGTTTCCACGCAGCGCATCGAAAGCAAGACCGAGCGCAGTCTCACTCCCCAGACTCGACCCGAATCGCCAGGCGTTCAGGACCCGAAGCCTGCTTGGCCCGGCAACATCTGGCACCGCGAGGGAATCTTGAGGCATGTCGCTGCTTGCATCCACGGGGACATCTGCAGGCCTCGTCCCGTCCAGAAGAACGGTGTCAGCGGGAACGGCATCCGAAACGCGCGAATCACGGAGCGAAGCCTCGACACGAGGCGCGTCGACAGCCGAAGAATCGAGGCTCGGATCTGACGCGTCGAGCAGGGAGATCCGATCCATGTCTCGTGCGTCAACGAGCGCGTCACTACGGCCGACATCGCCGCTCGTGAACGCATCCGATCGCGCGAAAGCGTCGGCATCCATCCGAAGAAGCCCGTCCACCGAGGCATCGGTAGCGCGCGTCAGGTAGCCAATGCGGCCGCACGCTGTGGCATGGATCAAGCTGAGAAGCGCTATCGAACCGGCAGCGCGCACTACCGAAGTCGCCTCCGCAAGTAACTCAACACATCCGCACGCGTCACGAGACCCACAAACGTGTCGCGATCGAGAACGATGGGCACGTATCCCTCGGCGAGAAGCGGCAAGATATCGTCGAGCTTCATTCCGATGTCGACGGTCTTCAATCGCGTCGACATGAAGTCGCGAACAGGGAGGCGCAGCTTTGCTTCGTCCGAAGTCGCCGCGAGTAGGAGATCCGATTCATCGATCATCCCGAGCACGCGCCCGCCTTCGACAATCGGAAGTTGGGATATGTCGAACATTCGCATCCGCGCGTGCGCGGTGAGCATCGTGTCGTCGGGTGCGAGCGTCACGACCGAGCGCTCGGAATGCAACCGCGTCACCAGGTCTCGAAGGTCACCTTTGGTTTCTCGATCTGTGAAGCCCTGATCGGCCATCCAGAAGTCGTTGAACATCTTCGATAAGTACTTATTGCCGCTGTCACACACGAACGTGCAGACGCGCTTTGGCTGCGTTTGCTCTCTGCAGAACCGCAGCGCCGCCGCCACGAGTGTGCCCGTCGACGAGCCCGCGAGGATGCCGGATCGCTTCAGGAGCTCGCGCGCGGTCTCAAGCGACTCTCGGTCCGAGATGGTGTAGCCGGTTTTCACGCGCGAGAGATCGGCGATGCTCGGAATGAAGTCCTCGCCCACACCCTCGACCACCCAGGACCCGGCCTTACCGAACGTACCGGTTTTGATGTAGTCGACCAGAATCGATCCTGCGGGATCAGCGAGCACCATTTCGCACGTTGGAATCGCCCGCGCGAAGTACCTCGACAACCCTGCCAGCGTTCCGCCAGAGCCAACTCCGCAGACGATGGCATCCACGCGTCCCTCGAGCTGCGCCGCGATCTCGGGTCCTGTTCCCATCTCGTGTGCGAGCGGATTTGCCGGATTGTTGAACTGGTTCACGTAGAACGCGTTCGTCTCGGTAGCGATGCGCTCGGCGAGGTCTTGGTAATACGCCGGATGCCCCTTCCCGACGTCGCTTCGGGTCATGACGACGTGCGCGCCGAGAGCTTTCAGATGCTGGACCTTCTCGTTGCTCATCTTGTCGGGGATGACGAGCGTGATCTCGTAGCCCTTCATTGCCGCCACGAGCGCCAACCCCAACCCGGTGTTGCCCGCAGTCGCTTCTACGAGCTTGCGCTGCGACGGACCGACTTTGCCGTCACGTTCGGCCGCCTCGATCATCGAGAGCCCGATGCGGTCCTTGATCGACCCGCCTGGATTCTGATTCTCGAGCTTCAGAAAGAGCTCGCAGGGTCCCGTGTCGAAGCCGCTAAGTCGCACAATCGGAGTGTTCCCGATCATCTCGAGAACAGTGGCTGCCGGTGGAGAATGCGGTCGGTCTAGGGTCAGCATGCGCTCGGTTCTAACGCTTTTGCGGGTATTCGTCTTGGTTGACGTGGATCCACACTCGCGTTCGGTTGTGTCACGAACGCGTTCCCACCTCACTCGCCAGTCTGCGACCTGACACGAACTGCTGAATCTGGCGTAGTCCGTGCGTGCTAGTGAATGAGATGTCCATTCACACGCGGAATGCATCGCGCGCAGCAGCACTCATTTGGATTTGCACCGCCGCGTGTGGGCAAACCAGCGGCCGAACCGATTCCTTGGTCGATGGCGCGATCGACCGCGACGCGAGCGCCCCGAGCATAGTTGACGCTCGCACCGAGAGAGATGCGCACCGCGCCATGGACGCGACTATTGCTATCGATGCAGTAGTTTCCGTGGACGTGCGCAGCCCGATCGACGTCCGCGGTGACCAGGCTGTGAACCGTGACAGTGCCGTCGCCGCAGTCGACGCCACGGATTCAGCGCAGGATGCGTTGCCCCCGGGCGCAGTGATCGACATCGCAGTCGGTCAACACCATTCGTGCGCTGTGGTGGCGAGCGGAAGCGTGTACTGCTGGGGCCGCAATAACCTGGGACAGCTCGGCGACGGGACAAGCGTCGATCGCTTCGCTCCGACGCAAGTTGCGGTGATCCGGGACGCAACCGACGTGGAGGCTGGCGCGAACTTCACCTGCGTTCGCAGGAGGGTCGGCGGCATCTTCTGCTGGGGTCAAAACACGAACAGTCAGCTTGGACGACCGGCGACGCCCTATGAGGCGACGGTTGTTGCTCGAGTCCCGAACATCTCCGATGCTCGGGCGTTTTCACTCGGAGAGCGTCACGGGTGCGCCGTGCTTGCTGCGCCCAACAGTGGAGAGGTGCGTTGCTGGGGCAACCTGGTTTCCGATTCCGCTCGGACCGTGCCGGGGGTGACGGGAGCAATCGCGATCGCGTCCACCGCAACTCGTACCTTCGCTCTCCTGGCGGACGGGCGCGTAGTCGAATGGGCGACCGCATCGACCCTGGCCGGTGTTGTAAATGTCTCGGAAGTGGGCGTGGCCGGAGTCTCCGCAGACGACAATGGCGCGTGCTTCTCGATGCTGGATGGGAGCGTTCGATGCAACGGATCCGATTTGTACGGTCGACGCGGCGACGGACCGACGGTGAATCCATTGAGCATGAGCTCCGCAGCCCTTTCGATCACGACCGCAACGGGCAGGATCGCGAGCGGCGGAGCGAGCGTTTGTGCGCAAGCCACGGCCGGCTGGTCGTGTTGGGGCCGCCTGATCGGAAACGGTCGCATCCCGCTCGATGGGAACCTGGTTCCGAGCGCGTTTCCGAGCGCCGGCATGTTCCAGTTTGCGTTTGCGAGTCACGCGGGGGGCCACGCGTGTGCACACGATGGCAGCGCTGTGGTGTGCTTTGGCGATGACTCCTACGGCCAACTCGGGCGAGGCGATTCAACACTGAGCAAGGTACCGCGCGCGTTGACCGATTTCGGCGCCGGATACTCTCAACTCTTCCTTGGAGCCGAAGGCTTCTGTGCGAAACAATTGGACGGAACCGTGCGATGCACAGGGAGCGACGCAGTCGGCATCGACGTGACCGAGATCATGCTTGCGCCCACCGACACAGGTCGCGCCGCAGTTGCCGACACGGCGTTGTCTGCCGGTGGCGGGGTAAGCCTGAACACAGCAGGTGGAGTTCTCGAGTGGCGCGGACGCTCCGCGGGAGGATTCAGCGCTCCCGTTCCTGTTCCAGGGCTCGGTCTGATGTCGTCCATCGATCGCGACGGCGCCAAGTCCTGCGCGACCGAGGGCGGTGCTGCGCAGGATCTTTTTTGTTGGGAGGGATTGGGGCCGAGCCGGATGGGTGTCGACATGGTGTCACGCGTCGCGCTCGGGACGGAGCACGGTTGCGTTATTCGCCTCAATGAAGTCATGTGCGCGGGTAGAAATGACTCGGGGCAGCTCGGCACGACGGGAGCCACACGCGCGACCTTTGCTGCCGTGGTTGACGTGGTGGGTCCGACGGATCTAACCACCGACGGCTCCGCGAGTTGCGCAGTGCACTCGAGCGGCCTCGTGAGCTGCTGGGGATTTCTCAAGACACACGCGAATGCGTGGACGTCATTCCACACCCCGACGCAAGTAACGGGATTTGGTGGGTCCGCCGTTCAGGTAGAGCGCGCTCACGACACGACCTGTGTGATCAACAACCTCTCTGAGCTTTGGTGCTGGGGAGAAGTACCGGGCGACGGTTCACAGTTCTCCGCATCTCCAGTGCGTGTCGCATCCAGCGCGACCTCGATGGTCGGAGGCGCCCGTGCGTTCTGCTACCTCCCCGACGCTACGAGCCCGCCTCGGTGTTGGGGCTTTCTCAGCCCCGAGGTCTTCGGACGGATCGAGTCGAGCCGCTACGTCCCTGCCCGGACAATCACAATGTAGTCGCCGCGGCCTCGTTACGGCCCGTGCTCACCGCACAAGACTTAGGCAAAGCGTCCCGGGCTCACGTTCCCGGATTGCGCCTATTCGTCTCGCGCCGCGAGCGCGCATACTGCCTCTCGCTACCCGTGACCGCGACTCACTCAACCTCTACGATAGCGGTGCTCCTCTGCGTCATCGCGTCCGCCTGCGGGCGAATCAACTACGACGTGGCGAAGGCTCGCGACGCAGGCCGCGACGGCCCCATCGACGCAAACAGCAGGGACACGGAGGTGACCTCGGATGCTGCAACCACGAGTGCCGATGCGCTCGAATCCTCCGCCGCCGACGGTGGCGCGTCAGAGGGCGCCGTGTCGGACGGGGGTGTGCTCGACGCAGGGGTGTTCTCTGAAAGTGGACCCCAGGATTCGTCACGGCTCGATGGGACTGTCTCCGATGCGACGATGGACGCACGTACGCCGGACGCGCAGCCGCTGGATGGTGCGTCCGACAGCCCTCCGGATGCAGGCGGATGTCCGGCAGCATGCAACTGGGGGTGCCTCTCCGATCGCACAACGTGCGATACGGTGATCGACATCGCGGTCGGGCAACAACACTCGTGCGCAGTGGTTGCGAGTGGAACCGTGTACTGCTGGGGCGGAAACACGTATGGGCAGCTCGGCGATGGAACGCTCGCCGCTCGGTTCGTCCCAACCCCTGTAGCGCTGATCGGAGACGCGATCGACGTCGAGGCAGGTGCGCACTTCACGTGCGTGCGCAGGCGAATCGGTGGGATCTACTGTTGGGGCTTGAACACGAAGAGCGAGCTCGGATTGCCCGCGACGCCTTTTGAGGTGACTGCAACATTGCCAGTCGCGAACGTTCCCGACGCCATCGCGGTCGCGCTTGGCGAAGAGCATGGATGCGCGGTGCTCGCCGCCCCGAATGCCGGCGAGGTGCGTTGTTGGGGTAACTCCGCCACCGCCTCCGCCGTTGACGTGCCGGGCATCGCTGGAGCAATCGCGCTCGCAGCCACCGACACTCGCACATACGCGCTGCTCTCCGACGGCCGTGTTTTCGACTGGAGCACGTTCATCGGCGTCACGGGCCCTGTGCAACTGACAGAAACTGGGGTCGCGGGCATCTCGGCGGACAACCGCGGTTGGTGCTTCTCTATGCTGGACGGCAGCGTGCGCTGCTCGGGTGCCGATTCGTACGGGAGACGCGGCGACGACGCCGTCGTGAATCCGCCAAGCAGCAGCTCTGCAGTCGTCTCGATCACCACAGCCACCGGGAAAATTGCCAGCGGCGCCTCGACCGGTTGCGCCGAGGACGCGTCCGGGTGGGCGTGCTGGGGACGTCTCATTGGACGCGGTCGCATTCCGCTCGAGGGATACCTCCGGCCCGACCGTTTTCCCCTCAGCGGCATCTCACAGTTCGCGTTCTCCAGCCACACGGGCGGACACGCGTGTGCACGGGATGCGAATCGAGTCCTGTGCTTCGGTGACGACACGTACGGTCAGCTCGGTCGCGGCGACTCGCTGGTAAGCAAAGTGCCGCGCGCAATCGGTGACTTTGGCGCCGGGTATTCGCGCCTGTTCCTTGGGTACGAGGGTTTTTGCGCATCGCGCACGGACGGCACCGTTCGGTGCACGGGAACTGATGCAGTTGGTCTGGATACCACCGATACGCTTCTCACCCCGACAGACACCGGTCGTGTGGGCTTCCTCGACGGCGCGTTGTCGAGCGGCGGCGGCGTCGGACTGAGTTCAACCGGCGTGGTGACCGAATGGAGCGGGCGAAGTAGCGGCGGGTTCATCGCTCCTAGTGCTGTCGCCGGAATCGGACCAGCGTCTTCGATCGCTCTGGAGTCCAGGCGCAGCTGTGCAACCGAAACGGCACCTCCTCAGAATCTCTATTGTTGGGATCGTGGTTCGGCACCAGCGCTCGCCGGAGTCGACGCTGCCAGCGCGGTGCAACTCGGCATACAGCACACGTGCGTCATCCGAACCGGTCAGGTTTGGTGCGCCGGAATGAACAGCCGAGGACAGCTCGGGACGGTCGGCCCCGACCGGGCAACGTTCGATACGGTTCCCGGAATTTCGCTGGCCACCGCTCTCAGTTCCACGAGTTTTTCAAACTGCGTGGTGCATGACGGCGGACTTGTGAGTTGCTGGGGGTACCTCAAGACCAGTCCGACCGCGTGGACCACGTTCTTCAATCCGACCCCGGTGGCTGGGCTGGGTAGTTCCGCGGTACAGATCGAAAGCGCTCGCGACACGACCTGCATCATCAACAACCTGTCCGAGCTCTGGTGTTGGGGACAACTACCCGGTGACGGATTGGACTTCTCGTCCTCCCCGGTCCGGGTCGCCGCGAGTGCAATCGCAATGGCGGGCGGCGCCCAAGCGTTCTGTTACCTACCTGACGTCGCGAGCGCGCCACGTTGTTGGGGAACCATCAACCCAGACATCTTCGGACGCATCGAATCCGACCGATACCTCGCGACAGAGATTCCTCCTCTCACCCGCTAGGGTGTAGAGCTTCGACGCACTCCGTGGACCCGAGGATGCCCTCGGTCCGAAGCGCCTCGAGTAGGCCCGAACGCTCGCTGAGTGAAGCGACTGCGACCTGGGACGTAGAGATCAATCCCCGTGCCAGCGCGTACGTTTGAACTTCGTTCGACGAAGCAAGGCGAGTACGAACGCGGTGGTCGCGTGCGCGCCAGACGAACCAGGTTCCGGGTTCTGCTCGCGGCACAGACGCATCCGTGCTGCCGTAGGCTTCAACGACCGCGTGGTTGTACGCGACGACGCAGGACGCTGGTGCAACCGAGCTCTCCGCATCCCGAACTTCGATTCGAGTCGCAATGTACTCCGCGAGCTCGCGAGCCCACGCAGGCGCCGACATCTTTTCCGCGAGGTCGGCTATGTATGCTGCGAAAGGAGCAGCCAGATCGCTAGGCCGGCGACCGCGGTCCACCCCGCTCGCGAGAAACGCGCTGACCCAGCTATCGAAGCGATCCTCGCGTCGGCGAAGGGACTCGAACATGGCTTCGAGTGCGTGCGCAGCCTGGCGCGCGACCAACGTGCGGTACGCGTGAAGATGCGGCGGCAGGGGCACGCTTGCGCCCGCGACGAGCGAGCTCAGACCGCTCGAATAGCGGGCAACTTCCCGCGCATCGCTCCGAGCTGTTTGGATCTGCCGCGTTGGCACGTCGGCGAAGGCGTCTTCGAGCGAACCGCGCGCACCAACCGTCAGGGTTGGAACTTTGCGCGGCGAGGCCTCGCGAGCAGTGTCAACCTGTCCTAGGTCCGCCACGATCTCTCGAATACGCTCGGCCTCAGAGATCACGGCGTCGAGGTGCGGGATGTTCTGATCCCACTCAAGCAAGATATCGATATCGTCTACGCGCGCGCCAACGACAGCGCGAATGCGACTGAGCGCTGACCGGAGCAACGAATAGACCTCGGACTGCGGCGCGCTCGCGTGGTCGTCGACAAAGAGTCCCCACTGCGGCTCCCATCGATGACCGGCCACATGAATCCCGGCTACGCGATCGAGCGGCATTGAGGCCAGGAGGACTTCCGCGTCGTGCCCCCCGTTCTTCGCGTTCACAACGATGTTGTTCACATCGAGGAGGAGGCGGGCGCCGGACCGCTCGAGGACATCGGCAAGGAAATCACCCTCCACAAGATCGGTGGTCAGAGTCGCGTCCCGCTTTGCGTACGACGTAATGTTCTCGACAACGATCGGCAGCTCAAGTCGATCGCTCAGCTCGTCGATTCGCCTAGCGATGTGCCTCGCGAAACCTGGAGTCTGCGGGACCGGAAGGAGGTCGTACGTCTCCAATCCGCGGATCGAAGAAACGCACACGTGATCGGAGTAGTACTTCGCACCCGTCGCGCGAAGAAAGTTCCTCAGCTTCCGGAGGTACGCCGCGTCGAACGGCGTCGACCCCCCTAGCGACGCTGTCACCCCATGGGGCACAACGGGACCGGCCTGCATGCAGAGGTCCAGCACTTCGCGTGCTTCGCCTCCCACATCGATGAAGTTCTCCGGCGCGTACTCCAACCAGTCCACCCCCAACGACGCGCGAACCCGGAGCCGCTCGATGAGCGTTCCATAGTGCGCCCGACGCAGACCGATCCCGATCTTCGTCACTCAGCCACGCCCGCCATCGCTCGGACCTGGACACCCTGCACCCGGGCAGCCTGCGCCAGGACATCCGGCATCGGTCCCTCGGACGTCATGTCCGGCATCCGCCGGAGCGGGACACCCTGCACCGGGGCAGCCTGCGCCAGGACATCCGGCATCGGTCCCTCGAGCATCGCGCCCTGCGTCAGTCGAACCCGGACATCCAGCGCCAGGGCACCCTGCGCCAGGGCAGCCTGCTTCGGCAGTCCGAGCGTCGCGGGCGGGACCGGGGCATCCCGCATCTCCAACGTTTGCCTTAGTCTCGGTACATCCGCTCAGGGCGAGTCCGCCTGAGAGCAGACTGATTTCAAGTACGTGCGTAATCTTGCGCGAAAGCATGTTTAGTGTCTCCTGACGCGCACCTTCGAGCGAACTGGGAAATAGTTACGTACCGCCGGTAACGATTTGCGTGCGTAGACGTAATGAGCATCGTGGCGATCCGCCCTCTGCCCTTTCACGTCGTGGTCGCAGTCAGCCTCATCGCTGCGTGCAACGAGGCGACACCGAACGACGTGTCGTCGTTGCGGCTCCCGGCAGGTGCACGATTGCTCCAAGGCGGTCCGGAGCATTGGTCTCGCCGTGGCTACCAGGAGCTTGTGCCCGCGATCTTGCCTCCGTCCGCCGCCGGCGAACGCGTTCGTGTACTGATCCGGCTGGAGCCGCACCACGTGATCACGATTGACGTTGCCGGTGAGCTCAAGTTCCCGCCCGGAGTGGAGCTCGTGCGAGTCGAGGAGCGGAAACGGGGCCGTCGCTTCGAGATCGTCGATGTTCGCGGGACGCGCATCGATGCGTCCGGCGAAACTTTCCGCGCGTACCGCCCCGCGCTCTCGGATCGTGACGAGTACTTGTTCGGGTTCGAATGGCGCAGGGGTAACTCGGTCGCGCAAGCACAAGTGGTCCACCGATTCGACGAGGCAATGTCGCGAGGCGTGGGCTTCAGTATCGAAGAGCCTGGCTTCAAGATCGCAAATCGCAAAAGAGCTTCGAAGCGCTTCGCTTCGATCCTGGATTGCGCGAGTTGTCATCAACGCGTCACGCCGGAGCGCTCGGGATTGATTTCTACGCTTCACAGAGCAACGGATGCTTCAGGTTTCTATGTGCCACGCTACGTGCTCAGGAACAGAGCACCGCTGGAAACGTATCGTCCGCTCGAAACGAACCACTCCAACGCGTTCGTGCACGTTCGCTGCCAAGGTTTAGAGCCCGACCGCTTCGTTGGGTCGCGAACAAGCACAACGATGCGATGCCCGTCGAACTCAGGCGGCACTTCTTCAAGCGTCGAGCTCGAGCTCGACATGGCGGCGGCGCTCCGCGCTCAGAACGCGCACGCGCTTCGCGTGTGTCGCTCCCGACTCACGCTTGCCAGGCACTTCGATGCAAAAGCGCGGGAACAG